>NZ_BAAASM010000016.1:0-659 GCF_039532885.1 Streptomyces nogalater | reverse complement strand
CCTGGCCGTAGTGCAGGACGTGCGTGGAGGGATCCAGCGAGATCGGACCGTACGGAACGAGCTGGGCGTCGTGCCAGCCGCGGCCCTCGGTCCACTTGATCGTCACCATGTGGTCGGTGAAGTGGCGGCCGAAGCCCGGGTTGGCCAGGATCGCCTCGCGCTCTGCGGCGGCGAGCGGGCTGGCGGACGGCTTGAGCTCGATCGTGGGCGTCGTCATCAGTGGTTGTCCTTCGCGTCCTGGCGAACATCGTGGGCGGCGTTGGTCCTTCGGGTGGGCGGACGTCCGGGGCTTGTCACCCGGGAGAAGCAGCACACTGGGTGAGACGGCCACGCTGACGTCTGTCACTGGAAGTCAGCCGGTCTCAGCGTTCGGTTGCGCCCCAAGAGGTCGGAGCCGGGCAGGAATATGTGCGCTCCGAGGCCGGCACCCATCACGGGAGTGCGGTGATCACCAACTGCACGTCACCCTGCGCATCCCCTTTTCCCCTCGCCTGCCGAGTTACGCATCGGCCTACATGGTCTCTTCGTTGACCCAGCTCATCAGCTTGCGCAGCTGCTTGCCGGTGGTCTCCAGCAGGTGCTCGGAGTCCTGCTCCTTGTAGTCGTCGTACTTCTTCAGGCCGCCGTGGTACTCGTCCATCCAGTTCTTGGCGAAGGTG
>NZ_BAAASM010000015.1:166976-227683 GCF_039532885.1 Streptomyces nogalater | reverse complement strand
CCTGGGCGAACTCGGCGTTCTCCGAGAGGAAGCCGTAACCCGGATGGACGGCGTCCGCACCGGACTCGCGGGCGGCGTGCAGGATCTTGTCGATGACGAGATAGCTGGTGGCCGGGGTGTCACCGCCCAGGGCGAACGCCTCATCCGCGGCGCGGACATGCAGAGCGTCCCGGTCCGGGTCGGCGTAGACGGCCACGCTCGCGATCCCGGCGTCCCGGCAGGCCCGGGCCACGCGGACAGCGATTTCGCCACGGTTGGCGATGAGCACCTTGCGCACGATTGAGGCTCCCTCCTTGAAACAAGCCGAGTTTAGGGACTGCCGACACGGCTCTTCGACCCGTCCCCAATGGTGAGCTTGCCCACACGGAGCGTGATCCGAGGCTCGCCCGACCAGAGAAAGCCCATGTCGCACCCGGGTACGCAGGACTCTTGGGGAAAACCCTAGCCCTGTCATGTGGTCAAGGTCTCTGTGCGGGCGTGCTGCGGCCCACTCTGTTTCTTTGTCGAGTCCCTACGAATGGCCCAATGATTCTTTGCTTCCGCCCGAACCCTTGTCCCCTGGTTTACCCGTTAGTAGCGTTCCCGGTGTCTCGGACGTACCTGGGGTAACAGGCTGACGGCGTGAGAGTGGGTGGGGCCCGGTGGTACGCAGACCGGTGACATGGGTGGTGGCGGTCGTCCTCTTCGTGGAGGCGTTGGCCGTCGTGGCGGTGAACTGGCTCCTCGGGGTCGTCGTCGACCGGCAGAAGATGTCCCTGGCCGGCCTCGACCCCGATGTCATGGCGACGTCGTCGAAGGTCGGCGGAGTCGTCTTCGGGCTCTACTTCGCGCTGTGCGCGCTGGTGTCCCTGCTCGTCGCGCTACGCGACCGCGCCCCGGCCGGCTTCGGCCGGGTGGTGCTGGTCAGCGCGGCCGTGGTGCACGGTCTGCTCGGCGCGTTCGCCTGGGGACTGTTCGGCGTGGCGGCGTTCGTGTTCCTGGTCGTCGTCCTCGGGCTGATCGTGCTGCTCCTGATGACGTACGACCGTGCGGCCGGGGCGCAGGGCGCGGCCTTCGGCGGCCCGCCCGGGCAGGGGACCGGGCCGGCGGCGGGACCGGAGCCGGGTGCGGAACCCGTCGACGGGGACGCGCCGACGGGCCGTGCGTACGAGTCCCGGGACGGCGGCGACGAGCCCCAGGACTCCGTCCCGCCCCGGGAGTCCGTCCGGCCCCAGGACTCCGATCCGCCCCGGGGTTCCGTCCGCGCCCGGGTCAGTGCTCCGGCGCCCACAACTCCGTGATGCCGACGCCCAGTTCCGCCAGGAGCCGGCGGATCAGGGGCAGGCTGATGCCGATCACATTGCCGTGGTCGCCCTCGATGCCCTCGATGAACGGCGCCGAACGGCCGTCCAGGGTGAAGGCGCCGGCCACGTGGAGGGGCTCCCCGGAGGCCACGTACGCGGCGACCTCGGCGTCGCTGGGTTCACCGAACCGGACGACGGTGGAGGCGGTCGCCGACACGTACCGCTTGGCCTCCGTGTCCCACACGCAGTGCCCCGTCTGGAGCACCCCCGCCCGTCCGCGCATGTTCTTCCAGCGGGCGGTGGCCTCCTCGGCGTCGGCCGGCTTGCCGAGCGCCCTGCCGTCCAGCTCCAGCACCGAGTCGCAGCCGATCACCAGGGCGCCCTGCACCTCGGGCCGTGCCGCGACCACCGACGCCTTCGCCTCGGCCAGCGCGAGCGCCAGCTCCGCCGGGGTGGGGGCGGTGACGGCGTCCTCGTCGACGCCGCTCACGATGACCTCGGGGGCGAATCCGGCCTGCCGGAGCAGGCCCAGCCGGGCGGGGGACTGGGAGGCGAGCACGAGTCGCCTGCGGCGATTGGCAGTCATGCGGCCAGGTTAGCCACGGCGTGCCGGGCTGCTCACCTCAGGCCGATCACGATCATCGCCAGGACCATGGCCAGCGCCATGAGGAGCCCGAGCCGACGGAGCATGTTCTGCGCCTCGCGCAGGTCCTCGGGCGGCTCGTTCTCCGGATCTGACCACAGCATGCCCCCAGCGTGCGGCCGGACCGGGTGCGGGTGCCTGAGTAGGCGTACTCAAATCGGCACCCGGGGTCTCCGGCCGCGGACGGTCAGCCCTGGCCCGGCCAGTAGGTGCGCGTCCAGGACGCCGGGCCCGGCTTCGGGACGTGCCGGGCGGCGATGCGGGCCGGGTCGGACCACGCGTCCCTCGGGCCCCGCGCGCCGGACGGCGTGGTGGCCGCCGCCGCGGCGCGGGCGCGGACCACCGCCAGGGCGGCGGCCAGCTCCTCCGGGGTGGGGTTGCCTCGTACGACCTTGATGTTCATGACCGCTCCCGGGGTCGGCGGGGCCTACAGGGGGATGTTGCCGTGCTTCTTCGGAGGGAGGGATTCCCGCTTGGTGCGCAGTTGACGCAGGCCGCGGACCATGTGCGCGCGGGTGTCGGACGGCATGATCACCGCGTCGACGTAGCCGCGCTCGGCCGCGACGTAGGGGTTGAGGAGGGTGTCCTCGTACTCCTGGATCAGCCGGGCCCGGGTGGCCTCCACGTCGTCCGCTTCGGCGATGGTGCGACGGTGCAGGATGTTGACCGCGCCCTGGGCGCCCATCACCGCGATCTGGGCGGTGGGCCAGGCCAGGTTGAGGTCGGCGCCCAGGTGCTTGGAGCCCATGACGTCGTAGGCGCCGCCGAAGGCCTTGCGGGTGATGACGGTGATCAGCGGGACGGTGGCCTCGGCGTAGGCGTAGATCAGCTTGGCGCCGCGCCGGATGATGCCCTCGTGCTCCTGGCCGACGCCGGGCAGGAAGCCGGGGACGTCCACGAAGGTCAGCACGGGGATGTTGAAGGCGTCGCAGGTGCGCACGAAGCGGGCGGCCTTCTCGGAGGCGGCGATGTCCAGGCAGCCGGCGAACTGCATCGGCTGGTTGGCGACGACGCCGACCGGATGGCCCTCGACCCGGCCGAAGCCGGTGAGGATGTTCGGCGCGAACAGGGCCTGGGTCTCGAAGAACTCGGCGTCGTCCAGGACGTGCTCGATCACCGTGTGCATGTCGTAGGGCTGGTTGGCGCTGTCGGGGACGAGCGTGTCCAGCTCGCGGTCCTCGTCGGTGACGGCGAGGTCCGCCTCCTCGGGGAAGACCGGGGGCTCGGAGAGGTTGTTGGACGGCAGGTACGACAGCAGCTGCTTGACGTACTCGACGGCGTCCTTCTCGTCGCCGGCCATGTGGTGGGCCACGCCGGAGGCGGTGTTGTGGGTGCGGGCGCCGCCCAGCTCCTCGAAGCCGACGTCCTCGCCGGTGACGGTCTTGATGACGTCCGGTCCGGTGATGAACATGTGCGAGGTCTGGTCGACCATGACGGTGAAGTCGGTGATGGCCGGGGAGTACACCGCACCGCCGGCGCACGGGCCGACGACCAGGCTGATCTGCGGGATGACACCGGAGGCGTGGGTGTTGCGGCGGAAGATCTCGCCGTACGCGCCGAGGGAGGCGACGCCTTCCTGGATGCGGGCGCCGCCGGAGTCGTTGATGCCGATGACGGGGCAGCCGGTCTTCAGGGCGAAGTCCATCACCTTGACGATCTTCTGGCCGTAGACCTCGCCGAGGGCGCCGCCGAAGACGGTGAAATCCTGGGAGAAGACGGCGACCGGGCGGCCGTCGACGGTGCCGTAGCCGGTGACCACGCCGTCGCCGTAGGGGCGGTTGCTGTCCAGACCGAAGTTCGTCGAGCGGTGCCGGGCGAACTCGTCCAGCTCGACGAACGAGCCCTCGTCCAGCAGCAGCTCGATCCGCTCACGGGCCGTCAGCTTGCCCTTGGCGTGCTGCTTTTCGACGGCGCGTTCCGAACCGGCGTGCGTCGCCTCGTGGATGCGCCGCTGGAGATCCGCGAGCTTCCCCGCGGTCGTGTGAATGTCGATCCCTTGGATCTCGTGGATCTCGTGACGCTCTTCCGGCTCGGACATCGGGATGCGGCTCCCTGCCTGCTCAAAAGGGGGGGGACGGTTACTCATTCGTAGAGTAGTGGTGGGGCTACCGATCAGCAGTGCGTCGTTTACCACACCTAGGGTGGCTTGCATGACGCCGCAGAATCCATCAGACGACAACCGCTGGTCCGACCTCGACCGTCCGCCCCTGAACGCCGCGGCACTGCGACGCGGGCTGGTCCGTGAAGGGGGCCTGTACCGCGATATCGAGGTGGTACGGCAGACCGGTTCCACCAACTCCGACCTCGTGGCGCGGGCCGCCGCCGGGGACGTCGAGGAGGGGGTGGTGCTGGTCGCGGAGGAGCAGACGGAGGCCCGGGGACGGCTGGACCGGCGGTGGAGCGCGCCGCCGCGGTCCGGGCTGTTCTTCTCCGTCCTGCTCAGGCCCCGTGAGGTGCCGGTGGAGCGGTGGGGGTGGCTGCCGCTGCTCACCGGGGTCGCGGTGGCGACCGGGCTGGCGCGGGCGGCGGGCGTGGACACGGCGCTCAAATGGCCGAACGACCTGCTGGTGACCGTCGGCGGCGAGGAGCGCAAGGCCGGGGGGATCCTCGCGGAGCGGGCCGGGGACGGCGGGGTCGTCATCGGTGTCGGCATCAACGTCAGCCTGCGGGCGGACGAGCTGCCGGTTCCGCAGGCCGGGTCGCTGGCGCTGGCCGGGGCGGCGGGGACGGACCGGGATCCGCTGCTGCGGGCGGTGCTGCGGGCGCTGGAGGACTGGTACGGGCGGTGGCGGGCGGCGGGGGGCGATCCCTCGGTGTGCGGGTTGCAGGAGACGTACACGGCGGGGTGCGCCACGCTCGGCCGCACGGTCCGGGCGGAGTTGCCCGGGGACCGTTCGGTGGTGGGGGAGGCCGTGGCGCTGGACGGGGACGGGCGGCTGGTCATCGCCACGGGGGAAGGGGTTCAGGAGCCGGTGGGGGCGGGGGACATCGTTCATCTCCGACCTGCGTGACCCTGGGCGGGGCCTGGGCGGGGGCCGCGAGGGGCTCGGGCGCCTCGGGGCTTCGGGGGCTTGGGGGGTACGGCGCGGTGTCCGGGTGGGGGGTGCCTGCGGTGCCTGCGGTGCCTGTGCGGGTGCGGTTTCGGGGTTCGGGTTCGTGTCTCGGGTGCGGGTTGTGTGCGGGCGTCGTGTCGTGTTTCGGGTGCGGGTTGTGGGGCGATGCCTGCGGCGCCTGTGCGGGTGTGTGGGGGTGCGCGTCGCGCCTACGGTGCGTGGGGGGTCGGGGCCGCGCCGGGGGGTGTCCGTCCTCGGAACGGCGCGGAATCGGTTGGCCGTGGAGGTGCTCGTGTTGACGCGCCAACCGCTGCGGGCGGACACCCCCCGGCACGTCCCCTTCCCGCCGTGCGCGGCCGCCCCGCCGTCCCGCCTCCCGGTCGGCGGCGGTGGGGGCCGCCCCGGGCCTGGTCCGTCCAGGGGGTTCGGGGGCGTAGCCCCCGCGGCCGCGGCGCTGGTGCCGGTTGGTGTGACCGGTGCCGGGAAGGGTCCCGACGGCCCAACCCGACGGAGTGAGCTGGCGCACACCTGCCGTAGAGTTGAGGCCGGTCGATACCTGACCGCGGCAGATCGGAAGGGCAGCAGGCGTGACCGTCGACGACACGGGCTCCGGCGCTGGCGGGGACGGCCGGGTGGATCCCCACGCCCCCGACAACGGCGAGGACCCGCTGGCCCTGCGGCTCGAACAGCTCATCCTGGGTGCCGAGCGCCGTTACACCCCGTTCCAGGCGGCCCGTAGCGCCGGTGTCTCCATGGAGCTGGCGTCCCGGTTCTGGCGGGCGATGGGGTTCGCGGACATAGGGCAGGCCAAGGCCCTCACCGAGGCCGACGTCCTGGCCTTGCGGCGGCTCGCCGGTCTGGTGGAGGCGGGGCTGCTCAGCGAGGCCATGGCGGTGCAGGTGGCCCGGTCCACCGGGCAGACCACGGCCCGGCTGGCCGAGTGGCAGATCGACTCGTTCCTGGAGGGGCTGACCGAGCCGCCGGAGCCGGGCATGACCCGCACCGAGGTGACGTACCCGCTGGTCGAGCTGTTGCTGCCGGAGCTGGAGGAGTTCCTGGTCTACGTCTGGCGCCGCCAGCTCGCCGCCGCGACCGGCCGGGTCGTGCAGGCCGCCGACGACGAGGAGATGGTCGACCGTCGGCTCGCCGTCGGTTTCGCCGACCTCGTCGGGTTCACCCGGCTCACCCGCCGGATGGAGGAAGAGGAGCTGGGCGAGCTGGTCGAGGCCTTCGAGACCACCGCCGCCGACCTGGTGGCCGCCCGCGGCGGCCGGCTGATCAAGACCCTCGGCGACGAGGTGCTGTACGCGGCGGACGACGCCGGTGTGGCCGCGGACATCGCGCTGCGCCTGGTGGAGACGTTGGCGAACGACGAGACGATGCCCGAGCTGCGGGTCGGCATGGCCTTCGGCACGGTCACCACCCGGATGGGTGATGTGTTCGGTACGACGGTCAACCTCGCGTCCCGGCTGACCTCCATAGCGCCCCGGGACGCGGTCCTGGTGGACAGCGCCTTCGCCGAGGAGCTGATCCGCACCGGTGAGGCGCCCGTCTCCGAGGCGGAGGCCGCGGCGGCCGAGAAGGAGGGCGAGGAGTCCCCGTCGTACCGCTTCGCCCTCCAGCCGATGTGGCAGCGGCCGGTGCGCGGGCTCGGCGTGGTCGAGCCGTGGCTGCTCAACCGGCGCGAGGGCCGGTCCTCCTAGCCGCCGGATCGCCGAGTACGTCCACGCAGAGGCCGATCAGGGGCAGGCACATCCCGGTCGGGGCGGGGCCCGCCGGCTTTGCCTCGGGTGTGGTCGTGGTGGGCGGCGGTAGTGGTGGGGTGGGGGTGACGGTCGGCGTCGGCGTGCGGGGTGCTGCCTCGGTGCGGGGGCCGGGCGGGGCGCGGCCCGGGGCGTGCCGAGGGTGTCGGAGGCGTCCGTGATGCGGGCGAGGGCGAGGAGGGCCGCGGCCAGGGTCAGTCCCGTGGCGGTGAGCGGCAGCCGGTGACGATGGGGCTTGCGGTGGCGGCCGCGTCGTACGCCCGGCGCACTCTCCGGCGTGTGCTCCCCCTCCGCGCCGGACCGTCCAGGTGTCGGTGTCATTCCCTCCCCGCCGCGCGCCATGGCCGGCGCACGCTACGCGCCGCTGTGGGCGGTCCGCGGGGAGACGGCCGGGACGTCACTCGAACGGGTGTGGCCCCCCAGTCTTTTCCCGGATCGGGTACGGCTGCCATGATCGGAGCCACAGTGAGTTAACCCGCGTTAACCGGAGGGTGTCATGAGCGAGGAGCGGTACGGGGAGTTCGTGCTGGTGCGGCGGCACGGGCATGTCGCGGAGCTGGTGCTGGACCGGCCCAAGGCGATGAACGCCGTCTCCACGGAGATGGCCCGCTCCCTCGCGGGCGCGTGCGCCGCGCTCGCCGGTGACCCCGCCGCCCGGGTGGTCGTGCTGACCTCGTCGCACGAACGGGCGTTCTGTGTCGGGGCGGACCTGAAGGAGCGGAACTCCTTCACCGACGCCGACCTGGTCCGGCAGCGGCCGGTGGCGCGCGGGGCCTACACCGGGGTGCTGGAGCTGCCGATGCCGACGATCGCCGCGGTGCACGGCTTCGCGCTGGGCGGCGGCTTCGAGCTGGCGCTCTCCTGCGACCTGATCGTGGCCGACCGTACGGCCGTGGTGGGGCTGCCGGAGGTGTCCGTGGGCGTGATCCCGGGCGGCGGCGGTACGCAGCTGCTGCCCCGGCGGGTCGGGGCCGCGCGGGCCGCCGAGCTGATCTTCTCGGCCCGGCGGGTGGAAGCGGAGGAGGCCGCCCGGCTCGGGCTGGTGGACCGGCTGGTGGAGGAGGGCCGGGACCGCGAGGAGGCGCTGGCGCTCGGGGAGCGGATCGCCGGGAACTCGCCGGTGGGGCTGCGGGCCGCCAAGCGGGCGCTGCGGCTGGGTCACGGGCTGGATCTGCGGGCCGGGCTGGAGGTCGAGGACGCGGCATGGCGCTCGGTGGCCTTCTCGGGCGACCGCGCCGAGGGCGTCGCCGCCTTCAACGAGAAGCGCAAGCCGGAGTGGCCGGGAGAGTGAAACGAGAAGCGCAAGCCGGAGTGGCCCGGGGAGTAAGGGGAACCGGACATCTGTGGTCCGGGTGTGGGCCGGCCACCTGATCGCCGCACCGATATCCCTTATATCCGCATTATTCCCTAACCTGGAGTAATGGGTGAGGACAAGCGGCTCGCCGCGGTCGTGGCGCTGGCTCAGGGCATGGCGGCGGCGCACACCCCCCGGGAGTGCTGGCAGGCCGCCGCCCTCGGTGCCTGCCACGCGCTGGACGGCACCTTCGCCGCGCTGTCGGTCTGGGAGCGGGAGCTGGGCCGGCTCCGGGTCCTCGCGAACGTGGGGGACAGGGCCCCGGACGAGGAGGAGTTCCCCGAGGCCGAGACCTATCCGGTGCACCAGTTCCCGGAGATCACCGAGTTCCTGCACGAGCGGTGGGCCGGTGGCGGTGGGCCCAACGCCTGGGTGGAGACCGCCGAGGGCGCCGCCGCCGGCACGCCCGGGTACTTCCACCAGCGGGTCGCCGCCCTGCGCCGCCGGGGGCGCGGGTGCTGTGTCGTCGCCCCCGTCGTACTGCACGGCCGGGCCTGGGGTGAGCTGTATGTGGCCCGCGCGGCCGGCGCGCCGGCGTTCGCGCGGGCCGACTCCGAGTTCGCCACCGTGCTCGCCGCCGTCGTCGCCGCGGGGATCGCGCAGACCGAGCGGCTGGAGGAGGCCCGCCGGCTCGCGTACACCGACGCCCTCACCGGTCTGGCCAACCGGCGGGCCGTGGACGTGTGCCTGGAGGAGGCCGTCGAGCGGCACCGCGCGGAGGGCGCGGTGGTCAGCCTGGTCGTCTGTGACCTCAACGGGCTCAAGCGGGTCAACGACACCCTCGGGCACGCCGTCGGCGACCGGCTGCTGGAGCGTTTCGGCTCGGTGCTGTCGCTGTGCGGGGCGATGGTGCCGGACGCGCTGGTCGCGCGGCTCGGCGGGGACGAGTTCTGCCTGGTCGCGGTCGGGCCGCCCGCCGACGATGTGGTGAAGGCGGCGGACGAGCTGTGCCGCCGGGCCGGGGAGCTGGAGCCGGGGGAGGGGGTGGCGTGCGGGGTCGCCTCGACCGAGGAGGCGATCGGCGAGGTGCGCGACGCCCGGCGGCTGTTCCGGCTCGCGGACGCCGCCCAGTACCGGGCCAAGGCGCTGCGTCTGGACCGTCCGGTGGTGGCCGGCCGGGAGGGGCCCGGCGACCCGGTCGTCCGGCTGGCCGACGAGCCACCACCCTCACACGCCGAACGCCGCCGCTTCCGCGGCCGCCGACCGTGAGGTTGGCGCCGGCCCTGAGAGGGTGCCGGTCGTGAGGCGGGCGCCGGCCCTGAGGCGGGCGCTGGCCCTAAGACGGGCCCCGGCCGTGAGGCGGGTGCTGGTCGTGAGGGGGATGCCGGTCGTGAGACGGGTGCCGGTCGCGAGAGGGGCGCTGGCCCTAAGACGGGCGCCAGTCGTGAGGCGGGTGCTGGTCGTGAGGGGGATGCCGATCGCGTGAGGGTGCCGATCGTGAGTCGGGTGCCGGTGGCGAGGCGGGCGCCGGCCCTGAGGCGGGCACGACCGTGAGGCGGGCGCCGGCCCTAAGACGGGCCCCGGCCGTGAGGCGGGTGCTGGTCGTGAGGGGGATGCCGATCGCGTGAGGGTGCCGGTCGTGAGACGGGTGCCGGTCGTGAGGCGGGCGCCGGCCCTGAGGTGGGCGCCGACCGTGAGGCGGGCGCTGGCCCTAAGACGGGCCCCAGTCGTGAGGGGGGTGCCGATCGTGAGACGGGTGCCGGTCGCGAGAGGGGCGCCGACCCTGAGGTGGGCGCCGGTCCCGAGGCGGCCCCCGGTGCCCTGGGGTGTCGTCGGTTGTGAGGTGAAACGCACAGCCTGCGGTAAGGGGTGACTCCGGCGCCCACTAGTGACATCGCCGCATTCAATGCGTACGCTCCTGAATATGGATATGCACACTGTGGTGGTGGGGACGTCCGGGGTCACGGCGTCCGACGTTCTCGCCGTGGCGCGCGGCGGTGCCCGCATCGAGCTGTCGGCGGAGGCGGTGGCGGCCCTCGCGGCGGCCCGGGAGATCGTGGACGCGCTGGCGGCCAAGCCCGACCCGGTCTACGGCGTCTCCACCGGCTTCGGCGCCCTGGCGACCCGGCACATCAGCCCGGAGCTGCGCGCCCAGCTGCAGCGCAACATCGTCCGCTCGCACGCCGCCGGCATGGGCCCCCGGGTGGAGCGCGAGGTCGTACGCGCCCTGATGTTCCTGCGGCTGAAGACCGTCTGCTCGGGCCACACCGGGGTGCGCCCCGAGGTCGCGCAGACCATGGCCGACGTGCTGAACGCCGGGATCACCCCGGTCGTGCACGAGTACGGCTCCCTGGGCTGCTCCGGCGACCTGGCCCCGCTGTCCCACTGCGCGCTCACGCTCATGGGCGAAGGCGAGGCGGAGGGCCCCGACGGGCGCGTCCGGCCCGCGGGCGAACTGCTCGCCGAGCACGGCATCCGGCCCGTCGAGCTGCGCGAGAAGGAGGGCCTCGCCCTGCTCAACGGCACCGACGGCATGCTCGGCATGCTGATCATGGCCCTCGCCGACCTGGACACCCTCTACAAGTCCGCCGACGTCACCGCCGCCCTCACCCTGGAGGCACTGCTCGGCAGCGACAAGGTCCTCGCGCCCGAGCTGCACGCCATCCGCCCGCACCCGGGACAGGGCGCCAGCGCCGCCAACATGCTCGCCGTGCTGAAGGGCTCGGGGCTCACCGGGCACCACCAGGACGACGCCCCGCGCGTCCAGGACGCCTACTCCGTGCGCTGCGCCCCGCAGGTCGCCGGCGCCGGACGCGACACGGTCGCGCACGCCCGCCTGGTCGCCGACCGGGAGCTGGCCTCCGCCGTGGACAACCCGGTCGTACTGCCCGACGGACGGGTGGAGTCCAACGGCAACTTCCACGGCGCGCCCGTGGCCTACGTGCTGGACTTCCTCGCCATCGCCGCCGCCGACCTCGGCTCGATCGCCGAGCGTCGCACCGACCGGCTGCTGGACAAGAACCGCAGCCACGGCCTGCCGCCGTTCCTCGCCGACGACGCCGGTGTGGACTCCGGGCTGATGATCGCCCAGTACACGCAGGCCGCGCTGGTCAGCGAGCTGAAGCGGCTGGCCGTACCGGCCTCCGCGGACTCCATCCCGTCCTCCGCCATGCAGGAGGACCACGTCTCCATGGGCTGGTCGGCAGCGCGCAAGCTGCGCACCGCCGTGGACAACCTCACCCGGGTCATCGCCATCGAGCTGTACGCGGCCACCCGCGCCATCGAGCTGCGCGAGGGGCTCGCCCCGGCGCCCGCCACGCGGGCCGTGATCGAGGCCGTGCGCGCCGCGGGCGTGGGGGGCCCGGGTCCGGACCGGTTCCTGGCGCCCGACCTGGCCGCCGCCGACGCCTTCGTGCGCGGCGGAGAGCTGGTGGCGGCCGTGGAGAAGGTCACCGGTCCGCTGCGGTGAACGAGGGCGGGGCCCCGGCCGGGGCCCCGCCCTGTGGGTGACGTGACGTAACGTCACTTCAGCTTGGCGGCCTGCGCCTTCATGACCGGAGCGGAGACCGTGTAGGGCTTCTTGCTCATCATCGCGCCGATGTTGACCGTGGTGTACACCGCGAGGGTCCTGCCGTGCCGCACCACCTCGGCGTGCAGCGGCAGGGAGCCGTCCTCGCCCGACTCGTTGGTCGCGGTGAAGGCCACCGACGCGTCACCGGTGCCGGCGGACTTCTCCGCGGCGACCTTGGTGAACTTGCCCTTCTCGCCGTCCTGTTCGCCGGAGAACCCGCCCGCGCAGGCCTTGACCGCGTCCTGCACCGAGGTCAGGGCCCGCTCGGCGCCGTCCCCGTCGTACGAGGCCAGGGTGACCACGGTGACGTCCATGTCCATGGCCTTGCCGAACTCGTCCTTGAGGGCGCCCTCGGTCAGCTCCTCGGGGGAGGTGGGCTCGGCCGCGGGGGTCTTCTGCTCCTGCGTGGCCATGCGGCTGGTGTTCGCCGCCGGGGCGCCGGGCGCGATGCCGGTGAACGCCTGGAGCACCGGCTCGCACTTGGCGTCCCCGGCCTTGACCTTGCCGCGGTCCGGGACGCCGCCCTCGACCGGCCCGACCTCGTGCCCGGGCACGTCGCCCTTGGCGATGATCAGCTTCTGCAGTTCCGCCGCGCTCAGCGTCTTGGCGGCCGGCTTCGCGGCGTCCTTGCCCGAGGTGGCCCCGGAGTCCTTCGACTTCTCGTCGCCACAACCCGTGACGAGGGCGAGCGACAGCACGCTCACAGCTGCGGTGGCGCACAGCCGCACGCCCGATGATCTCTTCATGGGCGAACTATGTGCGGACTGTCAAGGTTTAGTCAAGACAAATTAAAAGCCCAGGCGTTCGCGGCGCACCGAGTACACGACGAAACCGGCGCCCACGGCGAGGAACAGGCTCCCGCCGACGACGTACGGGGTGGTGTCGAAGCCGCCGGTGTCGGCCAGTTCGGCTTCCTCGGCCACCCGGTCCGTGGTCGTGGCCGGCGCCGACACCGCTCTGGCCTGCACGACGTGGGTCACCCGGGCGGGTGTTGGCGCGGTCGCCGTCTCTTTCGCGGGGGTGTTCTGCGAGGCGTTCGCGGACGGGACGAACCACAGTGCGCACAGGAGGGTGCCCGCGGCGGTGGCGGTCAGCAACGGGCGGCGAGCGGATGACACGGAATATCGATCCCCTTGTGACGCTGGCGAATTGGCCGTGTGGGGCGATGTTAGTGAAAGGCGCGGGTCACAGGAAAGTCACGGGAGGTTTCGGCCGTACGCTCCCGCCATGAGCACAGAAGAGACATCACGTTTTGTGCGGCTTCGGGTGGAGCTGGTGCTGGAGGTGCGGGACGAGAGCGAGGTGACCAAGGCCGCGCTGCGCCGGGTCGCCGGGGACTCCGACCTGCCGGAGGCGGAGCGGGCGCACGCCGAGTCCGCTGTGACGGAAGACACCGCGGAGGCCCTGGCCTATCTCGTGGACCCGTTCGACCTGGTCGGCGAGGTGCCCGGGGTGGAGCTCCAGCAGGCGTCCTGGTCCAGCGAGCGCATCGACTACGACCCCGATTCGCCCGAGTGGGACCTGGACCGGGATGATGGGGAGGACGACGAGGAAGAGGACGGCATCGGCTGAGCGTCCCGGGGCACCCATGACCCCGGACGGCACCGGCCGTCCGGGGTTTTCGCCGTCCCAGGGGACGCACGGACCGGTGCCCGGCCCCACCCGTTGACGTGGAGCGCGCCATGTACGTGGGATGCCCCACAGATCCACGGGGCGGGAACGGGACGAACCGGCCGTAGCGTTGATGGTTCTTGACGGGGGACTCTTGGGGTTTTCGCGACTCGGCAACGATGGAGAAGCTTGTGATGACGGACAGTAAGCGGCGCGGGCGCCTGGCGGCCGCTTCCGCTCTGCTCGGCGGTGTGCTGGTGCTCACGGCGTGTTCCGGCGGCGACGCCGACGCCTCCGGCAGCGGCAGCGGCGACACCTCGCAGGCCAAGGTCGACGAGGCGGCGGCCAAGAAGTCCTCCGAGGCGCAGATCACGATCACGCCGAAGGACGGCTCCGCCAACGCGTCGATCAACAACTCCGCCACCGTCTCGGTGAGCAAGGGCACGCTCACCGGCGTCACCATGACCACCCAGGACGGCAAGCCCGTCGCAGGGCAGCTGTCCGCCGACAAGAAGAGCTGGAAGCCCGGCGCCCCGCTGGAGCGGTCCACCACCTACAAGGTCGCCGCGGAGGCCAAGGACTCCGAGGGCCGCATAGCCCACGAGAACGCCTCCTTCACCACGGTCTCCCCGGCCAACAGCTTCATCGGCACCTTCACCCCGGACAACGGCTCCACGGTCGGCGTCGGCATGCCCGTGTCGATCAACTTCGACAAGGCGATCGCGAACAAGGCGGCCGTGCAGAAGGGCATCACGGTCAGCTCCAGCAGCGGCCAGGAGGTCGCCTGCCACTGGTTCAACGCCAACCGCATGGACTGCCGCCCCCAGGACTACTGGCAGGAAGGCTCCACCGTCACCCTGAAGCTGGCCCTCGACGGCGTCCAGGGCGCGAGCGGCGTCTACGGCGTCCAGCAGAAGACGGTCACCTTCCACATCGGCCGCAACCAGGTCTCCTACGTCGACGCGCAGACCAAGCAGATGAAGGTCACGCGCAACGGCAAGGTCGTCAAGACCATACCGATCTCCGCCGGCTCCCCCGACAACAAGACGTACGAGGGGCAGATGGTGGTCTCCGAGAAGTTCAAGCAGACCCGCATGAACGGCGCCACGGTCGGCTTCACCGACGATGACGGCAAGGGCGAGTACGACATCAAGGACGTGCCGCACGCCATGCGGCTGACCACCTCGGGCACCTTCATCCACGGCAACTACTGGGGCGCGCCGTCGGTGTTCGGCGGCGCGAACACCAGCCACGGCTGTGTCGGTCTGCGGGATGCGAAGGGCGCCAATGACCCGAGCACGCCGGCGGCCTGGTTCTACGACAACACCCTGATCGGTGACGTCGTGGTCGTCCAGAACACCGGCGACAAGACGGTCTCGCCGGACAACGGCCTCAACGGCTGGAACATGGACTGGGCGCAGTGGAAGGCCGGTTCGGCCGTCTGACGCCCCCCTGTCACACCTCGTGCGGTGCCGCTCCCTCGGGGGCGGCACCGTTCGTTTCACGGGCCCGGCCCGGGCCCGCTCACACGGCCGGGCACGGCCCCGGCGGTCACCGAGGCGGCGGCGTCGGGGACTGGACCGAGGCAACCGCCCGGGTGGCGTCCGTGCCCCAGCTGGCCAGCAGGCGCAGGGACTCGGCGGTGGGGGAGCCCGGCTCGGCGTGATAGGTGACCAGGGACTGGTCCGAGCCGTCCGTCAGGCGGAAGCTCTCGAAGTTCAGCGCGAGGTCGCCCACCAGAGGGTGGTGCAGGTGCTTGACGCCGTGGCTCTTCTCCTTGACGTCGTGCGTGGCCCACAGCCGGCGGAACTCCTCGCTCTTCACCGACAACTCGCCCACCAGCGCCGACAGCTTCGGATCGTCCGGATAACAGCCCGCGTCCATGCGCAGGGCGCACACGATGTCGATCGCCTTCTGCTCCCAGTCGACGAACAGCTCCCGGTACTCGGGGCGCAGGAACACCAGCCGGGCCCAGTTCCGTTCGGCGGGCGGCACCTGGGCCCAGTCGCCGAAGAGGGCCGCCGCCATCCGGTTCCAGGCGAGGATCTCCGCGCGCCGGCCCACGATGTACGCCGGCACGGCCTCCATGGTCTGCAGCAGCTGCCGCAGCGCCGGGCGGACCTGCTGCTGGCGCGCCCCCTGCCTCTTCTTCAGCGCCTTCGGCTTGGCCAGATGCGTCAGATGGGCATGCTCGGCGTCCGTCAGCCGCAGGGCCCGCGCGATCGCGTCCAGCACCTCCGCCGACACGTTCCGGCCGTTGCCCTGCTCCAGCCGGGTGTAGTACGCCACCGACACCCCGGCCAGCTGCGCCAGCTCCTCCCGGCGCAGCCCCGGCACCCGCCGGTGCCGTCCGAAGCCGGACAGCCCCACGTCCTCCGGCTTCAGCCGGGCCCGCCGGCTGCGCAGGAACTCGCTCAGCTCCGCCCGCCGGTCCAGGGCCCGGCCGGAGGTGGCTGTGGTGTCCGGCTGTGCGTCCCTGCTGTCCATACGTCCAGTATTCCTGGTCGTATGCCCGCGAGCCTGACCTCGCTGGTGGTAGGCACAGCGGTCGTACGCAAAGGCGTGGTCTGGGTACGCGGCCGGACGCGGGGCAGGCTGGAGGCCGTGCCCGGTGGCAAGAAAGCCGGGCGCGAGAACGACCGCTAGGAGAAACCCGGCATGACCACTGTTGCCGCATACGCCGCGCCCGCCGCGAAGGCCCCGCTGGAGCGCACGACCATCGAGCGACGGGCGGTCGGCGAGTTCGACGTCCTGATCGACATCAAGTTCGCCGGTATCTGCCACTCCGACATCCACCAGGCCCGGGAGGGCTGGGGTGAGGCGATCTTCCCGATGGTCCCCGGCCACGAGATCGCGGGCGTCGTGTCGGAGGTCGGCCCCGGTGTGACCAAGTTCAAGGCCGGCGACCGGGTGGGCGTCGGCTGCCTGGTCGACTCCTGCCGCGAGTGCGAGAACTGCCGGGCCGGGCAGGAGCAGTACTGCCTGAACGGGAGCATCGGCGCCACGTACAACGCCATCGGCCGGGACGGCACGCCCAACTACGGCGGCTACTCGCAGGCGATCGTCGTCGACGAGAACTACGTCGTCCGCATCCCCGACGAGCTGCCGCTGGACGCCGCCGCGCCGCTGCTGTGCGCCGGCATCACCACCTACTCCCCGCTGAAGCGCTGGAACGCCGGTCCCGGCAAGAAGGTCGCGATCCTCGGCATGGGCGGCCTCGGCCACATGGGCGTGAAGATCGCGCACGCGCTCGGCGCCGAGGTGACCGTGCTGTCGCAGTCCCTGCGCAAGAAGGAGGACGGCCTCAAGCTGGGCGCCGACCACTACTACGCCACCAGCGACCCGAAGACCTTCGAGGAGCTGCGGGGCACGTTCGACCTGATCGTGTCCACGGTGTCGGCCCCGCTGGACTTCAACGCCTACCTGTCGCTGCTGAAGACGCAGGGCGCGCTGGTGAACGTGGGCGCCCCCGAGGAGCCGGTCTCGCTCAACCTCTTCTCGGTGATCAACGGCGGCAAGACCCTCGCGGGTTCCATGATCGGCGGCATCCGCGAGACCCAGGAGATGCTGGACTTCTGCGCGGAGAACGGCATCGGCGCCGAGATCGAGCTGATCGCCGCGTCCGAGGTCAACGAGGCGTACGAGCGGGTGCTGGCCAGCGATGTCCGCTACCGCTTCGTGATCGACGCCGCCACGATCTGACCTGCGGTCCGCCTGGCCGTAGTCCCGCCTGGCCGTAGTCCTTGCCGGGCTACGGCCCGCGGCGGGGCGTCTGCCTGCCTTGGGTTGTCTGCCGACCGCGGGTGTGTCGTGGTTGCTCGCGCAGTTCCCCGCGCCCCTTCGGGGGCGCTCTTCCCCCTACTCCAGGCCGAAGCCCTCCCCGCCGCCGTACGCCCGTACCACCGCGCCCCCGTCCGGTGCGGGCCGCACCACGTGCACCCGGCCGGTGCCGGACACCCGGGCCTCGTCGTCATGGACCGTGAGCAGCGTGTCCTCGTCCACGGCGACCCCGTACGGCGCCTGCCGCCGCCCTACCGCCGCGACCAGCCGGGCCAGCGTCCCCCACTGGGCGGCGTGCACCTCCACGGCGAACGGCACCAGGCCGAGCCCCGCCCGGACCTCGACCTCCGCCAGGTCCTCCCCGGTCTCCTCCGGGCATACCGGGACGCCGTCCACCAGCCAGCCACCGACCACGGCCCGCCGCGCGGCCACGGCGGCACCGGCGGAGAAGCCCGCGTACGGCAGCCCGCGCTCGGCCAGCAGCCTCGGCAACCGCTCCAGGCATTCCGCGAGCGCCTCCTGATACGCGGGCGTGAGCCCCCCGCACACCAGCAGCCCGTCGATCCCGTCCAGCGCGGTCTCCGGCTCGAACCGGCCGCCGAGCGGCACGAGCAGCGGGACCGGCACACATGCCGGTCCCGCCTTCCGCAGCGCCCCCGCGTACCGCTCGAACTGCGCCGTCCCGTCCCCCTCGTCGAGGATCAGACACCCGATCCGCCGCTCGCCGCGCACCGTGCGCAGAAACGGTTCGTACACCTCGGCGCGATCCCAGCCCCCACCGATCAGGAACACCGGACTGCCCATGCCCTCCCCCTCAACAGACGTAAAGGGGCGAATGTACGGGGCGGAAGCCGGAGCCGTCGCCCGATTTACGGGCTCGACGGGCACCCGGAGCGGCGGCGCGAGGTGAGGGCGCCGGAGTACGCGCCGGGGGGGACGTCAGCTACCGGCGCGGGCGATGCCGACCGGGCAGGACACGCCGGTGCCGCCCAGGCCGCAGTAGCCCGCCGGGTTCTTGTCCAGGTACTGCTGGTGGTAGGCCTCGGCCGGGTAGAAGGGGCGGCCCTCGGCCGGGAGGATCTCCGTGGTGATCATGCCGTGGCCGGAGGAGGTCAGGACCTTCTGGTAGGCGTCGCGGGAGGCCTCCGCCGCCGCGGCCTGCTCCGGGGTGTGCGTGTAGATCGCCGAACGGTACTGCGTACCCACGTCGTTGCCCTGCCGGAAGCCCTGCGTCGGGTCGTGCGACTCCCAGAAGGTCTTCAGCAGGTCGTCGTACGAGATCCGCCGCGGGTCGTAGACCACCCGGACCGCCTCCGTGTGACCGGTCAGGCCCGAGCAGACCTCCTCGTACGTCGGGTTCTCCGTGTAACCGCCCTGGTAACCGACCAAGGTCGTGAACACGCCCTCCGGGAGCTGCCAGAACTTGCGCTCGGCGCCCCAGAAGCAGCCCAGGCCGAAGTCGGCGGTCTCCAGGCCCTCGGGGTAGGGGCCGAGCAGCGGCGTACCGAGGACGGTGTGCCGTTCCGGGACCGCGTAGGCGAGCGTGGGGCGGCCCTTGAGCGCCTGCTCGGGGGTGGGCAGCTGCGGCGTGCGGCCGAAGAGCATCGGGTCTCCCTGTCGGTCGGGGCTGGGCGCCGGCCGCCTCGGCGGCGCCGGCACCCGTACAACGCCCCGCCGACCCCGGGCATTCCGGTCACACTCCCGCCGTCGCCTCCTCCTGCGCCAGCCCGACCGCCGTGTCGCGGACCCGGCAGTAGTAGTCGGCCATGTCGCCGCGGTAGCGCCACGGCAGCGCGTTCACATGCCCGTCGACCAGCTTGAACTGCTCCAGCGCCGCCTCGTCGCGGCCCTGGAGGTGCAGGTAGTACGCCAGCAGGTGACGCAGTTCCGGCAGCCGGGGGTGGGAGGGGTCGGCGGCCGCCGCGTCCGCCAGTGCCGCCTCGACCCGGGCCCGCATCTCCGGCGTGTTGTCGGCCTCGGTGTCGTCCGACTCGTCGTGCTCGAAGTGCGCGATCAGCGGCAGCGCGGTCAGCAGGCTGCCCAGCGGCGCGCCGGCCGCCGCCCGCTCGGCGAACTCGCGGGCCAGCCGCTCGGAGCCGCGCCACTTCGCGCACCAGTACTGGAGCGCCGAGAAGTGCGCCTCGTAGTGGTGCGGGGCACGGGAGGTGAGCTCCGTCCACAGCTCGTCCATCCGCGCGTTCGGGTAGCCGAGGCCCAGCGCCACCCAGATCTCCGCGACGAACGGGGTCGGGTCGTCGGGGTTCAGCGCCGCCGCCCGCGCGATCTCCCCACGGGCGGCGGTCAGCGTCCGGTGGAAGCCCTCGGCCTGCTCCTGGGACGTGTACTTGGCCTGCTTCGCGCCCCGGATCCTCCAGGCCAGGATCACCGTGCTGCGTGCGCGGACCACGGCCGCGTCCGGGTCGTCGGGCCGGGCCGCCTCCCAGGCCAGCAGCCACGCGTCCTCCTCGGCCGCGAGGTCGGCCAGCAGGTAGGCGAGCGCCGAGCGGCGCTCCCAGTCCCGGCCGACCGCCGCGAGCAGGTCGGCGGCGGGCTGCCAGTCACCGCCGCGCACGGCGGCCAGCGCGGCCGTCCACGGCTCCGGCAGCGGCGCCGCGAGATCGGTGTTCTGCCGCTCGGCGGGCAGCAGGCCGAGCCTCGCGGCGGCCTTGGCGGCCCGCGCGGCCTCGGCGTCGCCGTCGTCGTCGGGGCTCGGCGAGAAGAATTCCTTCAGGAACACCCAGAGCAGCCACAGCAGGAAGATCGCCGTGGGCACGGCCAGGATGCCGAGGATCCAGAAGAGGACGGTCATACGGGTCGGTCCGTTCGTTCGAATGGTGCGGGCGGGTCAGACGTTCTGGATCACCGGCGGCAGCAGCGCGCGCAGCCGGCCGGTGTCGGGGTGGTCGGCGACCGCCGCCTCCAGGGCCGCGTCCAGCTCGGCCTCGGGGCTGTCGTCCGCCGCCCGCGTGTCCCAGCCGGGCAGCCGTACCGCCGCCGGGCTGGTCCAGGAGAACTCCCAGCTCAGCAGCGAACGGGAGCTGAACTCGGCCAGCACCATCGTGCGCAGCGAGCGGCGCAGCGCGGGCCGTACGAACTCGCGGAACGCCCGCCCCTTCGCGGCCGCCGCCTCCTGCGACAGCGGCATCCGCTCCGCCAGCCGCCACAGCCGTCCGTCGTCGATGACGTCCAGCAGCGCGGCCAGCGTGGCCGACTGCCCGGTGTACGCGGTCAGCGCCCGGTGCAGCGGGGTCCGCGTGGTGGACAGGCCCGCGGCCATCGAGGCGTTCAGCAGGTCCTCCCAGTCGGCGGCGCGCGGACAGGCGAGCAGCTCGTCCAGCAGGACGGCGTCCTCCAGCGCGCCCAGCGTGCGCTCCGGGTCGGTCAGCAGCGCCAGCGCCGCTCCCCGGGCCTCGTCGGTGCGCCCGTCGGCGGGCAGCGCCTCGATCCGGCGTACCCGGTCGGCGATCGGCGGATGGGAGTCGTACGGTCCCGCCGGCATCTCCGGCATCTCCGGCAGCTCCGCGCGCGGCCCCGCCGGCTCCGGTCCCCGGGCGGACAGCAGCCGGCCGAAGCCGCCGAAGAACTCGCCGCGCGGCGGCAGCAGCCGGGCGTGCAGGCCCAGCGTGGCGTACGAGTCCAGGTAGAAGTCGTGGGAGGCGGACAGGGCCGGGATCTCGCGCAACGCCGACGCGGTCGCGTCCCGCCCGGCGATCCGGGCGGCGGTCAGGTCGGCGGCGTACTCCTGGCCGCGCGCGGTGGACAGGGAGGCGCGCAGGTAGAGCTTGCCGTAGGCGGTGTAGATGCGCGCCATCGTCCGGTACGTCGCCCCGACACCGGTGGTGTCGATCTCCTTGGCCTTCCTGCCCTTGGCGACCCGCTTGGCGGACGCCCGCTCCTGCCGGGCCCGGTCGGCGGCCACCTTGCCGTCCGCCTTGGCGTGGAACTGCCCGATGACCCGGCCGATCTGCACGCGCCCGCGCACGACGAGCGCGGACAGCCGGGTGTCGCCGCCGGTGAAGTGACCGAACTCGTGGGCGAGCACGGAGCGCAGCTGGGCCTCGGTCAGGCCGGTCAGCAGCGGCACGCCGAGCGTGAGGCGGCGCGGTCCGGGCAGCAGACCGAGCAACCGCGGGTCCTCGCTGACGGAGGCGTTGACCTCGCCGGTGAGAAGGACGCGGTCGGGGGCGCGGGTGCCGGCCGCCGCGGCCAGCTCGCGGACCAGCGCCCAGAGCCGGGGTTCATCGGTGTCGGTGACCGGGAGACCGGGCGGGTCCTCGCCCTTCGGGGTGCGGAGCATCAGCATGCCGCGGACGACGGGGATGGCCAGCAGCACCGTGACGAAGCCGACCTTCGCCGTGAGCGGGCCGTGTCCCCAACTGAACACCAGGACATCGACGCCGGCCAGCGCGGCGAGCAGGACGAGGCTCAGCAGATAGAAGCCGAGCAGCAGAACGAGAGCGCGCAGTGCGCGCAGCGTTGCGCCCATCGGGCAGATCCCCCCACAGAACCCCGGAAAAGGGACATGACGAAGCGACGGAACAGGACATGAGGGATGCACCGGGCCGACGACCGGTCGGTGCGGGTGACGCAGATGATGCGGGTGATGCGGTGTGGGGGGAAGCGGAGTATGCCTTACCGCAGGTCAGAAGGGCAATGTGAGCACCGCGTCGGGGCGCGCGGGGTGAGGGTGGTGGGTGTGCGGCGAGGGAGGACCGCCGGGCGGCGGTCCCCGTGCCCCCGCGCCTTCTCAGCCGGGCAGGCCAGCCGGGCTGCCGCCGTTGGCCTCGTAGCCCGCGACCGCCAGCGCGCGGTGGAGGGCGAACGTGGCGGCCGGGTCCTCGGACAGGGTCCACGGCAGCGCGCCCACATGCCCGTCGACGTGTATGAGCTGGTCCATGGCCTCCGCCCAGCGCTCGGCGCGGACCAGGAAGAAGACCAGCAGGTGCCGGACGTGGGGGAGCGTCGGGTCGTCGGGGGCGGCCGTATGCACCGCGTGCAGCGCGCCGTGGATCGCCTTGGCGACGACCTCGCTCTGGTAGAAACCCGCGACCAGGTTCACCTCCGGCAGGTGCTCGAACACCGCGAACAGCGGCAGCGCGGCGAGCAGCGAGCCCTCCGGCGCGCGGGCCGCCGCGCTCTGCGTGAAGGAGTACGCCTGCTCACGCGAGCCGTGCCACTTCTCGCACCAGTAGTGCAGCGCGGCCAGATGAGCGCCCATGTGATACGGGGCCCGGTCGATGATCTTGGCCCACAGCTGCTCGAACTCGGCGTGCGAATAGGCCAGCCCGCGCGCGATGGACAGCTCTATGACGTACGGAACCGGGTCGCCGGGCGCCAGCAGGGCGGCCTCCGCACAGGTCTTGCGGGCCTCCTCCATGATGATCCGGAACTCGTCCGTGCCCGGCGTCGCCGTCCGCCAGGCCTGCTGCACCAGGAACTCGGCGTGCACCGCGGCCCCGCCCGGGTCCTTGGGCTTCTCGGCCCGCCACACCCGCAGCCACTGGCCGCCCGGCGTCTCGTGCACCCCGCCGGGCCGCTGCCGCAGCTCCAGCGAGGCGGCGCCGGCGAAGGCCTGCACCCGCTGCCAGCGCAGCTCGCCCTCGGTCTCGGTGCCGGCCAGCAACTGGGCGGCCGCCCGGTAGTCCTGCGTGCGCTGCACCAACTCCAGGGTCTGCAGCAGGTCCTGGTCCGGGCCGGGCAGGCGCACGTCCAGCTCCTCCTCGCGCAGGAAGCCGTAGGCCGCCGGGTCGGCGGCGTCCGGGTGTCCCGCCGGGACCCGCTGGATCCCGCCGCGCCCGCGCCGCAGAACCGGGAGCAGAACGAGGCTCAGCATGAGCAGCGCCATCAGCAGCCAGAGAATCGCCATGTCTCAAGCGAACCAGACCCCGCCGACAAATGGCGACCCCCGCCGCGAGCCTGTGGAAAACTCCCGATCAGGACATGACAGCAGCTCCGATCGGAGCAGGACGCCAGCCCGATCGGGGCATGACAGGAAAAGCTCGATCAGGACATGACAGCAACCTCGGTCAGAGCGTGACGGCAACATTGCAGAACCCGGCGAACACCTCTCGCGGGCGTCAGGAACCGGCCGGGCGCATTACGCTCGATGCACATGAGCGACAGGCACATCAGCGACCACTTCGAGACCCTCGCGATCCACGCGGGCAACACCGCGGATCCCCTCACCGGCGCGGTCGTCCCGCCGATCTACCAGGTGTCGACCTACAAGCAGGACGGCGTCGGCGGGCTGCGCGGCGGCTACGAGTACAGCCGCAGCGCCAACCCGACCCGGACCGCCCTGGAGGAGAACCTCGCCGCGCTGGACGGTGGTCGCCGCGGCCTCGCCTTCGCGTCCGGCCTGGCGGCCGAGGACACGCTGCTGCGTACGCTCCTCGGCCCCGGTGACCACGTGGTCATCCCGGACGACGCCTACGGCGGCACGTTCCGGCTCTTCGCCAAGGTGGCCACCCGCTGGGGCGTGGAGTGGTCCGTCGCCGACACCGCCGACCCGGCCGCCGTACGGGCCGCGATCACCCCGAAGACGAAGGCCGTCTGGGTGGAGACCCCCTCCAACCCGCTGCTCGGCATCACCGACATCGCCGCCGTCGCCCAGGTCGCCCACGACGCGGGCGTGAAGCTCGTCGTCGACAACACCTTCGCCACCCCCTACCTCCAGCAGCCGCTGGCGCTCGGCGCGGACGTCGTCGTGTACTCGCTCACGAAGTACATGGGCGGCCACTCGGACGTGGTCGGCGGTGCGCTGGTCGTCGCCGACCAGGAGCTGGGCGAAGAGCTGGCCTACCACCAGAACGCGATGGGCGCCGTGGCCGGCCCCTTCGACTCCTGGCTGGTGCTGCGCGGCACCAAGACCCTCGCGGTGCGCATGGACCGGCACAGCGAGAACGCCGCGAAGGTCACCGACATGCTGACCCGGCACCCGCGCGTGACGCAGGTGTACTACCCGGGCCTGTCGGACCACCCCGGCCACGAGGTCGCCGCCAAGCAGATGAGGTCGTTCGGCGGCATGGTGTCGTTCCGCGTCGCGGGCGGCGAGGAGGCCGCGCTGGAGGTGTGCGCCCGTACCGAGGTGTTCACCCTCGGCGAGTCCCTCGGCGGGGTCGAGTCCCTGATCGAGCACCCCGGCCGGATGACGCACGCCTCCGTGGCCGGCTCCCAGCTGGAGGTCCCCGCCGATCTGGTGCGCCTGTCCGTCGGCATCGAGAACGTCGAGGACCTGCTGGAGGACCTCAAGCAGGCCCTCGGCTAGCGGGCGGGGTCACCGGCCGGTGACCGGTGGGGTCGTTCGCGAGGGCGACTCCGCCCAGGGGCGGGCCTCGGCCGCCCACACGGTGAACGCGAGGACCGCGGCGCACGCCAGCAGCCACAGCGCCCGGCGCGCGAGCCGTCGGCGCCGTAGCAGACGGTCCCCGCGGAGCACCGCGTCCGCGTACAGCCCGGGCGGCACCGGCGCCACGGCCCGCTCCATCACCGCGCGCACGGCGGCCTCCCGCTCCCCACGCCTCATCACGGCCCCCGGCGCCGGTCGGGCGGTGGCGGGGGCGGTGCGGCACTGTCCGGGGGCACGGGCCGGGGCGGCGGCGGCAGCGCACCGCCCGCGGGTCCGGGCGGGCTCCCGGTGCCGTCGCCGTCCATGGGCCTCCCCGTGGTCACGCACGCGCGCGCGGGGCGGTGACGCGCCGTTTCCACCGCGCGCGTCACACCACACGCGACGGCGTTCTCCCCCACCGGCCTCGGAAAGCCCCCGGGTGCGCCACCGCCCCGCGCGGGAGGGCCGGACAGACTTCGGCCGCGGCCGTACAGACGGCGGCCCCGGGCGTACAGGCCCCGGCCGTACAGACGGCGGCGGTAGCCGGGCAGGCGGCCGCGCCGGCCGGGGCGGCCACGGTGGGAGCCGTGGGAGCCGTGGCAGCCGGTTCCGTCGGCGCGCCTCATGAGGGGGCCGCCTTCGTGGCCACCCCGCCCGACAAGGCCGGCCGGGCCGGGTGCAGCACGGTGGCCGTCGCGCGGTCGCAGATGGTGTGGACGCGTTCCGCGGGCAGACCGAGCAGCGCCGCCGTCTGTTCCTCGGCCACCCCCTCGTAGATCCGCAGGACCAGCACCAGCCGCTCGCGCGGGGTGAGCGCGGCGAGCGGTCCACGCGGCCCGCGCCGCCCGTGCGGACCGGACCGGGCGTGGCCGAGGGCGCCGTGGCGGTGCCAGGTGGTGTGCGCGAAGCGGGTGGCGAGGTACCGGCGGGCGCAGTCGTACGGGTCCTCGCCGCGCAGCCGGTCCCAGCGGGCGTAGGTGTGGGCCAGGGCGAGCGTCAGCAGACGTCGCGCGCGCGGGTTGGCGTCCGGTGCCTCCGCGGTGAGCAGTGTCGCCGCGTGCAGCAGGCGTCCCGCCGCGCCCGCGACGAACGCCTCGAACTCCCGGGCCCGGAGCTCACCGCGGGCCGGCTGCCGATCACGCACCGCGCCTCCCCTGACGGGGCCCTGTCCGGGCCCGGTCTCATATCAAGCCAGGGGCGGCCCGGGGTCAAGACTCCTGACTCCTCCGGTGTGGGGCGCGGCTCAGGAGGCGGGAGGCTGCTCCGCCGCCGGAACGCCCTGCACCGCCATCCGCGCGGAGAGCGCGTGATTGAAGCGGGTCAGGAGCGAGCAGAACTGCTCGCGCTCCTCAGGCGCCCAGTCGTGGGTCAGCTCGGCCATGAGCTGACGCCGGGACGAGCGCACCTCCTCCAGCCGGGCGGCGCCGCGCGGCGACAGCTGGAGCACCACCGCCCGGCCGTCCTCCGGGTGCGAGGTGCGCTTGACCAGGCCGGTGTCGACCAGGGGCGCCACCTGCCGGGTGACGGTGGAGGAGTCGATGCCCATACTCCCCGCGAGCGCCTTGACCCCCATCGGGCCTTCCTTGTCCAGGCGGTTGAGCAGCAGATACGCGGCACGGTCCATGGAGTTGCGCACCTGGCCTACGCCGCCGAGACGCGTCTGCTCGGCTCGGCGGGCGAACACCGCCACCTCGTGCTGAAGGGTGTCGAGAAGACCGGTGTCACCGACGGTCGTCATGTCCATCGACATTCCTGGTGTTGTGGGCATGGCCGGAGGCTCACTTCATGAGGGCTGCTGGGTTGGGGGACAGGTTACGCGGCCCGGAGCCGGGCCGTACCGGCGCTGTGCGAACCGGTCTCGCAGCTTGGTCACACCCGCCGTGCGCAAACGTGAACTGCGATGCTGGTGGTATGAGCTACCGCACGGCCGACTCCCTGCGTTCCGTCACCCTCGACGACGTGCGCGGCGCCCGGAAAATGCTGTCGGGCGTGGCCCGGGTGACCGCGCTGGAGGGCAGCCGGTACCTGTCCGGGCTGGTCGGCGCGCCGGTGCACCTGAAGTGCGAGAACCTCCAGCGGACCGGCTCGTTCAAGCTGCGCGGCGCCTATGTGCGGATCGCCGGGCTGCTGCCGGAGGAGCGGGCCGCCGGTGTGGTGGCCGCGAGCGCCGGCAACCACGCGCAGGGCGTGGCGCTGGCCTCCTCGCTGCTGGGGGTGCACGCCACGGTGTTCATGCCGCAGGGCGCGCCCCTGCCGAAGGTCAGCGCGACCCGGGACTACGGCGCCGAGGTGCGCCTGCACGGCCAGGTGGTCGACGAGACGCTGGCCGCCGCCGAGGAGTACGCGGCCCGGACCGGCGCGGTGTTCATCCACCCCTTCGACCACCCGGACGTGATCGCCGGGCAGGGCACGGTCGGCCTGGAGATCCTGGAGCAGTGCCCGCAGGTGCGCACGATAGTCGTCGGCATGGGCGGCGGCGGGCTCGCGGCCGGGATCGCGGTGGCGGTCAAGGCGCTGCGGCCGGATGTCCGGATCGTCGGTGTGCAGGCGGAAGGCGCCGCCTGCTACCCGCCCTCGCTGGCCGCCGGGCGCCCGGTGTCGCTGCGGAACCCGGCGACGATGGCCGACGGCATCAGGGTGGGGCGGCCCGGCGCGGTGCCGTTCGGGATCGTCGGCGAGCTGGTCGACGAGGTGCGCACGGTCGGCGAGGACGACTTGTCGGCGGCGCTGCTGCTCTGCCTGGAGCGGGCCAAGCTGGTCGTGGAGCCGGCCGGGGCGAGCCCGGTCGCCGCGCTGCTGACCGCACCGGACGCCTTCGAGGGACCGGTCGTCGCGGTGCTCTCCGGCGGCAACGTCGATCCGGTGCTGATGCAGCGCGTACTGCGGCACGGCATGGCCGCGCAGGGCCGCTACCTGGCCGTACGGCTGCGGCTGACGGACCGGCCGGGGGCGCTCGCCACGCTCCTCGGGGTGCTGTCGGCGGCCGACGCCAACGTCCTCGACGTGAGCCACGTCCGCACCGACCCGCGCCTCGGGCTCGCCGAGGCGGAGGTCGAGCTGCACCTGGAGACCAAGGGCCCGGCGCACTGCGCGGAGCTCGGCCGGGCCCTGCGGGACGCCGGTTACACGGTCATCGCCTGACATCTCCGCGGTCCGATGGCCAACCACCCTTTCGGGTGAAGCCCCTTGAGGGACGCGATACATCGCGTTACGGTATCTCGTGTGGTCGCCGGGCTGCCTGTCCGCACCCGTGCGAGGGGTGTCCGTGCCGGTGGGAGAGCCCAGGGGAAAAAGGGGGGCGCTGTCGGGCGAACACGCCTAGCTTTTGCGAAGAGTCCGTCCCGAAAATCCCCGACGACGTGGAGACAGACATGCCAGGGGCCATCTATGCCGAAGGCCTGGTGAAGACCTTCGGTGACGTAAGGGCATTGGACGGCGTCGACCTGGACGTGCCCGAGGGCACGGTCCTCGGCCTGCTCGGGCCGAACGGCGCCGGCAAGACGACGACGGTCCGCTGCCTGACGACCCTGCTGCGCCCCGACAGCGGCAAGGCGGTCGTCGCGGGCGTGGACGTGCTGCGCCATCCCGACGCGGTGCGCCGCTCCATCGGCCTGTCCGGCCAGTTCGCGGCGGTGGACGAGTATCTGACCGGCCGGGAGAACCTGCAGATGGTCGGACAGCTGTACCAGATGAGGGCGAAGGCGGCCAAGGCCCGCGCGGCGGAGCTGCTGGAGCAGTTCAACCTCACGGACGCCGCCGACCGTCCCGCCAAGACCTACTCCGGAGGCATGCGCCGCCGGCTGGACCTCGCCGCCGCCCTCGTGGTCTCCCCGCCGGTGATGTTCATGGACGAACCGACGACGGGCCTCGACCCCCGCAACCGACAGCAGCTGTGGGAGGTCATCAAGCAACTGGTCTCGGGGGGTACGACGCTGCTGCTCACCACGCAGTATCTGGAGGAGGCCGACCACCTGGCCCACGACATCGCGGTGGTCGACCACGGCCGGGTCATCGCCCAGGGCACTTCCGACCAGCTCAAGGCCCGTACCGGCGGCGAGCGCGTCGAGGTCGTGGTGCAGGACCGGGAGCGTATGGCGACCGCGGCGGAGGTGCTGCGCGGCTTCGGCAAGGGCGAGACCACGGTCGAGGAACACACCCGCCGGCTCACCGTGCCCGTCACCGGCGGCGCCAAGCTGCTCGCCGAGATCATCCGCGAGCTGGACACCCGGGGGGTCGGGATAGACGACATCGGACTGCGCCGCCCCACCCTCGACGACGTCTTCCTGTCCCTGACGGGACACGCGGCCCAGAGCGCCGACCAGGACCAGCAGGACGCGTCGCAGAAGCAGAACACACGCAACGCACGGAACGAACGGAACGGCAAGGAGGCCGTGAAATGAGCGCCGTCACCGAGGCCGCGCCCGCCGCCGCACCCGGCAACGCCGTCGGCCGGTCCGTCCGGGACTCGCTGATCGTCGCCCGGCGCAACTTGATCCGCATGTCCAGGATTCCCGAGATGTTAATTTTCGGGCTCATTCAGCCGATCATGTTCGTGGTGCTGTTCACCTATGTGTTCGGCGGCTCCATGAAGATCGGCGCCAGCACCAGCGCGCTGGATTACAAGAACTTCCTGATGGCCGGCATCTTCGCGCAGACCGTCACCTTCGCCACCGCGGGCTCCGGCGCCGGTATCGCCGACGACATGCACAAGGGGCTCATCGACCGCTTCCGCTCACTGCCCATGGCGCGCGGCGCGGTGCTGACCGGCCGCACCCTCGCCGACCTGGTGCAGACGGCGCTCACCTTGCTGGTCCTCGCGATCGTCGCGCTGCTGGTCGGCTGGCGGACCGGTTCCGACGGTGACACGAACCCCGGCCGCGTCCTCGCCGCGTTCGGGCTGCTGCTCCTGCTCGGCTACGCGTTCACCTGGATCGGCGCGCTGATCGGACTGACCGTGCGCACCCCGGAGGCGGCCACCTCCGGCGGGCTCGTCTGGCTCTTCCCGGTCACCTTCCTGTCCAACGCGTTCGTGGACACCGCCAACATGACGCCCTGGCTGCGCCACATAGCCGAGTGGAACCCGTTCAGCGCCACCGTCCAGGCGGCCCGCGTGCTGTTCGGCAACCCCGGGCAGTCCACCTCGGACGCCTGGCCGATGCAGCACCCGGTGTGGGCGTCGCTGATCTACTCGGTCCTGATCATCGTCGTCTTCCGCACCCTCGCCGTGCGCAAGTACCGCTCCGCGACCGCCTGATCCCCAGGCCCCGGCGGGCCCCGGCCGGTCGGCACGGCCCGGAGCACGACAAAGCCCCCGGCCGCCCAGAGGGGCGCCGGGGGCCGGAAGCGAACCGGGAGCCCGGATCAGCCCGTGTAGGGCTCGGCCTTCAGGATCCGCACGGAGGCCTTCTTGCCGTTGGGCAGCTCGTACTCCGCGTCCTCGCCGACCTTGTGGCCGATGACGCCCGAGCCCAGCGGGGACTGCGGGGAGTAGGTCTCGATGTCGGCGCTCGCGTACTCGCGGGAGGCGAGCAGGAACGTCAGCGTGTCGTCCTCGTCACCGTCGAAGGCGATCGTGACGACCATGCCCGGCGCGACGGCACCGTTCGCGGCCGGCGGCTCACCGACCTTGGCGTTCTCAAGGAGCTGGGTCAGCTGGCGTACGCGCAGCTCCTGCTTGCCCTGCTCCTCCTTGGCCGCGTGGTACCCGCCGTTCTCGCGCAGGTCGCCCTCCTCGCGCGCAGCCGCGATCTTGGCGGCGATCTCCGTGCGCGCAGGACCAGTAAGGTACTCAAGCTCGTCCTTGAGCTTGTTGTACGCCTCCTGGGTCAGCCAGGTGACGTTCTCGCTGGTCTGGGTCACAGGGTGCTCCTCGTCGGTACTGGGAATACAAAGCATCGCCCTACCCAGAAGAATGTTCCCTCATGGATGGGCGAAACCACGAGCCTAACAATTCGTGGGCGAAAGGGGGAGGACATAAGCCGTGTACATCTCGTCAACGCAGGTCAGGGCCTACGTATTCCGGACGGCGCCGGGGAGTGTCCGCGGGCGCGGCCGTCAGTCGGCGTGGCAGCCCAGCAGCTCGGCCGTCGTCCCCCGGGCGGTCGTACGGAGCGTGACGACCTTGTCGATGCGCGTGTCCGACCCGGAGAACCGGAAGTCCGCCCGGCCCACCTCGGCGCCGTCGTCCGACTGGGACCGCACGGTGCAGTAGCCGGACGTGCCGGCGTCCTTGTGGACCTCCAGATGGACCTTCACGGTGTCGTCGGACGCCTGGAAGGTGATGACCTGGGCGCTGATCTCGCTCTGCGCCACGTAGTGGTAGGCGAAGTAGCCGACCAGGGCGAGCAGGGCCGCCCCGAGCACCGAGGCGGCGATCCTGAGCTTGCGGTCGGCGCGCTCGTCCGAGGGGCGGCCGTAGCGGCCCTCGGGCAGCCGCGTGCTCGCGGTACTCATGATCGTCCTCTCCGCGGAATTATTCGCCCCCCGATTGAGTCACTATAGAAGCCGCCGACTGCGCCCGGAGCCACGGGGGCGCCGAGTTACCGAGGATTGAGTCTTGACTGACCAGTTGCGACTGATGGCCGTTCACGCGCACCCCGACGACGAGTCGAGCAAGGGCGCGGCCACCATGGCGAAGTACGTGTCCGAGGGGGTGGACGTGCTGGTGGTGACCTGCACCGGCGGAGAGCGCGGGTCCATCCTCAATCCGAAGCTGCAGGGGGACGCGTACATCGAGGAGCACATCCACGAGGTGCGCAAGAAGGAGATGGACGAGGCCCGCGAGATCCTCGGCGTCAAGCAGGAGTGGCTGGGCTTCGTGGACTCCGGGCTGCCGGAGGGCGACCCGCTGCCGCCGCTGCCCGAGGGCTGCTTCGCCCTGGAGGACGTCGACAAGGCGGCCGGTGAGCTGGTGCGGAAGATCCGTTCCTTCCGCCCGCAGGTGATCACCACCTACGACGAGAACGGTGGCTACCCGCACCCCGACCACATCATGACCCACAAGATCTCCATGGTGGCGTTCGAGGGCGCGGCGGACACCCTGAAGTACCCCGAGGACGAGTACGGGCCCGCCTACCAGCCGCTGAAGCTCTACTACAACCAGGGCTTCAACCGCCCCCGTACCGAGGCCCTGCACCAGGCCATGCTCGACCGCGGCCTGGAGTCGCCGTACGGGGACTGGCTCAAGCGCTGGGACGAGTTCGAGCGCACCGAGCGCACGCTGACCACGCACGTTCCGTGCGCGGACTTCTTCGAGATCCGTGACAAGGCGCTGATCGCCCACGCCACGCAGATCGACCCGGACGGCGGCTGGTTCAAGGTGCCGCTGGAGCTCCAGAAGGAGGTCTGGCCCACCGAGGAGTACGAGCTGGCGAAGTCTCTGGTCGATACCTCCCTCCCCGAGGACGACCTCTTCGCGGGCATCCGGGACAATGCCTGACATGAGCGCAAGCGTGAGCCTCGCAATGACGCACCTGGTCCCCCTCGCCAAGGAGGTGGACCAGAACAAGGTCACCCCCGGTGTCCTCGGTTTCATCGTCTTCGCGGTGATGGCCGTGGCCGTCTGGGGCCTGATGAAGTCGATGAACAAGCACATGCAGAAGGTCGACTTCAAGGAGGCCCCGGAGACCGGGGCGGAGCCGGCCGGGAAGCAGGCCGGCTCCCCGGCCCAGTAGGACGCCGGGGCTCACCACCCCGCCGGCACCGCCACCCCGTCACCTCACGGGCGTGGCGGCCCGGCGCCATGCGCGTCGGCCGGACCCGCTAAACGGGCTCCGGCCGTCCGGTGCCGCGTACGGCGCCGGCGGGTGGCGCGGCGGGCCGGTCCCGCCCGCGCGCCGGACGTCGTGGGCTCTACGCGGTGCCGGAGCGCGTGGGAGAGTGGAACGGTGAACCGACTGGCCCATGAGACGTCCCCGTATCTGCTCCAGCACGCCGACAACCCCGTCGACTGGTGGCCATGGTCGGCCGAGGCCTTCGCCGAGGCCCGCAGGACGAACAGACCCGTCCTGCTGAGCGTCGGGTACAGCAGCTGTCACTGGTGCCACGTCATGGCCCACGAATCCTTCGAGGACCAGGCCACCGCCGACTACCTCAACGAGCACTTCGTCAGTGTGAAGGTCGACCGCGAGGAGCGGCCGGACGTCGACGCGGTGTACATGGAGGCGGTACAGGCGGCCACCGGGCACGGCGGATGGCCCATGACCGTGTTCCTCACCCCGGATGCCGAACCCTTCTACTTCGGCACCTACTACCCGCCCGCCCCGCGCCACGGCATGCCCTCCTTCCGCCAGGTGCTGGAGGGCGTCCAGCAGGCCTGGACCACCCGGCGCGACGAGGTCGGCGAGGTCGCCGGGAAGATCGTCCGGGATCTCGCCCAGCGGGAGATCGTCCGGCAGGCCGCCGAGCCGCCCGGCGAGCAGGAACTCGCCCAGGCCCTGCTCGGCCTCACCCGCGAGTACGACCCGCAGCGCGGCGGATTCGGCGGCGCGCCCAAGTTCCCGCCGTCCATGGTGCTGGAGTTCCTGCTGCGCCACCACGCCCGCACGGGTGCCGAGGGCGCGCTGCAGATGGCCGCGGACACCTGCGAGCGGATGGCGCGGGGCGGGATCTACGACCAGCTCGGCGGCGGGTTCGCCCGGTACTCCGTCGACCGCGACTGGATCGTGCCGCACTTCGAGAAGATGCTCTACGACAATGCCCTGCTGTGCCGGGTCTACGCCCATCTGTGGCGGGCCACCGGTTCGGACCTCGCCCGGCGGGTCGCGCTGGAGACCGCCGACTTCCTGGTCCGCGAACTGCGCACCCAGGAGGGCGGGTTCGCCTCCGCCCTCGACGCCGACAGCGACGACGGCACCGGACGGCACGTGGAGGGGGCGTACTACGTGTGGACGCCCGCGCAGCTGCGCGACGTCCTCGGCGACGACGCCGGCCTCGCCGCCCAGTACTTCGGCGTGACCGATGAGGGCACCTTCGAACACGGCCGGTCGGTGCTGCAACTGCCCCAGGCGGAGGGCGTGTACGAGGCGGAGCGGATCGCGTCCGTCCGGCGCCGGCTGTTCGACGCCCGTGCCCGGCGGCCCGCCCCCGGCCGGGACGACAAGGTCGTCGCCGCCTGGAACGGGCTCGCCGTCGCCGCGCTCGCCGAGACCGGCGCCTACTTCGGCCGGCCCGACCTGGTCGAGGCCGCGCTCGGCGCCGCCGACCTGCTCGTCCGCGTCCACCTGGACGAACACGCCCGGCTCGCGCGCACCAGCAAGGACGGCCGGGTCGGCCCCAACGCGGGCGTGCTGGAGGACTACGGCGATGTGGCCGAGGGCTTCCTCGCGCTCGCCTCGGTCACCGGCGAGGGCGTCTGGCTCGACTTCGCCGGACTGCTGCTCGACCACGTCCTGGCCCGGTTCACCGACCCGGAGACCGGCGCCCTGTACGACACCGCCTCCGACGCCGAGCGGCTGATCCGCCGGCCCCAGGACCCCACCGACAACGCGGCCCCCTCCGGCTGGACCGCAGCGGCCGGGGCCCTGCTGGGCTACGCCGCCCACACCGGTTCCGAGGCCCACCGGGTGGCCGCCGAGCGGGCGCTGGGGGTCGTGAAGACCCTCGGGCCGCGCGTGCCGCGGTTCATCGGGTGGGGGCTGGCCGTCGCCGAGGCGCTGCTCGACGGGCCGCGCGAGGTGGCCGTCGTGGGTCCCGGCCCGGACGACGAGCGGACGGCCGCCCTGCACCGTACGGCCCTGCTGGGCGGCGCCCCGGGTGCCGTCGTCGCGTGCGGCGTCCCGGACGGCGACGAGTTCCCGCTGCTGGCGGGCCGCACCCTCATCGACGGCGCCCCGGCCGCGTACGTCTGCCGGGGCTTCGTCTGCGATCTGCCGGTGACCGACCCGGAGGCGCTGCGGGCGAAGCTGGCCTGAGAGCGGCCGGGTGAGCGGGCGTCAGCGCCGTACCGTGCCGCGCCGGTTCAGGGCGCGTTCCACGATGGCCTCCAGCTGGTCGTGGTGCGCGCCCTTCCAGTACGCGCGACCACAGTCCGCGCACCGGGCGAACACGTCGTAGGTGCGCTGGGTGCCGCCCTTGAGCTGGTCGGCGACCTCCTCCTTGGCGGCGTCCCGCAGCAGGCCGTTGCAGGCGGTGCAGCGGGTCCAGGGCCGCAGCGCGGGGTCGAAGCGGTCCAGGATGTCGTGGAGCTGGTCGTCGGGGCGGGTGCTGTAGACGAAGGCGCCGGCCCACAGCTCCCGGCGGCGCAGCAGGCCCCGGTCGCGGCTGAGCATCACCCGCTTCTCGGCCGCCGAGCGGGCGGCGAGCGCCGGGTCGCCGATGTCCGTGGACTCGTACGCCGTGTCCACGCCCAGCAGCCGCAGCCGGCGGGCGAGCGTGCCGAGATGGACGTCGAGGAGGAAGCGCAGCGGCGCTCCGGGCACCCGCTGGGGGCGCTCCACCGGGCGGACGAGGACCCGCTCGGCCGCGCCCGGGATGTGCCCGGCCGCGACCGGGCGGCCGTCCACGACCAGGGCGCCGACCTCGGTGAGCGGGATGCCGAGGGACTCGACGACGTGGCCGAGCGTCGAGACGCCGTCCGTGGCCAGCGCGGTGGCCCCGTGCCGGCGGGCGGCCGGCACGAACAGATGCAGCGCGGGGTCGACTTCGACGTGGATCTCGGTTCCGTTCACCCGGCCAGCATCGCACGGACCCCCGCGCGGACCTCGGCGTTTTTTCTCCGGGCCTTACGCGTGCTGGTAGGCGACCAGCGAGATGCCGACGTAGTGCACGACGAACGCGGCGAGGGTCAGGGAGTGGAACACCTCGTGGAAGCCGAACCAGCGCGGTGACGGGTTCGGGCGCTTGATGCCGTAGATCACGCCGCCGGCGCTGTACAGCAGGCCGCCGACCACCACCAGGACCAGGACGGCGATGCCGCCGGCGCGCAGGAAGTCGGGCAGGAAGAACACGGCCGCCCAGCCCATCGCGATGTAGCAGGGCGTGTACAGCCAGCGAGGGGCGCCGACCCAGAAGACCCGGAAGACGATGCCGGCCGCGGCGGCGGCCCAGATGCCCCACAGCAGCCAGCGGCCCTTGCCGCCGGGCAGGAGCAGCATGGTCAGCGGGGTGTAGGTGCCCGCGATGATCAGGAAGATGTTGGCGTGATCCAGACGGCGCAGCACGCCGTCCATGCGGGGGCTCCAGTTGCCCCGGTGGTACAGCGCGCTGACACCGAAGAGCAGACACGCCGTCAGGACGTAGATGCCGCAGGCTATGCGGCCTCTGGTCGAGTCGGCGAGCGCGGTGAGCACGAGGCCCGCGATGAGTACGGCCGGGAACATGCCGAGGTGCAGCCAGCCGCGGAGACGGGGCTTGACCGGATGCGGCAGGGAAAGCGCGACGGGACCGCGGCCGGCGGCCGGCGTGTCCGTGGGCGCGTCGGGGACGGACGCAGTCATGCGGGGCATGGTACCGACGCCTCCGTAAACCGTCCGTCAATACGTACGCATCCACGTCACTCTCGCGCCACAGGCAAAAAGTCCTTCAGCTGAACCCAACGTGGACGCAAAACAACCTGGACATCGTGGGATTCCTCACGCCGCTCACCTGTGATGCCCTCTGGACAGATGGGCACTAGACTCGGATGATCAAATGAGTGCGGTCGGCACCGGATGAGCGGCTACGAAGCATCCGGGTCGCGGCCCCCACGGGGCGAACACACCCAAAAACCCTCACTTAGGAGCAATCGTGGCGCGCGACAACGCGGCTCCCACCGTCGTCCCCACCCACCACCGGGAACTGATCTCGTGGGTCAACGAGATCGCCGAACTGACGCAGCCGGACAGGGTGGTCTGGTGCGACGGCTCCGAGGCCGAGTACGAGCGGCTGTGCGAGGAACTGGTCGCCAAGGGAACGTTCAAGAAGCTTGACCCGGTCAAGCGCCCGCACTCCTACTACGCGGCCTCGGACCCGACCGACGTCGCGCGCGTCGAGGACCGCACCTTCATCTGCTCCGAGAAGGAGGAGGACGCGGGCCCGACCAACCACTGGAAGGCCCCCGCCGAGATGCGGGAGATCTTCACCGGTGAGCAGGGCCTGTTCCGGGGCTCGATGCGGGGCCGCACGATGTACGTCGTCCCGTTCTGCATGGGCCCGCTCGGCTCCCCGCTGTCCGCGCTGGGCGTGGAGATCACCGACTCCGCGTACGTGGCCGTCTCCATGCGCACGATGACGCGCATGGGCCAGGCCGTCCTGGACGAACTGGGCGAGGAGGGCTTCTTCGTCAAGGCGGTGCACACGCTGGGCGCCCCGCTGGAGCCGGGCCAGGAGGACGTCCCCTGGCCCTGCAACCAGACCAAGTACATCTCGCACTTCCCCGAGACCCGGGAGATCTGGTCCTACGGCTCGGGCTACGGCGGCAACGCCCTGCTCGGCAAGAAGTGCTACGCGCTGCGTATCGCCTCGGTCATGGCGCGTGACGAGGGCTGGCTGGCCGAGCACATGCTGATCCTGAAGCTCACCCCGCCGCAGGGCGAGGCCAAGTACGTCGCCGCCGCCTTCCCCTCCGCCTGCGGCAAGACCAACCTCGCCATGCTGGAGCCCACGATCTCCGGCTGGACGGTGGAGACCGTCGGCGACGACATCGCCTGGATGCGGTTCGGCGAGGACGGCCGTCTGTACGCGATCAACCCCGAGGCGGGCTTCTTCGGCGTCGCGCCCGGCACCGGCGAGCACACCAACGCCAACGCGATGAAGACCCTGTGGGGCAACGCGGTCTTCACCAACGTCGCGCTCACCGACGACGGCGACGTGTGGTGGGAGGGCATGACCGAGGAGCCCCCGGCCCACCTGACCGACTGGAAGGGCAACGACTGGACGCCGGCGTCCGCGACCCCGGCGGCGCACCCCAACGCCCGCTTCACCGTGCCGGCCGCGCAGTGCCCGACCATCGCGCCCGAGTGGGAGGACCCCAAGGGCGTGCCGATTTCGGCGATCCTGTTCGGCGGCCGCCGGGCCACGGCCGTGCCGCTGGTGACGGAGTCCTTCGACTGGAACCACGGCGTCTTCCTCGGCGCCAACGTGGCCTCCGAGAAGACCGCGGCGGCCGAGGGCAAGGTCGGCGAGCTGCGCCGCGACCCGTTCGCGATGCTCCCGTTCTGCGGCTACAACATGGGCGACTACATGGCCCACTGGATCGACGTGGCCAAGGACAAGGACCAGTCCAGGCTGCCGAAGATCTACTACGTCAACTGGTTCCGCAAGGACGACGAGGGCAGGTTCGTCTGGCCGGGCTTCGGCGAGAACTCCCGCGTCCTGAAGTGGATCGTGGAGCGGCTGGAGGGCAGGGCCGAGGGCGTCGAGACCCCGATCGGCATCCTGCCGGCCAAGGGCGCGCTGGACACCGACGGGCTCGAACTGCCCGAGGCCGACCTGGACTTCCTGCTCACCGTGGACAAGGACGTCTGGCGCGAGGAGGCCGCCCTGGTCCCCGAACACCTGAACACCTTCGGCGACCACACCCCGAAGGAGCTGTGGGACCAGTACCACGCGCTGCTGGAGCGCCTGGGCTGAGGCCCGCGCCCGCAAGACTCCGCGGCCGGTCCGGATGTGCCCTGACCAGCGATCGTCACGACCGGCCGCGGTGACCACCCACCCGGGGCCCCGCACAACGGCGTGCGGGGCCCCGGGTTTTCGGCTGTCGTGGCTTCCGGTGTCCTCGCGTCCGGGCGGACTCGCCCCGGCCCGGCTGGGGCCGACCGCGTTCACCCGGAGCGGGCCGGATCGCGAGGCGGGAAGGGAAGGCACCGGCCGGGGCCGGTGAGGTGGGTGGCGCCCGGTCCGCGCGTCGCTGCGGGTGCGCGCGGACCGGGGCCGTCAGGGGGACCCCTCGGCGGGGTCAGTGGGCCGGGCTGAGCGTCTTCGGGTCGGTCTCGGCGCCGGCGTGGGCGTCCATCCGCTCGGCCGCGAGGATGGCCGCCGCGGTGTCTGCGCGGGAGGCGGCGACCACGAGGGCGCGTCCGGCGAGCGTGTGCGCCCGCCGGTGCAGCGCGGCCGGGTCACCCGCCGCGGCCGGTGCCGCGCGCAGCGGCGCACGGCCGCCGCGCAGCCGGGCCACCTGGGCGGCGAGGCGTTCGGCGGCGGTGTCCAGGTCGGCGGACGGGGTCAGGGCGCGCAGCTCGTCGGTGACCGCGAGCAGCGCGGCGAGGTGCCCGGCGAGCTGGATGTCCAGCTCCTCCTCGCGCGACCGGTGGGGGAAGTCGCTGCCGGCCATCGTGCTGTGGACCGACTTGGTGCGGATCGGTTCGTACATGGGGATGGCCTCCTGTGCTCTGACAGGAAACCATCCTACATTGGATTTCGTCTAAAGTTGAGTCGAGTCACGGAGTACGGCCCGGCGGCTACGGCTGGCCGTATCCGTCCAGGAAGGTGCCGATGCGGGTGATGGCGTCCCGGAGATCGCCGACCGCCGGCAGGGTCACCACCCGGAAGTGATCGGGCTCCGGCCAGTTGAAGCCGGTGCCGTGGACGACCATGATCTTCTCCTGCCGCAGCAGGTCCAGGACCAGCTGCCGGTCGTCCTTGACCTTGAAGACCTTCGGGTCCAGCCGGGGGAAGAGGTACAGCGCGCCCTTGGGCCGTACGCAGCTCACGCCCGGGATCCGGGTGAGCAGGTCGTAGGCGACGTCCATCTGCTCCTTCAACCGCCCGCCCGGCAGCACCAGGTCGTTGATCGACTGGCGTCCGCCGAGCGCGGCGACCACCCCGTGCTGCCCCGGCATGTTGGCGCACAGCCGCATGTTCGCCAGGATCGTCAGGCCCTCGATATAGGAGTCGGCGTGGGCGCGCGGGCCGGAGACCGCCATCCAGCCGACGCGGTAACCGGCCACCCGGTACGCCTTCGACATGCCGTTGAAGGTGAGGGTGAGCAGATCGGGGGCGACCTTCGCGGTCGGGGTGTGCGTGGTGCCGTCGTAGAGGATCTTGTCGTAGATCTCGTCCGAGCAGACCAGCAGGTTGTGCCGGCGGGCGATGTCCGTCAGCCCCTTGAGCACCTCCTCGTCGTACACCGCGCCCGTGGGGTTGTTCGGGTTGATGACGACGATCGCCTTGGTGCGGTCGGTGACCTTGCGTTCGATGTCGGCCAGGTCGGGCATCCAGTCGGACTGCTCGTCGCAGCGGTAGTGCACCGCCGTCCCCCCGGACAGGGAGACGGCCGCCGTCCACAGCGGATAGTCCGGGGCCGGCACCAGGACCTCGTCGCCGTCGTCCAGCAGCGCCTGCATCGCCATCACGATCAGCTCGGAGACGCCGTTGCCGATGAAGACGTGCTCGACGTCCGTCTCGATACCGATGGTCTGGTTGTGCATCACGACCGCGCGGCGGGCGGCGAGCAGCCCCTTGGCGTCGCCGTAACCGTGCGCCGTGGAGACGTTGCGGAGGATGTCCTCCAGGATCTCCGGGGGGCACTCGAAGCCGAAGGCGGCCGGGTTGCCGGTGTTGAGCTTGAGGATGCGGTGGCCCGCCGCCTCCAGCCGCATGGCCTCTTCGAGAACCGGGCCCCGGATCTCGTAACAGACGTTGGCGAGCTTGGTCGACTGGATCACCTGCATATCCGTGAGCTTACGGCCCGCTCCCGCCCCGTGGGCGGTGTTTTCCACCACCCGGGACACGGGGTTGCCCGGAAAACACCGCCGAATGTCTTGCAGGGGCCTTGCGTCCCTAGAATTCGCTGCCATGTCCATGGAACGGGAGTACGGAGCGGAGGCGCACGTCCCGCACGGGGCGGGCGGCGCGCCCGGTGTCCGGCCGAGCGTGTACCACCCGCTGCCGGCTCCGGCCCCCGCCTACGAGGAGTACGCCGACCCGGCCGCCGCGCACGGCTGGCGGAACGACTACGACGCGACGCGCGAGCTGCCGCCGGCTGCCGGGGAGCCCGACCGGCCGGCCGAGGCCGCGCCGTCGGCTCCGTCGGCTCCGTCGACGACGCCGGTGCGGTCGGTGATGTCGGCGCCTTCGGCGGCCGGGGCCGGCCGGGCCCGGCGCGGGCGGCCGCCGCCGCACGGTGGTCGTCGCCGGCGCCCTCGCGGCGGTGGCCGGCACCGTCGCGGCGATCGCCACGCTGTCCGGCCCCGGCTCCTCGGACCCGTCCCGCCCCGCCGGCGGCGGCCGGATCGCCGACGGCCCCGCGACGGACGGCGACGGCACGGACGGCGGGGGCAAGGGCGGGGACAAGGGTGCGGGCGCGGGCGACGACGGCGCCGGTGACGCCACGGCCACCACCGTGCCGCCCACGCCGGCCCCGGCCACCGCGCCCCCTACCGCCGTGACCGCGCCGACGGTCACGACCGCCCGCTCCGCCACCGCCCCACACCCGGGCACCACCGCGAGCGGCCCGGCCGGCAGCCGGCCGGCCACCACCGCGCCCCCTGCCACCCGGCCCGCCGCCCCCACGGCCACGGCCTCGCCCACCGCCACGCCGGCCTACCGTCCGGGCGGCCCCCGCCACGGCCACGGCGGCCCGAGGTGGCCTCGCTGGACGGAGTGAGCCAGGGGCGGCTCCGGGCCTCTGCGCGGGGTACGGCGTCCGGCGCGACCCCGCCGATCCGGCGCACGGAGTCCGCCCCGCGCCCCCGCCACGCCCAACCGCTGCCTTTGCCAAGGCCGTTGCCCACGTAACCCCTCGTCGCGCGGCCGACGTGATCCTCCGTCACGCGGCCGACGCATTCCTCCGTCGCCCGCCCCAAGGTGAACGCCCCGCGCGCCCGCGGCAAACCTCCGGTGCGCGGTCCGAGGGAAACCCCTATGACCTGTCGCCGCTTCTTGTCCCCGCCCCGCCGCGCTGTCGACAATGCGCATGACAACCGTGTGGGCGACCGGAAGACCTCCGGTCGCCCCCGTCGTACGAGGGGACCCCCACGTGAACAAGCCTCTCCTTGCCGCGCTCTGTGCCGTGGCGGCCGTCGGCCTCGGCGCCACCCCGGCGCTGGCCGCCCCGGGCACCTCCGCCCCGGCCACCTCCGCCCCGCACCCCGCCAAGGCCGCCGCGGTCGCCGTCGACTTCGCCGGCACCGTCTCGCTCAGCAACTGCTCCGGCTCCGTCATCCGCTTCCCGGGCTCCGCCGACACCGACCCGGCCCTCGTGCTGACCAACGGCCACTGCCTGGAGACCGGCATGCCGAGCGCCGGCCAGGTCATCACCGGCCAGTCCTCCAGCCGTACCTTCGGCCTGCTGAACTCCGCCGGCACCAAGATCGCCACCCTCCGTGCCAACCAGATCGTCTACTCGACCATGACCGACACGGACGTCACGATCTACCGCACCACCACCACGTACGCGGCGATCAAGAGCTCGTACGGCATCAGCCCGCTCACCGTGCAGGACACCCACCCCGTGGCCGGCACCGCCATCAAGGTGGTCTCCGGCTACTGGAAGCGCATCTACAGCTGCAACATCGACGGGTTCGTGTACCGGCTGAAGGAGGGCGACTGGACCTTCAAGGACTCGGTCCGCTACACCTCCGCCTGCAACACCATCGGCGGCACCTCCGGTTCCCCGGTGGTAGACGCCACCACCGGCAAGGTGGTCGCCGTCAACAACACCGGCAACGAGGACGGCGCGCGGTGCACGGTGAACAACCCGTGCGAGGTCGACGCGAGCGGCAACGTCACCGTCCGCCAGGGCATCAACTACGCCCAGCAGACCTACAACATCCCCGCCTGCTTCACCACCGGCAACAGGCTCAACCTGAGCGCGGCCGGCTGCACCCTGCCCAAGCCGTAAACGCGGTTCACAGCGGCGTACGGCGGACGGACCGGCCCGCGAGGGTATCCGTCCGCCGGCCGTCCTCGATGACGAACCGGCCGTCCACCAGCACGTACGGGATTCCCGTCGGCAGCCTGCGCGGCTCGGCGAAGGTGGCGCCGGGCGCGACCGTCTCCGGGTCGAACAGCACCAGGTCCGCCCGGTACCCCTCGCGCACCAGCCCGCGGTCCGGCAGCCGCAGCCGCGCCGCCGGCCGGGAGGTGAGGTGGGCGACGCACTCCTCCAGCGTCAGCACGCCCAGCTCCCGCACATAGTGGCCGAGATAGCGCGGGAACGTGCCGTACGCCCGCGGATGCGGCTTGCTGCCGCGCAGGATGCCGTCGGAGCCGCCGGTGTGCGCGCGGTGCCGCATGATCGCGCGGACGTTCTCCTCGTGGCCGACGTGCTGGAGGATCGTCGTACCGAGCCGGTCCCGCAGCAGCAGGCGGCGGGCCGTGTCCCAGGGGGCCTCGCCGCGCAGGTGGGCCGACTCCCGGACGGTACGGCCCACGAAGTCGCCGAGGGCCGGATCGCTCACCCCGGAGATCTCGATCGTCTCCCACTCCACCGGCACGCCGTGGCAGCCGTCCGAGCCGGTGACCTCCAGGTCGTGCCGGATCCGCCCGGCCGTCGCCGGGTCGGCGAGCCGGGCCAGGATCTCCTTGGGGCCGCCCTCGCTCGCCCAGCTCGGCAGCAGCGCGGCGAGGGTGGTGCTGCCGGGGGTGTAGGGGTAGGTGTCCAGGGTGATGTCCGCGCCCGCCTGAAGGGCCCCATCCAGCAGCGCCAGCAGCTGAGGCGCCCGGCCCTTGTTCACCCCGAAGTTCATCGTCGCGTGCGCGAGGTGCAGCGGACAGTCCGCCTCCCGGGCGAGGGCGACCATCTCGGCGTACGCCTCCAGCGCGCCGGCGCCGTAGGAGCGGTGGTGCGGGCAGTAGTAGCCGCCGTAGGAGCCCACCACCCGGCACAGTTCGGTCAGTTCGGCGTCGCGCGCGTACATGCCCGGGGTGTACGTCAGCCCCGACGACAGGCCCACCGCGCCCTGCTCCAGCCCCTCCCCGACCAGCCGCCGCATCCGGTCCAGCTCTTCGGGGGTGGCCGCGCGGTCCTCCCAGCCGACCACGAGCGCCCGGAGGGTGCCCTGGGGGATCAGATAGGCCGCGTTCACGGCGATGCCCCCGTCCAGCCGGTCGAGGTACTCGCCCACCGACCGCCAGTCGAAGTCGATGTCGTCGCCGTACCCGTTCCACCCGGTGATCGCCCGCCGCACCTCCTCCAGCGTGCGGTCGTCCACCGGGGCGTACGACAGCCCGTCCTGGCCGAGGACCTCCAGCGTGACCCCCTGCGCGGCCTTCGCGCTGTGGTCGGGGTCGCGCAGCAGGGCCAGGTCGGAGTGGGCGTGCATGTCGATGAAGCCGGGGGAGAGGACCAGGCCCTCCGCGTCGATCTCCCGCCTGGCGCGCGGGCGCTGGCAGCCCGCGGCGGCGGCCTCCTTGACGATCGAGACGATGCGGCCGGCACCGATCACGACATCGGCGCGGTACGCGTCCGCCCCGCTGCCGTCGACGACGTCGGCGTCCCGGATGACCAGGTCCTCCACACGGGCCTCCTAGAAGAACGTACGGATGTAGTCGACGACCGTGCCGTCCGCCTCGGCCACCGGGATCAGCTGCCACTTGTCGAACGACGTGCACGGGTGGGACAGGCCGAAGCCGATCCAGTCGCCCACCTCGACATCCGCCTCCGGGTCCGTGCGCAGCCAGGTGTGCTGGTCGGACAGGCCGGTGACGGTGATGCCGGCGGCCGGGCGCTCCACGCCGTCCCGGCGTACCACCTGGGCGGCCGGCAGATCCAGGTCGTAGGCCGCGTCCCGCTTGCCCGCGTTGGCGAAGGCCCGTTCGGCGGTGGGCCGGGAGACGACCTGCGCCCACAGCCGGAAGGCGGGCTCCAGCGCGCCCTCCTCGGGCACCCGGCCGAACGGGGTGAGCCTGCGGTAGTGCCCGTCGTCGTGCGAGACGTACGCGCCGGAGCGCAGCAGCTTCAGCACGGGCCTCGACAGGTCCGGAATCCCGGCGAAGACGTCGGCGACCGCGTCGAACCAGGCGCTGCCGCCCGCGCTCACCACGATCTCGTCGGTCTCCCCGAACCGCCCGCTCCGGTCCAGCCCGGCGGCCAGCGCCACCAGCCTGCGCAGATACGACCGCACCCGATCGGGGTCGGCCTTCGGCACCTCGCCCTCGTACCCCGCCACGCCGACCAGGCGCAGGGTGGGTACGGCGGCCACGGCGGCGGCGACCTGCTCGGCCTCGGCCTCCGTACGCACCCCGGTGCGCGCCCCCTCGCCCGCGCCCAGCTCGATCACCACGTCCACCGGGCGGGCCGCGCCGCGCAGGGCCGCGTCCATCAGCTCCACGCCGCGCACCGAGTCGACGTAGGCGACGAGCCGGAACTCCGGGTCGGCGGCCAGTTCGGCGGCGATCCAGCGCAGGGCGGGGGCGTCGACCAGCTCGTTGGCGAGGAAGACCCGCCGGACGCCGAACGCCCGGGCGACGCGCACCTGGTGGGGCAGTGCGAGGGTGATCCCCCAGGCGCCGTGTTCGATCTGGCGGTGGAAGAGCTGCGGGGCCATGGAGGTCTTGCCGTGCGGGGCGAAGGCCAGGCCGTGCCGGGTGGTGTACGTCTCCATCAGCGCGAGGTTGTGCTCCAGGCGCTCGGCGGACAGCGCGAGGACCGGGGTGGTGAAGCCGTCGCCGTCCCGGAAGAGGTTGCGGCGCTGGGCGGCCAGCTCGGCGACGGTCAGGCCGTAGGCGTCCGGCGGCAGGCCCTTGAAGCGGTGGTCGACATGTTCCTCGGCGAGGCGGGTGAGCGCTTCGGTGCCCATGAAGCCCCTCTCAGGCGTTGCATCTTCTGCAACGACCATTGCGTCTTGTGCTTACTGGTGTCTAGCATCTCGCCGAACACCGGGTCAACGGATCCTCGCCCTGGCGATCGACGGGAGTCATCATCAACGACGCTGCTTACGCCTCGGTCGTCGCGCCCTCACGGCCCGTCACGGACGTGGACGTGGCGGCGCTCGGCGAGTCCATGGTCACCTTCCTGCCCAGCCGCCCCGGCCGCCTCGCCGACGTGCCCTCCTTCGACCGGGCCATCGGCGGCGCCGAGTCCAACGTGGCCTGCGCCCTGGCCGCGTTCGGGCACACCGCCCGCTGGGTCAGCCGGGTCGGCGCGGACGGCTTCGGCGACCACCTGGTGGAACGGATCGCCGGGTACGGCGTCGACGTCACCGCCGTCCGCCGGGACCCCGGCCGGCCCACCGGCGTGTACTTCCGCACCGCCGGGGACCGGGGGACGGGCGCGCACGAGGTGGCGTACTACCGGGCCGGATCGGCCGCCTCCGCGATGTCCGCGGGGAACGTGGACCTGGCGGCGGCCCGCGCGGCCCGGGTGCTGCACCTGACCGGCATCACGGCCGCGCTGTCGGCGCAGTGCCGGGACCTGCTGCACGAAATGACGGCCCCCGGCCCGGGGCGCCCGCTGGTGTCCTTCGACGTCAACCACCGGCCGGGGCTGTGGCGGGACGGCGAGGGCACCGGCGTCCTGCTGGAGCTGGCCCGGCGCGCGGATCTGGTGTTCGTGGGGGAGGACGAGGCGGCCCACACCTGGGGGACCACCGGCGGGCCGGCCGCCGTCCGCCGGCTGCTGCCCGAGCCGCACGTACTGGTGGTGAAGGAGGGAGCGCGCGGCGCCACGGCCTTCACCCCCGAGCACCCCGACGGGACCTTCGAACCCGCCCTGCACGCCACCGTCGTGGCCGCCACCGGCGCCGGAGACGCCTTCGCCGCCGGCTTCCTCTCCGCCACCCTGCGCGGACTCCCCGTCAAGGCCCGCCTGAGGTACGGCCACCTCTTCGCCGCCGCCGCCCTCACCACCCCCGGCGACCTGGCCGCACCCCCCGCCCGCGACCACGCCGACCACCTCGCCGCCCTGGACGACGCGGCATGGGGGAGACTTCGACTCGGCCCCGGCTGGACGCGAGCCGAGCAGGCCGAGGAGGAGGCGAACATCCCATGAGTCAGACCGTCGACCGCGCCCTGAGCATCCTGCCGCTGCTCGCCGAGGGCCCCGCCGACCTCGGGCAGGTCGCCGACCGCCTCGGCGTGCACAAGTCCACCGCCCTCCGCCTGCTGCGCACCCTGCACGAACACGGCCTGGTCTACCGCCAGTCCGACCAGCGCTACCGCCTCGGCGCCCGGCTCTTCGCCCTCGCCCAGGAGGCGATGGAGAACCTCGACATCCGCGAGATCGCCCACCCCCACCTCGTACGGCTCAACGAACAGTGCGGCCACACCGTCCACCTCGCCGTGTACGAGGAGCAGGAGGTGCTGTACATCGACAAGGTGGAGAGCCGCTACCCGGTCCGCATGTACTCCCGGATCGGCAAGCCGGTGGCCATCACCGTCGCCGCCGTAGCCAAGCTGCTCCTCGCCGATCTGCCCGAACCCGAGCGCCGCGCGCTCGCCGAGCAGCTCGACTACCCCCTCTACACGGCCCGTTCGACCCCCCACGCCGAGGCCTTCCTGAAGGAACTGGCCACGGTGCGCGAACAGGGCTGGGCCACCGACCTCGGTGGCCACGAGGAGTCCATCAACTGTGTCGCCGCCCCCGTACGCGGGGCCGACGGCCGGGTGGTCGCCGCCATGTCGGTCTCCGCGCCGAACGTGGTCGTCACCGCCGAGGAACTCCTCAGCCTGCTCCCGCTGGTCCGCCGTACGGCGGACGCCATCAGCGGCGAGTACTCCGGAAGAACGCCAGTGAAGGGCACCCTCGCATGACCGAGAAGACCGCACTCACCCCGAAGACCCACGCCACCCCGCCCGCGAAGTTCTCGCACGGTGTGAAGAAGGGCAACATCCTCCAGGTCGCCGGCCAGGTCGGCTTCCTGCCCGCCGAGGAGGGCAAGCCCCCGACGCCGGCCGGCCCCACCCTGCGCGAGCAGACCCTCCAGACCCTCGTCAACGTCAAGGCGGTCCTGGAGGAAGGCGGCGCGACCTGGGACGACGTGATGATGATCCGCGTCTACCTCACGGACGTGGACCACTTCGCCGAGATGAACGACGTCTACAACGCCTACTTCGAGGAGCAGGGCCTGACCCAGCCGCCCGCCGCCCGCACGACGGTCTACGTCGGTCTGCCGGCCGGCCTCCTCATCGAGATCGACGCGCTCGCCGTCCTGGGCTGACGCCTGCCGACTCCACCTTTCCCTACGTACGTCCGCACGGCACGGCACTCCCCCCGGGGTGCCGTGCCGCGCTCCTCCCTGCCCGAAAGCACCATGCATTTACGAAGAGGACCCCCGTATGTCCCTTCCGCTCGCCGCGCCCGCCCCCACCGCGCCACCCCACACCGGAGGCCTGCTCCTCCTCGTCGACGGCACGCCCGGACTGCTCACGGTCGCCGCCCTGGGCATGGCCCTCCTGCTCTTCCTGATCATCAAGGTCCGGCTCCAGCCCTTCGTGGCCCTCCTGGCCGTCTCCATAGCCGTCGGCCTGCTGGCCGGCCTCTCGGTCACCGAACTCTTCGGCACCGTCCAGCGCTCCGACGCCGTCTCCACCATCGAGTCCGGCATGGGCGGCATCCTCGGCCACGTCGCCGTCATCATCGGCCTCGGCACGATGCTCGGCGCGATCCTCGAAGTCAGCGGCGGAGCCGAAGTGCTGGCCGCCCGGCTGCTGGCCCTCTTCGGCGAGAAGCGCGCCCCTCTCGCCATGGGCCTGACCGGCCTGCTGTTCGGCATCCCCGTCTTCTTCGACGTGGGCATCTTCGTCCTGGCCCCGATCGTCTACGCGGCGGCGAAACGATCCGGCAAGTCGGTGCTGCTCTACTGCCTCCCGCTGCTCGCCGGCCTGTCCATGACCCACGCCTTCCTGCCGCCGCACCCCGGCCCGGTCGCCGCCGCCGGACTGCTGCACGTCCAGCTCGGCTGGGTCGTGCTCATGGGCATCGTCTGCGGACTGCCCGCCGTACTGGCCGCCTGGGCGTACGCCGCCTGGGCCGGAAAGCGGATCTTCGTCGCCGTACCGCAGGACATGGTGGAGGCGGCCGAGGAGGCGAAGCGGGCGGTGGCGGCCGAGCAGCGCGCGCAGGGCGTGACACCGCGACAGACCCCGGTGCCCCTGGCCACGGTCCTGGCCATCATCGGCACACCGCTGCTGCTGATCCTGGCGGCCACGTTCTCCTCGATCGCCCTGGACCCCTCCCCGGCCCGTTCGGTCCTGGAGTTCTTCGGCAACCCCTTCGTCGCCCTCACCCTCGCCCTGTTCCTCGCCTACTACCTCCTGGGCATCCGCCGCGGCTGGTCGCGCAAGTCGCTGGAGACGGTGTCGACCGCCTCCCTGAAGCCGGTCGGCAACATCCTGCTGGTCGTGGGCGCGGGCGGGGTCTTCGGCGCCGTACTGAAGGCCGGCGGCGTCGCCCAGGCCCTGTCGGACACCTTCCACGGCGTCGGCCTGCCGGTGATCGTCCTGTCGTACCTGATCGCGCTCGTGCTGCGGGTGGCCCAGGGCTCGGCGACGGTGGCGATCGTGACGACGGCGGGCATCGTGGCCCCGCTGCTGGCGGAGGGCGGGCACTCGCAGGCGTTCGCCGCGCTCGTCATCATGGCCATCTCGGCGGGCTCCATCTTCGCCTCGCACGTCAACGACGGCGGCTTCTGGATGGTGGCCAAGTACTTCGGCATCAGCGAACGGGACACCCTGCGCAGCTGGACGGTGCTGGAGTCGGTGCTGTCGCTGGCGGGGTTCGCGGTGGCGGCGGTGGCCGGGGTGTTCGTGAGCTGACCGGATCCAGGACGTGTTCGTGAGCTGACTGGTTACGGCACAGGGAAGTCGTCCATACTGCGGCCGTGGAGCAGCGCATAGGATCGAGCAGCAAGCCGACCGGGGCCGCGGAGCCGTCGAAGGCCGAGCCGTTGAAGGCCGAGCCGGTGTTGGGCGCCGGTTTCGACCCGGCCTTCGTCCCGGGAATCACGGGCCCGACGCCGCATCAGGCGGGCCCGGTGTCCAAGGAGCCGTCGGGGTCGTCGCAGTCGTCGGGGCCGGAGGTCACCGAGGAAGCCTCCGGGGAAACCGCCGGGGAAGCGATCGCGGAACCGCCCGAGGAGGTCCTCGCGGACGCACCGGAGTCCGGGGACGACGACGGTCCGGTCTTCGAGGCGGCGGACCGCCGGGCGCGGATCGTGGCCGACCGCAGGGGCGTACGCCTGAGCCTGGACGAGGAGGCCTGCGAATTCCGCTGGGACGAGATCGCGGCGGTGGAGACGGAGACGCCCCGCTTCGGCAAGCGGTACACCGTCACCGTGCACACCCCCGACCGCCGCTGGTTCCCGATCGAGATCGAGGCGACGGCCAGGGCGCGCTTCAAGGAGTGGGACGAGCAGCTGGACGCGGTGCTCGACGCCTACTTCGAGGAGACGTAACCGCTAGGAGCAGTACTGGGCGGCCTTGCCGATCGACCGGTACATGCAGTCGGCGTTCTCCAGCAGCTGCAACACGGCGTCCTTGTTCCGGGAGGTCTCCCGCTCGATGACTTCGTCGGGCGGGTAGAACCCGCCCCCGGAGGACGAGGCCGGGTACATCTCGAAGGTGTAGCTGAAGATCTTCTGCGTACCCCACAGATAGTCGTCGATCGTCCCGTCCGTGATGTACAGATCGCTGGACTGCTCGGCGGTGTATCCGTTGCTGGCGGCCATCTTGCGCCCGACGGCCTGGAACGCGGCGGCGTCGTCGGCGGTCATCCCGGTGGCGGTGTCCGCGTAGGTGTACCCGAACGGCCACAGCACCAGTTCGCTGTAGGTGTGGAAGTCGATGCCGGCGGTGATCTGCTGCTTGCCGCCGACGACCCGGCCACGCACGAAGTCGGCGACGACCTTCACCTCGGGCGCGGACTCGGCGGCGGACCCGCGGTAGGTCTCGGAGGACGTGGACCCGGACGACCCGCCGCAGCACCCCCACTTGTAGTTCCAGTTCCGGTTCAGGTCCGTCCCCACGTTCGTGGAGCCGGAGTTGGGCTGCCGGTTCTTCCGCCACGACCGGTACGACCCGCTGGCGATGTCGTACTCGCCGCCGTCCGGGTTCAGATCGGGCACGATCCAGATCTCACGGCTGTTGACGAGGCCGGTGATCCGGGAGTCGGTCCCGTATCCCGCGCCGAGTTCGCGCAGCAGATAGAGGGCCATCTCCACGGTCAGGTGCTCCCGGGCGTGCTGGTGCGCGGTGAACAGCACCTCGGGCTCGTTCTCGTCGGTGCCGACGTTGTCGCTGACCTTGATGGCGACGATGTCCCGGCCCTGGTACGACTTCCCGATCACCCGCTTGTTCATGATGCCCGGGTAGGCGGCGAGCCGCTGGTCGATCTCGGCGTTGGCCTCGGCGTAGTTGTGGTACTTCGCGTCGGTGCTGGGGAAGTCGTAGAGCCGGGCCTGCCCGCGCTGCGGAGCGGCCCCCAGGGGCTGGACGTCGTACCCCATCCGGCGCAGCTTCTCGACCTGCTCCACCCGTCCGGAGACGACGACGCTCTCCTCGTCGGCCTCGTCCACGGTGACACCGGCGGACTGGATGGCCGTACGGGTCACGGGGTTGGTGCGCTGATGAATCTCGTACTGCCGAATGCCGTCGTCGGCCGCTGGGACCCTGCGCACGCTGTCGGCGCCGGCCTGGTCGAGCCCGGCCGAGACCGGCGCGGCGAGCGCGAGGGCCAGCAGCGCACCGAGCGCGGCGGTCCGTCTGCGAAGTCGCATGAACGCTCCTCGTGGGGGTTGGAGTGGGTGTTCCCGTGCGACGTACGAATGCGAACCCGCCGGGGCCGTTCGTGGGGCCCTGTGGGTCCGCTGTGGTCTCACTGTGCGGGTTGGCGCTCATGGTGGGGGCCGGTCATGCACAGGTCAAGTACATGGCCGGGTGGCCGACGGAAACCGGCCGGGACTCTTCACTCCGCGGGGCGGCAGGCTTTCAGCGCCTCGATGAAGGGGACGAAGGCGGTGGCGGGGAAGGTGAGGGTGGCTCGGGTGGGGGCTTTGGAGTCGCGGATGGATATGTGGGGGTGGGTGTGGGCGACTTCGACGCAGGCATCTCCCTGGCCGCCTCCGGAGAACGACGACTTCTGCCAGGTGCCAGGGGTCAGCATGCTCACAGCTCCTTCGCCAGCCTGTGGATGAAGTCACGCGACCGGGCGGGTTCGAGTGACACCGCCTCCACCCTACGAAAAAGCCTGCGATAGCGGCTGAGCTGAGCTTCGGCATCGATGAAGACAGGGCCGCCTGGACCGTCACGGACGACGGTGTCCAACTTGGGCACCGGGCCGCCCGCGTACACCATGGCGCTGCCGGCTCCGCCGAAGCCGTCCAGGTCGAACGGGATGACGCGCACGGTGACGTGATCGGCCTCGGAGAGTTCAAGCACGCGGGTGAGCTGCGCCTTCGCATCGCTGAGGTCACCCACTCTGATACGCAGCGCCGCTTCGTGGATCAGCGCCTCGTAGGGAACCGGATCCGCACGCTCGATGATGACCCTTCGCTTCATGCGGTGCTCCACCCAGCGTTCCACTTCGCTCTCCGGGAACTCCGGGTTGACGTAGGCGAAGAGAGCGCGGGCGTATTCCGGCGTCTGCAGAAGACCCGGGATGTGCAGGAACTCCACGTCCCAGCGGTAGCTGGCGTGGTGCTCCAGTTCGGGCAGGTCCATGAACGGTGTCGGTAGCAGGCCCCGGTACTCCTCCCACCAGCCGTGCGTCCTGTCCGTGGCCATCGCGACCAGGGCCTCGATCAGCTCCGCGTCCGCACACGAGTACTGCGCCGCCAGCCGCCGTACCCGCTCCGCGCTCACTCCGGCGGTCCCGGCCTCGATCTGACTCATCTGCGCCGAGTCCGTCCCGAGCAACGCGGCAGCCTCACGGCCTTTCAGCCCCGCCGCCTCACGCAGCTTCCGCAGTTCGGCGCCGAGACGCTCCTGCCGTGCGGTGGGCTGCTGTCTGCGCGGCATGCCTTCCTCCCTGAAGCGGTGCCTCGTTCGGGGGCAGATTACGGCAGCCACTTGCAACGTCCCAAATTGTGGCCCTACTGTCTGTGATGCGACGAACACGCCCCGGAAGTGCACCGCTCCGCCCTGTCGGGACGCCTGCGGCAAAGCCACCGGACGCGATCTTCCCTCCTCCTGGAGTTGATGAGGCATGCCCGAAAACGAGACCTGGGACTACACGCTCTACATCCCCAACGACCTCAGAGCCGTGACCGTATGCCGCCGCACCCTGCGGGTGATCCTGGCGATGCACGAGTTGACGGCGCTCGCGGACACGGCGGAGCTGCTGGCGACGGAGTTGGTGTCGAACGCGGTGCGGCACACCAAGGGCCCCGCGGCGATGCGGGTGCGGGGGTCGGCGGAGGGGCTGGTGTGGATCGGGGCGTGGGACACGGACCCGGAGCCCCCCGAGCCGCCGGTGCCGTTGGGACGGTCGGTGGAGGCGGAGGAGGGGCGTGGCCTGGGGCTGGTCGTGGCGTGCGCGGAGTACTGGGGGTGGCAGCCGTCGGCGAGGTTCGGGGACCGGGGGAAGTACGTGTGGTGCGAGCTGCCCCCCTGCTGAGCGGGTGACCGTCAGCGGAACGGAAGGGTGAGCCAGGGACTGCCGGGCTCGGACATCAGGATGCGATGGGCCTCGACCATGTTCTGGTACCAGTCGCCGAACTCCTCGTCGTCGAAGTGGAGGCAGCGGCCGAGGATGTAACCGGCGGAGAAGTCCTGCCAGGACTTGTAGGACAGGGCGGCGGCCCGGCCGGCCTGGAGGACGGCGGCCTCGGCCTCCTTGAGCGTGCCGAGGCGGGCGCCCAGCCCCCACCGGGCCATCTTCGAGGCGCGGCCGAGATCCCAGGCGTCGACGGAGGAGACGTACTGGTTGCCGTCGAGCACACCGTCGGCGCGCATCCGGGCCTCGTAGCGGGTGATGCGTCCGATGAGCCGTTGTACGCCTTCGATGTGGGCCTCGACCTCGGACGCGGGCCGGGGTTCGGTCTTGGTGACCCCGTCCTCACCGACCACGACCGAGCCCTCGGACCTCGCGCGGATGACGTTGGCGGCGGCCTGGCGCCAGTAGCCGACGTCGACGTGTCCGCCGAAGTCGCGGGCGATGGTGCGGCGCAGGCCGAGGGCGAAGTCCCAGACGGAACTGTGCTGTTCGCAGGCGAGGAGGTCGCGGAGGTAGTACTGCCACTGCTCGCGGGTGGTGATGCCCCACCATTCGTTCAGCCGTTTCCGCTCGTCCGGATAGCCGGTGCCGTGCCAGGCCATGCCGTTCCAGAAGGAACCGTTGTTGACGCACAGGAGGGCACCGCAGGCGAGTCCGTGGGCTACCGGGCCGTGCAGGGGGGCGCCGACACGGAGGGTGCGGAGCCGCATCGACTGGTCCCGCGGCGGGGCTTGTTCCCCGTACTGCGCCCAAGCCGCGGAATGAGGCGGAGCGGAGGGCAGGAAGGCCTCGCAGGGGCTTCCGGGATTGACGACGATCATCGGCGGGTCGGTCGGCTGCCAGACCTTGGCGAACCACTCCAGACGGTTCCAGTCGAAGACCCGGTGGGGCTCCGGGGCGGGCAGCATGCCCTCGGTGTACACGGCCCAGATCCGCCCGCCGGCGACACGCGGGTCATACCCGAACACGGCGTACGTCGCCCTGGGCGTGGCATCCGCCCCGGCCTTCTCTATCTCGAAGAACAACCGCGCCTGAGCAAGCGCCCCGAAGTACGCGGCCCAGTCCCCCCGCCCCTTGGCTTCGTACAGGACCTGCTCGATCTCGGACGGGGGAGTCCAGGCGGGGGCTGACACAGGAGGAAACCCCGCAGGGGGCGGCCCGAACGACATGAAACCCTTCCGCTCCTCTTCCCAGCTGTGGCGAGCCCAGGGTACTGGTGAGCCTCCGCCTGCGAACTGTCTTTCGGCAGGGAGGCGGGGCGCCTGTGAACCCCGGCCAGCCGGATGCCCGGGTCGAGCGAGCCGCACATGTCACCGAGGTGACCGGAACTCCTCCTCAAGATCCAGTACTCGCTTCCTTCTCTGCTCCGACGACGCGCGAGTCGGGGTCTCCCAGCACGTCCGACAAATTGGTGCGAAAGTCATCCACCTCCTGAATGTGCGGTGACAGGTCAGTGAGCATGTGCACCGTCCCATCGAGATGGCGCGCCAGTTGTGGTGCGTTCCTCCAAACCGATTCCGGTCGGGTCAGCACCGCCGAGAGCAAGTCATCGTCATACCGGCCAGCCGCCGTTTCCTGTGGCGCTGTTTCGCGTCAGACCGAGTAGGGGTGGAGATCAATCCGAGGAGTCGTGAATTCGATGCAGTCGCCGAGTCTCGGCTCTTCGGCCTGGTGGGGCTGAGCGGAGTTCATTGAGCCCGTGAATTCCACAAGTACAATGTCGGTATCGACTCGGAGAGCCACCACGGAGTCCTCGGCTACAGAGGCCACAATACCTCTGATCCGTACTGGTGAAGTCGGAAAATCCGATGTCATCATGGTCGGCCCGTCTGCGGTAGTCCACTGGGTGATCTCTTCTGGGACATCGAACTCGACATCCGCAAGAGCACCCACCTGCGGAGTTTCGGATCCGCACCACTGGCCCCACGCCTGCCCTGACGTGCCCCTGAAGGCGACCACGGGACCTTTCCCGGTCTCCCTGCCTGGCAATAGGTCCATAATCTCAATGCGCACTACTTCAGTCCTAGTGGTACTCGAACCATGGTGTTGTCCACGATCCATGTGTTGGTGGGTGATTCGAAAGTCCAGGTTTCCATGTGGAAGTGGAACTTGGTGGGTTTGCTGTTCATCTCGTGCGAACCAAGTCGAATGCTGCGCCGGCCGTCGGCGGAGACGAGGCGATCCGGATCCGGTAATCCAGTGCGCGGATGTATGTTCGTATAAGGCCCCTCGCCCAGGAAATTCTCCCACTCATCCAACACCTGGTGCGGTTTAAGGGGCTTTGGGGCGACGACCTCGCGGGTCTGGACAACCTTCTGTTCTGGAGGACAGGGAGAGAGCCCCAGGGGGTCGGCCCAGGTGTGGGGATTGTCGACATATGTCGCGGAGTTGGGTGCGGGGGTGAGGCCGAGGGGGTCGGATGCTAAGTATCGGGCCGTTTCGGGGTCGTAGTGGCGGAAGTAGTTGTAGTGGAGGCCTGTTTCGGGGTCGTAGTACTGGCCTGGGAAGCGTAGGGGGGTGTAGGTCGTGCTGTTTGTTGACCACGCCGTTGTGCCCCACAGGGTGCTTCGGGTGTGCCAGGCGATTTGGCCCTGTTCGTCCAGCAGTTCGGTTGGGGTGCCTACCAAGTCGGTGACGATGGCGAAGAAGCGGGAGTCGATTTCCTGCTGGGGGGCTTCCGCTGCGGTGATGCGTTCCGTTTGGGCGAGAGGGTGTAGGCCCTGGTGGTCCCAGGTCAGAGTGATCGGGTGGGGGAAAGCCTCAGACCTTGTCGTTTGTTCGCAGAGTGTCGTGCCGTCCCAGGTGAAGTCCACCCGTTCCACGACCGTTTCGCCGTCTGCGGCCAGGCGGAGTTTGGCCGTGCGGCGGCCCAGGGGGTCGTAGGTGTAGCGCCAGCGGGTGCCGTCCGGTGTCACCACCGAGGTCAGGCGGTCCTCCGCGTCCCATTCGTAGTGCCAGGTGTCGGGTTTGCGGGACAGGCGGGTCTTCTGGCGCAGGGTGATGCGGCCGAGGGCGTCGTGTTCGTAGCGGACGTTGCCGGCCCGGGTGATGCGGGTGCCGGTGTAGGTGCGGGGGCCGGCCGACTCCGCTCCCGGGTGGGTCGCCGGCCAAGACGCCTCGGTTTGGTTGCCTGCCTCGTCGTAGGCATAACGCTCCGTCCAGCCTGCCGCGTGGACCGCCGTCACGCGGCCGGTGGCGTCCAGGTCGAAGCGGCGCAGGCCCGACAGGTGGTCCTGGACGGCGGTCACGTTGCCGTCGGCCCGGTACGTGTACGACCGGTGCTGGACCCTCTGGCCCTGTGCGCCGGTCACCGACTGGGTCGTCAGGCGGCCCAGCGGGTCGAAGGCATGTTCCAGGGTGATCGTGCCGCCGATCAGGCGCCTCAGTTCATGCCCGGCCTCGTCATAGGTGAAGTCGATCGACCGCCCAGACAAAACCATGCTTGTGCGGCGGCCCGCCTCGTCGTAGGACCAGGTGGTGACCGCTCCTGTCGGTGTCGTGCGGCCTGTGCGGCGGCCCAGGGCGTCGTACGTGTACGTCACCGCGCGGTCGTTCACGGTGTCCGAGCGCAGGCGGCCGTGGCGGTCGCGCAGGAGGGTCAGGGTGGTGCCGTCGGGGCCGATTGCCTGGGCGAGTTGGTCGGTGAGGTCGTAGGCGTAGGTCGTGGTTCCGTTCGGCGTGGTCTTGCGGAGTACCTGGCCGAGCGCGTTACGGGCGAACGTCGTCTCCTCGCCGCGGGCGTTCCTCCGTGCGACCAAACGGCCTGCCGCGTCGTATTCGTAGGCCAGGGTGCGGTTGTCGAAGTCCGTTTCCCGGGCCAGGTGGCCTGCTGGGTCGTACTCGTACGTCCAGCTCAGGCCCTGCGGGTTGGTGACCTTGGTCAGGCGCAGTTCGGTGTCGTGGGTGAATTCGTAGCGGACGCCGTCGGGGCCGGTGCGGGCCGTCAGCAGGTCGAAGTGGGTGTACTCGAAGCGGGTGACGCCGCCGAGGGGATCGGTGTGGGTGGTGCAGTTGCCCTCGCCGTCGTACGTCCAGGTTTCCGTGGTGCCGTCGGGGGCCGTGCGGCGGGTCAGCCGGCCTTCGGGCGACCACTCCAGACGGGAGACACCACCGAGTGGGTCCGTGATGGTCGTCGGCAGGCCGAGGGCGTTGCGTTCGTAGCGGGTGGTGGCGCCCAGTGGGTCCGTCAGCCGTACCGGGAGGCCTGCGCGGTCGCAGACGACCGTCGTCGTGTGGCCCAAGGGGTCCGTGACCGAGGTCAGGTGGCCGGCTTCCGTGTAGGTGAAGCGGGTCGTCTGGCCCGCCGGATCCGTCACGGAGGTGCGGTTGCCCCGGGTGTCGTAGGTCTGGCGGATCACCGTGCCGTCCGCGTTCACCACCTTCACCGGCAGGCCGAGGGCGTTGTACTCGGCTCTCGTTTCGCGGCCGTCCGGGCGGAGCACCCGGGTGAGGTTGCCCGTCTCGTCGTACTCGAACGCCGTGGTGTGGCCCAGCGGGTCCGTCGTGGACAGCAGGCGGTTGTAGCGGTCGCGGGTGTAGTGGGTGGTCGCGCCGAGTGCGTCCGTCTCGGCGATCACCTGGCAGCGGTGGTTGATCAGGTAGTGGGTGGTGTGACCGTGTGAGTCGGTGATGGTCGTGGTGTGTTCGCCGGTGTCGGGGTCCACCGGCGAGTAGGTGAAGGTGGAGGCCAGGTGGCCTGCGGCGCCGGACTGGTGGGTGCAGCGGTCCTGGTCGTCGTAGACGTAGGTGAAGTGGCTGTCGTTGGTGTCTGTCCAGGAGGTGAGGCGGCCCTGGTCGTCGTAGCCGAAGACGGTGGGGTGGCCGGAGGAGTTGACGACCTCGGTGAGGTGACCGTCGGTGTAGCCGTAGCGGAGGAGCTCCTGGTCGGTGCCGTCGGCTGCCCCGCCCGTCAGGTGCAGCGCGGTGATTCTGCCGTCCGCGGTCGACAGCAGCAGCCGGTGACCGGCCGAGGAGGCGATCGCCAGCGGGGTGTCCTCGGCGTCGTACTCGAAGGTGATCCAGTTGCCGTTGCGGTCGTCGATCTGCTCCAGTACCGCCAGGTCCTCGGAGCGGTCGGCGAAGTGCCGCACCCGGCCCGACTCGGGGTCGGTGAGGGTGTAGCCGTCGTCCACCCGGTCCAGCGGCCAGCGCGGGCCGTGGCTGGGCAGGGTCGGCACGCCCGGGGCGGGATGGGGGTAGGCGAGGGTCACCCCGTCCTCGCCGACGAAGACGACCCCTTCCGCGTCGATCTCCAGGCGCTGGTCGAGCGCGGAGGACCAGGTCGGACCGAACCAGCCCCCGAGCCGGTACGACGACTCGAACTGGCGCTTGACGACGAGGGGCAGGGTGCCGGGGAGTGAGACGTCGGTCTGTGACAGCACCATCCTGCCGGTGGCGACATCGACGGGGTCCTTCTTGCAGACCTTGTCGGCCGGGCGCCGGGAGACGTCCTCCGCGCCCTGCTGGACCGCGTTCCGCCCACCCTTGCGCACCCCTTGCTCCGCGGCCTCCTCCGCGCCCTTCTTCAGTCCGAGCCGCAGACCACTGCGTCCGAGCCCTGCGCCCTTGGTCCCGAAGAGTTCGGGTACGAACCGGCCGCCGGACTCGGAGGGGTCCTTGCGGAACTCCTCCCACATGGTCCTCGCGGCTCGTTCGGGGTGGGCGGCGGTGGAGACGAGGCCGGAGAGCGTCATGCTGACGTTCTGCATGTACGCGGCCGGGTGGTTGAGGTTGTAGGGGTCGATGGGGTTCAGGCCGCGGACGAAGGTGCCCAGACCGGCCGTGCCCTTGACGACGCCCCCGGCGAAGTGGGTGAGTTCGATGCCGGCGGACAGGGCACCGTCGGACAGGTTGTTCTTGATGCGCTCCAGCGGCGGGGGCTCGGCGGGAGCATGGGCGAGGGCCGACCTGACCTTGCCCTGGGCTTCGGTGGCGGCGGTGTTGCGCTGCTTGCGGGCCTGGGCGAGCTTGTGCTGCGCGGCCTGGACGTCGGCCTTGCCGGGGTCCTGGAACTCGGCGGGCCTGGGGCCGGGATCCTCGCCCGCCTCCGCCTTCGCGTTGTAGGCGGCGACCTTCTCCTTGTGGGCCTCGAACGCCTCCTTGGACGCCTTCACGCCCTGCTTGTACAGCCTTACGGCTTCCTTGGCCTGTCCCTGGGCCCAGGTGACCGTGTCGGCGTACGACTCCAGCGCCTGCGCCGCCGTCTCACACGCCTGGGCGGCCTGCGCCCACTTGGCTGGGTGCACGCCGAACTTCTCCCGGAACGCGTCCCCGCCCTCGCCCCTCCACCCGGAGGAGTCGACCTTCTTCAGCCCCTGGCCGACCTTGTCGAACGCGCTGTGGAAGTCCCGCAGGTGCTTCGCGCTCTCCCGGATCTTCGCCGGATTTCCGTGGACGAGCTCGTTCGCCTCCTCGCTCTCACCGAGCCGCTGCTCACCCGGGGTCGCCCCCAGATCGGAGGCGACTCCGTCCCCCCAGTCCTCCACCACGTCGGCCCACTTGTGCGCGCCGACGTAGTCCAGACCGTCACCGATCTTGTCCGTCGTGTAGTCGACACTCTTGCCGACGAGCTTCTTGCCCCGGTCGACCAGATGCTCCCCGCCGCCGAGGAGCTTGTCGGTGACATCCCCGATCCCCATCAGCCCTCACCCTTCTCCCGCTCGGCCGCCTCGGCGCGGGCCTCGGGGGACGGGCCGAAGGTCTCGTCCAGCATCTCGTCGTAGCGCTCCCGCGAGACACCGAAGGCGCCCATCATGTCCTCCGGTCCCACGCCCGGCAGAACCGAGGAGCGCGCGGTCAGCGCGTCACGGCCGGCGTCCTTCCAGCCCTGCTCGCTGTTCGCCCACGCCTCGCGGAACGACTCCTGGCTGTAGTCCGTACCCCCGCCCGACGCGGCGATCTCCCCCCAGCCCATCTTCTGCACCTCCTCCTCGGAGGCGTACGGATTACCGATGGACGCGTTCACGGCGACCTTGAAGGCACCCTTCACATACTGGTCCGTCTCGTAGTACGTGCCCGCCGCCAGCCCCGCCTTCTCCGCGAAGGCGTTCCCCTCGGCGACCAGCGCCCGCACCCCCCACTCCCACCGCTCGCAGAACGACGTGAACTCGCCGGTCAGCCCCTCGTGACCCACTTCCAGACCCGACAACGCGATATCACCGAAACCACGACCGGCCCCCGCCTCACCGGCCATACCGAGCTCCCTCAACTCCCCCAGCGCCCCGGTCAGACCCTTCGCGATCAGATCCAGGCCCCGCGTCGCCAGGTCCTTGCCCCCACCGGTCACCGCACGCCCCCCGTCCGGCCGTCGACGTCCACCGCCACCCCGTCCGGCACGACCCTCCGCACCGGAGGAAACACCATCCCCGCATCACCGTCCGCACAGTCCAACGCCACCCCGCACGGCACCCCCGCCGCCGGCACCGCCGCATCCAGCAACCGCGCCCCCAGCCACCGCTGATACGCCCACTCGCGCGCCCCCTCGCCCCGCGTCACCGCGAAACGCGCCAACGCCCCCTCGTCCGAGAACGCGTAGAACCAGCGCACCCCGCCCAGATCGGCGGCCAGCGGGCTTTCGGTCTCCGGATCGAGCGGAACGAGCACGGCCGAACGCCGGAACTCACCCAGCAACGCCTCGAACTCACGCTTGCCGCGTGCGGCCCCCACGGCATCCCCTTGCCGGCCGGGCCCGGGCACGTCCATGTAGTCGTACAGCCGTGACCTGCGAGCTTGCTCCGCCGAGACGGCTTCTCCCCCGTGTTCGGACATGTCCCGGATCATCACATCCGTCTCCTGGCACGTCCAACGCGATAGCCGGACGAGGGATGGAGTCCGGCCACCCTCCCGGGGGCGTACGCGACGGCGCCCGGACCGTGG
>NZ_BAAASM010000015.1:50349-166958 GCF_039532885.1 Streptomyces nogalater | reverse complement strand
GGGGGGGAGGGGACGGGGCGGTTACGGGAGGGCGTGGACGTGGGCTCCCACGCTGTTGGACCAGGCGTTGCCCGAGGCCGCGTCCCAGTTGGTGGACCAGGTCATCGCGCCGCGCAGGTCGGGGTAGGTCTTGGACGGCTTGAAGGTGCCGCAGTTGACGGCCTTCGTCAGGCAGTCCAGGGCGTTGTTGACGACCGTCGGGGAGACGTAGCCGCCGCCCGCCGCGCGGGTGGAGGCGGGCAGGCCGAGGCCGACCTGGGACGGGGACAGGCCGCCTTCCAGCTGGATGCAGGCCAGTGCGGTGAGGAAGTCGACCGTGCCCTGGCTGTAGACCTTGCCGTCACAGCCCAGCATGGAACCGCTGTTGTAGTACTGCATGTTGACGACCGTCAGGATGTCCTTGACGTTCAGGGCGGTCCGGAAGTACGAGTTCGACGTCGACTGCATGTCGATCGTCTGCGGGGCCATCGTGATGATCAGCGACGGGCCGGCCTTCGCCGACAGCGACCGCAGGGCCTGCGTCATGTACGTCGCGTTCAGGCCGTTCTCCAGGTCGATGTCGACGCCGTCGAAACCGTACGTCTGCATCAGGCCGTACACGGAGTTCGCGAAGTTGGCCGCCGAGTTCGCGTCGTTGACCGACACCGAGCCCTTCTCGCCGCCGACCGAGATGATGACCTTCTTGCCGGCCGCCTGCTTGGCCTTGATGTCCGCCTTGAACTGGTCGACCGTGTAGCCGCCGAGGCCGGCCGAGTCCAGGTTGAAGGTCACCGCTCCGGGTGTGGACGTGGCGTCCGCGAAGGAGACCGCGATGATGTCGTAGGCGGAGGGGACGTCCGACAGCTTCTGGACCGTCGCGCCGTTGTTGAAGTTCTGCCAGTAGCCGGTCACCGCGTGCTTGGGCAGGGAGCCGCCCCCGCCCCCGCCACCCGAGCCGGCGGTCGTCGTGCCGGTCACCGTCGCCGACTTCGCCGACTCGCCCGCCGCGTTGGTGGCCGTTACCTGGAAGGAGTACGCCGTCGAGGCCGCCAGGCCGGTCACCGTCGCCGACGTGCCCGTGACCGCCGTGACCTTCGTGCCGTCGCGGTAGACGTTGTAGCCCGTCGCGCCGGACACCGCCGACCAGGACAGGGAGACCGAGGAGGACGTCGCGGAGGACACGGCGAGGCCGGACGGGGCCGCCGGGATCGTCGGGTTCGGGTTGCCGCCCCCGCCGCCGTCGGGGCCGTGGACGGAGAGGTCGTCGGCGTAGTAGGCCGCCTGGCCGTACCAGCCGTGGGTGTAGACCGTGACCGAGGTGGTGGAGGAGCCGGTGGTGAACGTCGTCTGGAGCTGCTTCCAGGACGCCGAGTCGGGGGTCCAGGTGGAGACGTCCGTGGTGCCCGTGCCCGTCACGCCCAGGTAGGTGTAGCCGCCCTGGACCCACGCACCGAGCGTGTACGTCGAGTTGGGCTTGACCGCGACCGTCTGGGAGCACTTGGCGATGTCCTGGCCGGCCGGGGTCGCCTTCAGGGCGCTGGTGCCGCCGTGCACGGGGGAGGTGACCGTCGTGCCGCTGCCGGCGGTACACGTCCAGTCGGCGAGGCCCGACTCGAAGCCGGCGTTCCGCACGTTGTTCACGTCCGCCGCCGAGGCGGGGGAGGCCACGGCGAGGCCCGCGACCGAAAGGGCCAGGGCGGTGGCGGCGGACCATGCCGCGAGCCGCCGTCCGGTGGGTCTGGGTATGCCTGGTGCGCGGTCCACTGGAGCCTCCGGTGGGGAGTTGGGCGGGGAGAGGGAGGGGAGAGAAAGGGGGGGAGAGAGGACGGTGGCCACCGCTGCCCTACAAGTTGGTCCAGACCAATCCGGGGTGTCAAGAGGTCCAGACCGGAATCGTTTCGGGTCGGCGGATCAACCTGTCCGGGTTTGGCGGGGCTTGTCGCGGGAGAGTTCCCCACCGGCTTCACCCACGCTGTTCTCCGGGTCATACGGCCGTGGATACAGTGCTCGGGTAGTCACGCAATGAAGTCGTCCCGGCGCGCCGGAGTGACACCGGCGGGCCGACGGATGTGAAGAGCGGAGAGCTGCGCGTGCCAACAGCCATTGCCGTGACCAGTGCCGACATGGCGCTGCCGGCGCAGGACGAGCGGACCATGCCCGCCGTCGTGCCGGCCGGACTCGACCGCGGGCCGCTGGAGCAGGGCCTCGCCGGACTCCACCGGCTCATCGAGCAGCACGGATACGTGGTCGTCGTCTGTTCCGAGGCCACCCCGGAGCCGGTCGTCCGGCGGCTGCACACCCTGCGCGCGCTGCTGGAGAGCGACCGCGTCGCCCTGTTCCGGCCGGCCCTGCCCCCGCTCGGCGTCGCCGTCCTGGCCCGGCAGTTGCGCCAGCTCGCCTCCTGCGACCTGAGCCCGGGCGTGCTCGCCTCCGCCGGACGGCTGCTCACCCACTACATCCACGCCGGCGCCGTCCTCGGCTCGGTCGCCCGGCTGGACCGGGTCCCGGTCGGGCTGAAGGCGCACGCCAGGTCATGGGTGCCCGGCAGCCAGTTCGCCGTCCTCGCCCACCCCGAACCCCAGGTGGTCAGGATCGGCCCCGAAGCCACCCTCAGGGGACCCGAGTTCGGCACCTGGATGCTGGTCGCCAAGGGGCAGTCGCACAGTGACTGGGTGGCCGGCCTCGGCACCCGGTGGGGCGTGCACGGGCTGCGCGAGGCCCCGTTGCCCGCCGAGTCCCCGGTGTGGTGGGGGACCGGCCGCCTGGTCGAGTTCTGCGGCTATCTCGCCGACCTGTCCGTCCTGTACCACCTGGTCACCTCCGTACGGCAGACCCGCTGTCACTGGTGCGGCCTCGACGTCATCGGCGACCGCTGCGTCTTCTGCCGCGCCACCTCCCCAGCCCCTGTCACACCCCGCGCCCTGGAACCGCGAACGCCCGCCTGACCTGCGCGAACCTGACCCGTCCCGCTCGACCGATTCCCCCAATGAGGTTGCACGGTTCATGAACTCCCGTCAGCGCCGCGGCGTGATACTCCTGATCCTGTCGGCCCTGTGCGCTCTGGGCGCGTTCGCCGGCGTGCTCTCCTTCGTCCACGACGTGAACACGAAGGTCGGGCCCGAGACCACCGCCTACCGGGTCAGGTCCGAGGTGAAGCCGTACACCGCCCTGGACACCGACCAGTTCGAGAAGATCGAGATGCCCAGGCGGTGGCTGTCCGGCAACGCCGTCACCGACCTGGCGCAGATCCGCGGCAAGATCGCCGTGACCACCCTGCGCGCGGGTTCCCTGCTCCAGACCGACATGATCGTGGACCGGCCCGCCCTCCAGCCCGGCCAGCAGGAGGTCGCCATCATGGTCGACGCGGCGACCGGTGTGGCCGGGAAGATCACCCCCGGCTCGCTCGTCAACGTCTACGCCACCTTCGAGGGACGCAAGGAGGGCGACCCCGACCAGTCGAAGATCATCGTCACCAACGCCCGGGTCCTCGACGTCGGCCGGATCACCGCCCTCGACCCCGACGGCGACGACAGCCGCCGCCGGCCGACCGACGCCGTCCCCATCACCTTCGCGCTGTCCACCCTCGACGCCCAGCGCGTCACCTACGCCGAGTCCTTCGCCCAGCGCGTCCGGCTCGCGCTCGTGGCCCCCGGCAGCGAGACCAGCGTCCCCGACCAGGACCGCACCTACGAACTCGCGACGGACAAGTGAGAGGCGGCCATGCCCACCAGGATCCTCCCGGCCGGCGCGGACCCGGACGCCGTCCGCTCCCTCACCACCCTGCTCAGCCAGCTCCCCGACGCCGAACCGCAGCCCCCGGTCACCGACTCCACCCAGCTGGTGGACACCCTCGCCCGGCTGGCCGCCGAGTCGGTCGAGGAGCTGCCCGAGATCGTCGTCGTCCACGAACGCATCGGTCCCGTACCGGCGCTGGAACTGATCCGCGAGGTCGCGCTGCGCTTCCCGGCCGCCGGCGTCGTCCTCGTCACCAGCGACGCGAGCCCCGGCCTGTTCGCCGCCGCCATGGACTCGGGCGCCCGCGGCCTGGTCGGGCTCCCGCTGTCGTACGAGGAACTGGCCGGCCGGGTGCAGGCCGTCGCCCAGTGGTCGGCGGGGGTACGACGCCATCTCGGGCACGGGGCCGAGGCGCCCGCCGGGGCCGGGGGCACCGTCGTCACGGTCAGCGGCGCCAAGGGAGGCGTCGGCGCCACGCTGACCGCCGTCCAGCTGGCCCTCGCCGCCCAGGCCTCCGGCCGCGCCACCGCGCTGGTCGACCTGGACCTGCAAAGCGGCGACATCGCCTCCTACCTGGACGTCCAGTTCCGCCGGTCGGTGGCCGACCTCGCCGCCATCACCGACATCTCGCCGCGCGTCCTGGCCGACGCCGTCTTCCGCCACGACACCGGGCTCGCCCTGCTCCTCGCGCCCGCCGAGGGGGAACGCGGCGAGGAGGTCACCGAACGGGCCACCCGTCAGATGGTCGGCGCCCTGCGCTCGCGCTACGAGGCCGTCGTCGTGGACTGCGGCGCCCAGCTGAGCGGGGCCGGCGCGGCGGCCGTCGAGACGGCCGACACCGCGCTGCTGGTCACCACCCCGGACGTGATCGCCGTACGCGCCGCCAAACGCACCGTACGGATGTGGGACCGGCTCCAGATCCGCAAGGCCGAGGAGACCACGGTCGTCGTCAACCGGCACACGCGCACGACGGAGATCCAGCCCGCGCTGGTGCAGCGCATCACCGGCACCGCGCTGGCCCGGACCGCCGTACCCGCGGCCTTCAGGGAACTGCAAGGCGTCGTGGACGCCGGACGGCTGCACGAACTCGACGGCAGGAGCACGGTGAAGCAGGCGCTGTGGGCGCTCGCGGCGGAGCTGGGGCTGGCCAAGGCGGGGGAGCAGCCCGCCCACCGGGGAACCGGCCGGGCAACGGTGGGCTTCCGGCGGCGGAAGGAATGAGCGGCGCCATGAGGAGGCCGGACGGGGACCGGGGACAGGTCAGCGTCGAGTTGCTCGGGATGACCCCGCTGATCCTGCTGACGCTGGTACTGATGTGGCAGGCCGTGCTGGTCGGCTACACCTTCACGCTCGCCGGGAACGCCGCCGACGAGGCGGTACGGGCCGCCACGGCGGCGCCCCGGGGCGGCGCCCGGCAGGCCGCGTGCTCCCGGGCCGGGCTGAAGCACCTGTCGGGGGCGTGGCGCGGGGACGCGTCGGTGCGGTGCAGCACCTCCGGCTACGTCACGGCCGACGTCTCCGTCAAGGTCCCGGTCCTCTTCCCGGGCGTGATCTCCTTCCCCGCCACCGTGCGCGGCCACGCCGGAACCGTGGAGGAGGTGACACGCTGAAATGCCGAAACGCCGACCGCGCGCCGAGATGCCGGATCGCCGGGCGCCCGCCGAGACGTCGGATCGCCGACCGGGTGCCGGGCCGTCGTACCGCCCACCGGGCGCCGAGCCGCCGCCCACCGGACCGTGCGCCGGGACGCCCGGCCGGCGGCCGCGCGACCGGGGACAGGTCGCGCTCGAATACCTCGGGTTCGTTCCCGTCCTGCTGATCGTCGCTCTGGCCGGGCTGCAGCTCGGTGCCGTCGCCTACGCCGCCGAGCAGGCCGGTACGGCGGCCCGGGCCGGGGCGCGGGCCGCGTCCCTGGACCAGTCCTACGCCCGGGCCTGCGCCGACGCGGTGAGCGGCGTGCTGGAGGTGTCCTGCTCGGCCGCCGAAGGAGCCGACACGGTCACCGTCACCGCCACCGTCCACATCCCCACCCTGGTGTGGGACCTGGGCGACGCCACCAAGTCCGCGACCATGCCGCTCGACTACTGACAAAAGGAGGCGAGGGACCCATGAGCCTGCGGGCCCGCATCAGCGCTCCGGAGGAGCACGGCAGCCGGGGTGAGGACGGACACCTGGTCGCCTCCTACCGGGCCAAACTGCTGGAGGAGATCGACCTCGCGGAGATGAGCGCGCTGGCCGCCGCCGAACGCCGGGCGCGCCTGGAACGGGTGCTCGGCCACATCATCAGCCGCGAGGGACCGGTGCTGTCCACCGTCGAACGGGCCCAGCTGATCCGCCGGGTGGTGGACGAGGCACTGGGCCTCGGCATCCTGGAACCCCTGCTGGAGGACGCGTCCATCACCGAGATCATGGTCAACGGGCCCGACGCCATCTTCGTGGAGCGCGGCGGCCGGGTCGAACAGCTGCCCCTGCGGTTCGTCTCCGCCGACCAGCTGATGCAGACCATCGAGCGGATCGTCTCGACGGTCAACCGCCGGGTGGACGAGTCCCATCCGATGGTGGACGCCCGGCTGCCCTCCGGCGAGCGGGTCAACGTCATCATCCCGCCGCTGTCCCTGTCCGGCCCCGTGCTCACCATCCGCCGCTTCCCGCGCTCCTTCACCCTCCAGGAGCTGATCGGCTTCGGCTCGCTGGACGAGCACATGGTGTACCTGCTGGCCGGCCTGGTGCAGGCCAAGTTCAACATCATCGTCTCGGGCGCCACCGGCACCGGCAAGACGACCCTGCTGAACGCCCTGTCCGGGCTGATCCCGCCGCACGAGCGCATCATCACCATCGAGGACTCCGCCGAACTCCAGCTCCAGCAGAGCCATGTGGTCCGCCTGGAGTCCCGCCCGCCGAACGTGGAGGGCAAGGGCCAGGTCACCATCCGCGACCTGGTCCGCAACTCGCTGCGCATGCGGCCCGACCGGATCGTGGTCGGCGAGGTCCGCGGCGGCGAGTCCCTGGACATGCTCCAGGCCATGTCCACCGGCCACGACGGCTCGCTGGCCACCGTGCACGCCAACAGCGCCGAGGACGCCCTCACCCGGCTCCAGACCCTCGCCTCGATGTCCGACGTCGAGGTCCCCTTCGTCGCCCTGCACGACCAGATCAACAGCGCCGTCGACGTCATCGTCCAGCTCACCCGGTTCGCCGACGGCGCCCGCCGCATCACCGAGATCGCGCTGCTCGACAGCCACGGCGGGGAGCCGTACCGGCTGGCCACCGCGGCCCGCTTCGAGGCACGGCCCATGACCCCGGACGGCCGCGTCCACGGCACCTTCCGCCACCTCCCGCTCCCGCGCCGCACCGCCGACCGCCTCTACATGGCGAGCCAGCCCATCCCGGGCGCCTTCGGCGTGGCCCGCTCCGCCGACCAGCTCGCCACCCGAGAAGCCAGGTAGGACACCCCCACCATGGAACCGAGCACCCTCGCCCAGCTCGCCACCGGCGCGACCCTGCTGGCCTGCGTCCTGGCCGTGGCCGGCGTGCACGCCTACGCCTCCGGCCGGGCCCGGCGCGCCGCCCTCGTCGACCGCCTCGCGCACACCGGCCCGCCGCCGGCGGCCGGCCGGGGCCGCCGCTTCGCCGCCCTGGACCGGCGGCTGCGCCGCACCCGCTTCGGCCGCTGGCTGGAGCGGCGCCTGGCGGCGACCGGCCTGGGCGTCACCCCCGGCGAGTTCTTCGCCGCCATGATCGCCGCCGTCGCCGCGCTGTGGCTCGTCGGCCAGGCCACCCTGGCGCCGTTCTTCGGCCCGCTCGCCGGACTCCTCGGCGTCTGGGCGGCCTTGCAGTTCCTCAACTGGCAGCGCCACAAGCGCATCGAACGCTTCATCGGCCAACTCCCGGAACTGGCCCGCATCCTGGCCAACGCCACGCACGCCGGCCTCGCCCTGCGCACCGCGATCGGCATGGCCGCGGAGGAGCTGGAGGCCCCGGCCGGCGAGGAACTGGCCAAGGTATCCGACCAGTTGGCCGTCGGTCACTCCCTGGAGGACGCCCTCGGCGAGCTGGCCGACCGGCTCCCCTCCCGGGAACTCGTCGTCCTGGTCACCACGCTGGTGCTGTCCAACCGGGCGGGCGGGCAGGTGGTCTCGGCGCTGCGCAATCTGACCGAGACGCTGGAGGAGCGCAAGGAGACCCGGCGCGAGATCCGCACCCAGCTCTCCCAGGTGACCATGACCTCGTACGCCGTACCCGTCCTGGGGGTCGGCGCGTTGTTCCTGATGAACGGCGTCAAGGACGGCGCGCTCGACCGCATGACCGGCTCCCCCGCCGGCCAGGCCTGCGTGCTCGTTGCGTTCGTCCTGTACGCCGTCGGCTTCGTCCTGATCCGCCGGCTGAGCCGGATCGACGTCTGAGGGAGGTGACCCGTGGAGTTCCTGCTCGCCCTGCTGACGGGCGCCGGCGTCGGGGGTGTCTTCGCCGGCCTGCGCATGTACCGCGCGGACGCCCGGCTCCCCGCCGACCTCGCCGTCGCCCTGGAGGTCGGCGCCACCCGCACCGGCGCGGTCGGCTCGGTCGTCGACCGCCTCGGCATGCGCTGGGCGCCCCTGGTACTGCGCCTGATGGGCCCGCGGCTGGTCGCCCGCTACCGCCGCAGGATCGACCTCGCCGGCAACCCCGGCGGCCTGACCATCGACCGCTACGCGGCCCGCCGCGCGGTCTACGGCGCGCTGGGCGGCGTCGGCTTCCTGGTCTTCCTGCTGCGCGGCCAGTGGTTCGTGGCGCTGCTCCTGCTGGCCTTCGGGGCGCTGTGGACCGAGGTCGGCCTCTGGTCGGCGATCCGGGTCCGCAGACACGTCATCGAACGCACCCTGCCCGACTTCCTGGACGTGCTGGCCGTGGTGGTCGGCGCGGGACTCGGCTTCCGCCAGGCCCTGGACCGGGTCGCGGCCCGCTACGAGGGCCCCTGGGCCGACGAACTGCGCATCACCCTGCGCCAGATGGACCTCGGCATGAGCCGCCGCGAGGCCTTCGCGGAGCTGCGCCGGCGCAACGACTCCGAGCAGGTGGCGATGTTCGTGACGGCGTTGCAGCAGGGGGAGGAGCTGGGCGCGCCCATCGTGGACACCCTGGTCTCCCTGGCCAAGGACATGCGCCGCACCGACGCCCAGAACGCCCGCCGCAAGGCCGCGCGCGCGGTGCCCAAGGCCACGCTGATGATCACCACGTTCATGGTCCCGGCGACGATGCTCCTGCTGGGCGCGGGCCTGCTGCTCGGCTCCGGTGTCGACTTCGGCTCGCTCACCGGGAAGTGAGGACGAACGTGACGACGACGGGCGTGACGGGGAAGGGGGCGCGCTTACTGGAGCGGTTACGCGGCACGGGCCCCGGACACGGCTGGTCACGACCGCGGCGCCTGGGTGCCGGGGCTCCGGGGATGCGGCCGGGGCGTCCTGGTTCCGAGGGTGCCGGGGCGCGGTCGGGGCGCCTTGGTGCCGGCGGCCCCGGGGTGCGGGCGGGTGCCGAAGGGGCGCGGTCCGGGCCGGTGGGTGCCGGAGGTCCCTGGGCGTGGGCGCGCGGCGCGGGCGGCGGATCGCGCCGGCTGTGGCCGGGGCGTCTCGGTGCCGGAGGGCGCTGGGCGCTGCCGGGGCGTCTCGGTGCCCGCGGTCTCCTCGCGCGGCCGGGGCGGGCGGTGCGTGAGAGCGTTCCGGGGGGCGAGGCCTCCGAGAAGCTTCAGGTCAGTGCCCTTCAGGCGATGTGCCGGCAGGTCTTCGGGTTCCGGCTGGCCATGATCGTCGTATCGGCGCCCGCCGCCCTCCTCAACGCCGCCCCCGGCCTGGGCGTCCGGCTGGCCGGCGCGGCCGTGGTCGTCACCGTCATGGTGTCCTACGTCCTCTTCCGCGACTGGGAGCGGTTCGGCCCCCTGCTGCTGCGCCACCCCAGCCTGCTGGCCGCCGACACCCTCTTCGGCTCCTTCCTCCTGGTCTCGGCCGGCCCGGACACCACCCTCGCCTACGTCAGCGTCTGCACCCCGCTGCTGGCGGGCCTGGTCTACAGCTGGCGCGGCGCGGCCTGCTTCGCCTCGCTGCAGGCCCTGATCCTGCTCCTGGTCCACACCACCCTGAAGGCCGGCCGGCCCGAGCCCGTCGCCGAGGCCCTGCTGCTGCCCGGCCTGTGCGTCGTCGCGGGCGCCATGGGCTCGACCCTGCGCAACCTGATGCTCCGCTTCGGCGCCGCGACCCAGGCCCTGACCACGGCACGGGCCCGCCTCGCGGCGGCGGAGGCGGTGAGCGCCGAACGCGCCCGGCTGGCCCGGGAGATGCACGACTCCGTGGCCAAGACCCTGTACGGCGTGGCCCTCGCCGCCGACGGACTGGCGGCGACCGCGTCGGCCGACGCCCCGGACCCCGCCCGCATCCGGCAGCAGGCGGACCTGGTCTCCCGCTCGGCGCGCCGGGCGGCGGCGGAGTCCCGGGAACTGCTGGCCGACCTGCGCCGGGACCCCGCGCGGGCGGGGGAGGAGATCCCGTTCTGGCAGACCCTGGCCTGCCAGGCCCGGGAGTTCACCCGGCGTACGGGCCTGAAGGTCAGCTGCCACTGGCCGGCGGACGACCCCGCCCCCTTCCCGTCCCTGCCCGCGCCCGTGGCCCGGCACGTCCTGGCCATCGCCACCGAGGCCCTGGAGAACGCCCACCGTCACGCGTCCGCCGCCCGGGTGGACGTACGGGCGACGGTCGACGGACACCTGCTGGGTCTCGCGATCCACGACGACGGCACCGGTCTGCCGCCCGGCACCACCCTGGAGCGGCTGCGCGACCACGGTCACTTCGGGCTGCTCGGCATGGTCGAGCGGGCCGCGCAGGCGGGCGCCCGCATCCGGATCGGCCGGGGCACCCACGACCGGGGCACCGAGGTCCGCCTGGAGATCCCCCTGTCCGGACCCCGTGAACCCGGAGCCGCCCACCCGTCCGGCGGGTCCGCGTCCCACGCCCCCGCGCATCCCACGGCCCACACACCAGGCACACCCTGAGAGGAGGCGCCATGCGGCCCCTGCCCGGTACCCCACGGTCCGACTTCCCGCCGCCGGCCCCGGCCACCCCGCCGCTGCGGCTGCTGATCGCCGACGACAACCCGGTGGTCCGGGCCGGACTGGCGGCCCTGCTCACGGACGGCACCGGCACCACGGTGGTGGCTCAGGCACGTGACGGCCGCGAGGCGTACGAGGCGGCGCTGAGGCACCGGCCGGACGTCATCCTGCTCGACGTCCGCATGCCCGGGGTGGACGGAATCTCGGCGCTGCCCCACCTGGTGCCGCTGGCCCCCGTCATGATGCTCACCTACAGCCACGAGACGCGGACCGTACGCGAGGCGCTGCGGCTGGGGGCGGGGGGATACCTGGTGCACGGCGAGTTCACGGCGGAGCAGCTGGTGCGGGCGGTACGGGACGTACGGGAGGGCCGTCCGCAGGTGACGCCCGGGGCGACGAGGGCGTTACTGGCGGCACTCCGGTCCGATGCGTCTGCACACGTCAGTCCCAACTCCCCTGAAATCACGGCAATTTCCGAGCCCTCGACTCTTTCGCGATTGCAATCACCTGTGGGACAGTCGTTCCGCTCGCGGTTCCGGCTGAGCGAGAGGGAGGCGGAGATCATGGACCTCATCGCGTCCGGCATGACCAACCAGCAGATCGCCGCCGCCTGCTTCATCACCGAGAAGACGGTCAAGAACCACATCAACCGCATCTTCGCCAAGCTCCACAGCACCACCAGGTCCCAGGCGACCGCGAAGTGGCTGGGGGTGGCGTGAGATGGCGGCGCGGCGGAACGCATGGGTCCGCGGTTGGGCCCTGGGGCCCTTCGGGGGCGGGGGCGTCCGGCCGTACGGTGCCCGGACCGCAGGCCAAGCTGGAGGGGAAGACCGTGAGCGAATGGTTGCGCACCACCGTCGCGTATCTGCAGTCCCGGGCCGCGCGCGGCGACAGGGGACAGACCGCGGTGGAGTACCTCGGCATCATCGCGGTGGTCGTCGCGATCGTCCTGGCGATCACCGGCACGAGCATCGGCCAGTCGATCTACGACGCGATCACCAACAAGATCGCCGAGGTCACCGGCGGCTGATTCCCGCACGGCACGACACGGGGCAGGCCTTCCCCATCTACCTCACGGTGGTGGCGGGCCTGCTCTTTCTCGCGTTGGCCTACCTCGCGGTCGGCCAGGCGGCCGTGAACCGCGGCGGCGCCCAGACGGCGGCGGACGCGGCGGCCCTGGCGGCGGCGCAGGAGACCCGCGACCAGCTGGCCGACCTGTGGCTGGAGAACCTGGACGACCCGGCGAGCTGGCGGGCCATCTTCGACGGGGCGGGCGCCGGCGACTCCTGCTGGCGCGCCGACCAGCTCGCCGCGCGGAACGACGCGTCGGTGCGCTGCGCGTTCGACGCGCCGCTGAGCTACGTGGTCGACGCCCGGACGAACAAGTCCGTGGGCGACTCCGTCGTACCCGGCACCGAGAACGTCCACGCGACGGCGCACGCCAGGGCCGTCATAGAACCGCTCTGCACGCCCCCCGAGGAGCTGCCCGGACCGGGCGAGGAGGAGCCCGGGCCGCCCGAGGAGGGGACCGAGCCGTCCGAGGGGGGCGACGAACCGCCCGAGGAGGCTCCGCTGCCCCCGCTCACCTGCGAGGACAAGGTCTGGCATCCCGAGCCGGACGACACCACGGAGCTGCCGGGGCCCGAGGACCTCTTCGACGTCCACCTGGCCGACTCCCCGGCGAACGACCGATGACGAAGGAAGCGACAGTGATGAGCATGCGGTTCACCGCGAAGGCCCGCACAGGGCTGGTCGCCTTGACCGTTGCGGCCGGCCTGGCCGTCGGGGTGACCGGCTGCGGGGGAAGCGGCGGCGGACAGGACAAGCCGAGCGGACCGGCGTCCGCCTCCACGGCCGGCGACTCCGGCCCGAGCACCCAGGAGGAGGACCCCGGCCGGCCGCTGGCCGAGCTGCGCGGGTCGGACGGCCTGCTCCTGCAGATCACCTCCGCCGAGCGCGACTCGGGCGGCTTCGTGACGGTCAACGGCACGCTGAAGAACGACGGGGCCCGCACCGCGGTCATCCCCTCCGCGCTGAGCGGCAACGAAACCGAGATCATCAAGAACGGCAGATCGCTGGGCGGTGCCACGCTGGTCGACCCGAAGGGCAAGAAGCGGTATTACGTGCTGCGGGACACCGAGGGCCGGCCGCTGACGACCACCGGCTTCACCACCCTCAAGTCCGGTGCCACCCTGGCCGTCTTCATGCAGTTCCCGGCGCCCCCGGCCGGCGTGATCGACGTGGACTTCCAGCTGCCGACGTTCACCTCCGCCGGCATCCGGGTCTCCGGGTGAGGCGCACATGACCACCACACCCCGTCTCGCCCTCGCCGGCGCCCTGCTGCTGTGCGCCCTGAACCTGCCCGCCGTCCCGGCCGCCGCCGACGGCACCGGCCCCGGTGAACCGCCCCTGACCGAACCCTCCGCCACCGCCCCCGTCGACGTCGACCCCACCGACCCCGACCTGAAGATCCCCGAGGGCGCCACGCTCGCCGAGGCCAAGGTGCTGGACATCAAGCTGGTCGTGGAGGAGCAGAGCGGGGAGGAACGGCGCGAGGACACCAACGCCGACGTGACCTTCGCCCTCCAGGCCGAGGTGCTGTTCGGCAAGGACAGCGCCAGTGTCGGCGAGGAGGCCAGAACCCGCATCGCCGGCATCGCCGAGGAGATCAGGAAGCAGCACGCCACCCGGGTCCGTGTCTTCGGCTTCACCGACAGCCTCGGCACCACCACCCACGGCGTCGCCCTGTCCAAGCGACGCGCCAACGCCGTACAGGCCGTGCTGGACCAGCACCTGAACACCCCGTCCGTCACCTTCGACGTCCGCGGTTACGGCGAGCAGTACCCGATCGCCGACAACGCCACCGAGGCCGGCCGCAAGAAGAACCGCCGGGTCGAGGTGTCCTTCCCCCGCACCGACCGGTGACCCGCCCGACGGCCACCGGTCACCCCTCCGTCTCGACCTCTGCCTCTGCCTCTGCCTCCGCCTCTGTCTCCACTTCGACCCGTACGCCCGCCCGTACCCCCCACCCCGCCATCGCCCCGGCCGCCGCCTCCAGCACGTGCCGGGCGCGCGGGCGCGGCAGGCCCAGGCGGCCCGGGGGCATCGTGCGCACGGCGATGACGGTGAGGCGGCGGTCCAGGTAGGCCACGTCGATCGGGATCCGCATCCCGAACGTGTGCACCCCGCTCGCCGGTGACAGCAGCAGCGCCCCGTCCACCGCGTCCCTGCCCAGCAGGCCCTTGGTGCGGGCCCGGTAGGAGGCCGCGATCTCCAGCGGCACGGAGGCGGCCGGCACCTCCCCGGTGTCCGTCCGCACGGTCAGCCGCCCCCGCCCGTCCCGCCAGCGCCCCATGCCCCGCCCTCCCCTTCCGCGCGCCAACCCGCCGCGTCCGTAAATGTGTTGTCCTTTCCCGTCCTCCCCACTAGGAAGGGCGCTATGACAGGACTCGGTGCCGTGTTCCGCCCCCAGCTCCCGCCCGAGCGACTCAGGGCCGTCGCCCGCGTCGCGGACGAGTCGGGACTCGACGAACTGTGGCTGTGGGAGGACTGCTTCCTGGAGGGCGGCGTGTCCACGGCCGCCGCCGCGCTCGCCTGGACCGAACGGGTGCGGGTCGGCATCGGGCTGCTGCCCGTGCCGCTGCGGAACGTGGCCGTCACCGCGATGGAGGCGGCCTCGCTGGAGCGCATGTTCCCCGGCCGGGCCGTTTTGACCGTGGGGCACGGAGTGCAGGACTGGATGGGCCAGGTCGGCGCCCGGGCCGCCTCGCCGCTCGGCCTCCTCGGCGAACACCTCGACGCCCTGCGCGCCCTGCTGCGCGGGGAGCGGCTGAGCGTCAGCGGGCGGTACGTCCGGCTGGACGACGTGGCCCTCGACTGGCCGCCGCAGCGCCCGGTCGACGTCCTCGCGGGCGCCACCGGGCCCCGTACGCTCCGGCTCTCCGGCGAGAAGGCCGACGGCACCCTCCTCACCTCCGCCACGTCGGCGGACGGCGTACGGCGGGCCCGAGAACTGATCGAGGAGGGGCGGCGGGCGGCCGGCCGCACCGGCCCGCACCGGATCGTCGTCTACCTCCTGACCGCCACGGGTGCCGACGCCGAGTCCCGGCTGCGCGCCGAACTCGCCGCCGAGGGCCTGGCGGCGGTGCCCGGCCCGGGCGTCGCCGGGGACGCGGGCACGGTGGCCGAGGCGGTACGGCGCCTGGCCGAGGCAGGCGCGGACACGGTCGTCCTCCAGCCGACGGCCGACGAACCCGACCCGGAGGGTTTCATCCGCTTCGCGGCGGAGCAGGTCGCACCCCTGATCCGCTGACCGCCCGGGAACGATCACCGCGGTGCGGGCCCGATGGCCGGCGGCGCGCACCGCGGCGACACGTCCGCCCGGATTCCCGGACGGCGGGCCCGCCCGACCGCCGAGGCCGCCCGGCACGGAAATCCGCGGGCACCCGCGCGGGCCCCCTGGGACCATGGCCGTATGACTGCCGACCGCTCCTTCGAGGATCTCGTGGCCGAAGGCGCCGCCGTGCCCACCGAGGGGTGGGACTTCTCGTGGTTCGAGGGGCGGGCCCACGAGGCACGGCCGTCGTGGGGGTACGCCCGGTCGGCGGGGGAGCGGCTGGCGGCGGCCGAGGCCGCGCTGGACATCCAGACCGGTGGCGGGGAGGTGCTGGACTTCGCGCTCGGCCGGGCCGAGCCGGCCCGGCCGCTGCTGGTGGCGGCGACCGAGGGCTGGCCGCCGAACGTGGCGAAGGCCACCCGCCTGCTGCGGCCCCGCGGCGCCGTCGTGGTCGCCGCCCCGGACGACGCGCCGCTGCCCTTCGCCGACGAGGCGTTCGACCTGGTGCTCAGCCGGCACCCGGTGCGCCCGCACTGGGCGGAGATCGCCCGGGTGCTGCGGCCCGGCGGGACGTATTTCGCCCAGCACGTGGGGCCCGCCAGCGTCTTCGAGCTGGTCGAGTACTTCCTCGGACCGCTACCGCAGGAGGCGCGCCGCGCCCGCGACCCCGGGCGGGAGCGGGCCGACGCCGAGGCGGCGGGGCTGGAGGTGGCCGGTCTGCGGGCGGAGCGGCTGCGGATGGAGTTCTACGACATCGCCGCCGTCGTCCACTTCCTGCGCAAGGTCGTCTGGATGGTCCCGGGCTTCACGGTCGAGGCCTATGAGCCACGGCTCCGGGCCCTGCACGAGCGGATCCGGGAGGAAGGGCCGTTCGTCGCGCACAGCGCCCGGCATCTGTTCGACGTACGCAAACCGGAACGGTGAGACATGCGTGTGCCGTGGCGGCGACGGCACCGGGTTTCCGCGTTCTTACCCCGCCGGGTTCACATGAGCCCCACCTGTCACGTAAGTTCGGACCAAGGTAATTCGCGCAGGCAAAGCCGCGCGGTCGGCACCGCGCGGTGGAGGGGGCCGCGCGGTGCCGTGCAGCCGCTCGGGGCCGCCGCCGGGATGCCGGTCCCGGCCGGGACGCCGTAGCGGAACGGTCAAGTCCGCCCTTCATCGGCGGGGTCGCCCGTCGGGGGGACGCGACACGACATCCCCGTGTTTCCCTCAAGACGGCCTGATCCTTGCGAATTCCTTCGCATTCGACCGGATTTTCCTGGGATTCCACTGTGAAAGGCCCCGCAAACACCCCTGAAACACGTCCGCCGCGGTCGCCCCCGAGTCGCCGGGCGATTCCGGAGAGTAGTTGTGGGGTGCCGATGCACCCACCATCACTTACGAAGGGTTATGGTGGAAACCCCCCCTCGGGCCGGTCCGTCTCCCCCCCACGGACCGGCCCGTTTTTTATGGCGGAGGACGGCGGGGTTCCGGAACCGCCCAACCCCGGCCCGGCGTCCCCCGGAAAGGGGCGCGGCCCCGGCGGCGTACGACACCGCCCCATGGCCAAACCCCGGACCGGACCGGGCCTCCGGCAGCGGTAGGCTCAACGGCTCCGGCACCCCCTACGGCTCCGGCACCCCCCTGCCCCCGCGCCCAACCCCCGGAGGGTCACGTGAACCTGCGCGACAAGCTGCGCGGTCTGCTCGTCAGGCTCTACGCACGCCGGGTGGAAGGTCACCTGGATCACGCTCAGGTGCCCAAGCACATCGGCGTCATCATGGACGGCAACCGCCGCTGGGCGAAGGCGTCCGGCTCCAGCACCGTGCACGGGCACCGGGCCGGTGCCGACAAGATCGAGGAATTCCTCGGCTGGTGCTCCGAGACCGACGTCGAGGTGGTCACCCTGTGGCTGCTGTCCACCGACAACTTCGACCGCCCGCAGGAGGAACTGGTCCCCCTGCTCGGCATCATCGAGGACGTCGTCCGCACCCTCGCCGCCGACGGCCGCTGGCGGGTGCACCACGTCGGCACGATGGACCTGCTGCCCGCCGGCATGCAGCGCACGCTGAAAGAGGCCGAGGAGACCACCCGTCACACCGACGGCATACTCGTCAACGTGGCCATCGGCTACGGCGGCCGGCAGGAGATCGCCGACGCCGTGCGCTCCATGCTGCACGAGGCGCGGGAGAGGGGCGTGTCGATGGAGGACCTCGCCGAGTCCGTCGACGTGGACATGATCGGCCGTCACCTCTACACCGGCGACCAGCCCGACCCCGACCTGGTCATCCGCACCAGCGGCGAACAGCGGCTGTCCGGATTCATGCTCTGGCAGACCGCTCACTCCGAGTACTACTTCTGCGAGGTCTTCTGGCCGGCCTTCCGGAAGGTCGACTTCCTGCGCGCCCTGCGCGACTACGCCGCACGTCACCGCCGTTACGGCGGCTGACCGGCCCGCACCGCCCCGTCGCCGCCCGGCGGCGGGGCGTCGTCGTACGCCCCGATTGGCGCGGACGTAACAAGGAGTTCACCGGGTCGCCGGTGGCCGCATTTGCATGGCGGCGCGTGTTCGAGGGCATAAACCCAACAGGTCGACACCCGAACCACGGGCGTCGGTTCTCAGCGGGCGGCTCGGGGCCGTCCGCCCGGGAGGCCCTTTGCACCAGCCCGACCGTGCGGTCACGGCACGGAATCAGCCGCGGAGGGCCGGTTCACGGCCCGCCGTGCGCGGGGGCCAGACACCGGTCCAGCAACTCCTCGTCGCTCCCCGACCACATCCGAGGGGGTACGTCCTTCCGTGGTGACCAGCACAAAGCGCCACAAGCCCGACCGGCGCACGTATGTTCTCGACACCAGCGTCCTGCTGGCCGACCCCAACGCCCTGACCCGCTTCGAGGAGCACGAGGTCGTGCTCCCGGTCGTGGTGGTCACGGAGTTGGAGGCCAAGCGGCACCATCCCGAACTCGGCTACTTCGCCCGGCAGGCCCTGCGCCTGCTCGACGACTACCGGGTCCGGCACGGCCGCCTCGACGCCCCCATCCCGACCGGGGACCTCGGCGGAACGCTCCGGGTCGAGTTGAACCACTCGGACCCCAGCGTGCTGCCCACGGGCTACCGGCTGGGCGACAACGACTCCCGCATCCTCGCGGTGGCCCGCAACCTCCAGGCCGAGGGGTACGACGTCACCGTCGTGTCGAAGGACCTGCCGCTGAGGATCAAGGCGTCCTCCGTGGGCCTCCTCGCCGAGGAGTACCGGGCCGAACTCGCCATCACGGAGAACTCCGGCTGGACCGGGATGTCCGAACTCACCCTTCCCGGCGAACAGGTGGACATCCTCTTCGAGGAAGGACACGTGTACGTCCCCGAGGCGGCCGACCTGCCCGTGCACACCGGCCTGACCATCCAGTCCGAGCGCGGCAAGGCGCTCGGCCGGGTCACCGCCGAGGGCAACGTCCGCCTGGTGCGCGGCGACCGGGAGGCGTTCGGCATCAAGGGCCGCAGCGCCGAGCAGCGCATCGCCCTCGACCTGCTGCTGGACCCGGACATCGGGATCGTCTCGATGGGCGGCCGGGCCGGCACCGGCAAGTCGGCGCTGGCGCTGTGCGCGGGCCTGGAGGCGGTGCTGGAGCGCCGTCAGCACCAGAAGGTGATGGTCTTCCGGCCGCTGTACGCCGTCGGCGGGCAGGACCTGGGCTATCTGCCGGGCACCGAGGCGGAGAAGATGAGCCCGTGGGCGCAGGCCGTCTTCGACACCCTCTCGGCGGTCACCAGCCGCGAGGTCATCGAGGAGGTCACCGCGCGCGGGATGCTGGAGGTGCTCCCGCTGACCCATATCCGCGGCCGCTCGCTGCACGACGCGTTCGTGATCGTGGACGAGGCGCAGTCGCTGGAGAAGAACGTCCTGCTGACCGTGCTGTCCCGGATCGGCGCGGGCTCCCGGGTGGTCCTCACCCATGACGTGGCCCAGCGGGACAACCTGAGAGTGGGCCGCTACGACGGAGTCGTCGCCGTGGTGGAGAAGCTGAAGGGGCATCCGCTCTTCGCCCACGTCACGCTGACCCGGTCCGAAAGGTCCCAGATCGCCGCGCTGGTGACCGAGATGCTGGAGGACGGCCACATCTGATCCGGCCCTGTCGCCACTTGGCGCCGTCCGGCAAAGGTTCACGAGCCTAGCCGGGCGGCGCCGTCATGCGTGGGACTTTCCTGAAATCCTTTGGGCCAAACGGGATGTGAGCTTTCACACGCAACACAGAATTGCCACACGGCGTCCGGTTACGGCAGAGTCTCGTTCCTGTCAGGCCCCCGCATACGACACAGCCGTACCCCCAGCGGTACGGCACCCCGTAGGCCCCATCAACTCCATAGCGTCGTCGTATGCCGCCCGCGCACCACGCGGCGCTCCCCGTCGGGGAGTTGCCCACCGGGCCCGCGCCTCCCGTGACCCCGCAGTTGGGAGGCCTGTGCCAGGGGCACGATCGCGTCCGCCAGGGTCACCGAAGCGGGCGATGCTGGAAGGAAACCGTGTGAGCCGGATTTCGGTCCGGGGATTCGCAGTGGCCTCGGCCACCGCGGTCACCGCTGTCGGAAGCGTCGTCGGCGTTGCCTCGGGCAGCACCGCGCAGACCAACGACGCCGCCGAGGCGACGGCAGCCGACACCACGCTCCTCGCGGACATACCCGCGGGTCAGCAGGCGCAGGTCCAGACCGCGTCCCTGACGCAGCAGGCCGACGCACAGGCCATCGCCGCGGACGTGAGCGCCAAGAAGGACGCCGAGGAGGCGGCCCGCAAGGCAGCCGCCGAGACCGCGATCGCGAAGAAGGCGGCCGCCGAGAAGAAGGCGGCCGAGGCCGCCAAGGAGGCCAAGGAGCGCCTGGAGGCCAAGGCCGCGGCCAGCCGCGGCGGGACCGACGTCCGCGACTCCTCCAGCTTCCCGGTCCAGGGCAGCTACAGCGTGGCGCAGATCCAGGCGATGGCGCGCCAGATGGTGCCCGGCGGCCAGTTCCAGTGCTTCAGCAACATCGTGGACCACGAGTCCAGCTGGAACTACCAGGCGGTCAACGCCTCCTCCGGTGCCTACGGTCTCTTCCAGGCCCTGCCCGCCGGCAAGTACGCCTCGGCCGGTGCCGACTGGCGGACCAACCCGGCGACCCAGATCAAGTGGGGCCTCAACTACATGAACGAGCGGTACGGCAGCCCCTGCGAGGCCTGGACGTTCTGGCAGGGCAACCACTGGTACTAGGCCGTCCGTCGGCCCACCCGGCCCCGGCTCGACCTCGCGAAGCCCTTCCCCGTCCCCAGGGGAGGGGCTTTCGCCCTGTACGGTCGTACGCGGACGACTCCACGGGGGAGTGGTGGCGAGCACCCGGGGACGCGGGGGAAGAGGACGGAGCATGGCGCGAGTGCCACGGTGGCTGGGCCGGATCGGACGTGGTCTGGCCGAGATGAGCGAGCGGCTGGACGAGCGCCGCGCGGAGGTGGAGAAGGAGGCGGACGAGCCCGGTCCCGACCCGGCGGCCGAGGTGTCCGCCGCCGAGCCGGCGGACCCGCCCGCCCGCCGCGCCGCGCCGCCCGTTCGCCGGACCGCGTCCGGCCGCCGGCCGGACCCCGCCGAGGCCGTGCCCTGGGGTGTCCGGGTCGCCGCCGAGGCGGGCTGGCGGCTGCTGGTGCTGGCCGGCACCCTGTGGGTGCTGATGCGGGTCATCAGCGCGGTCCAGCTGGTGGTCTTCGCGTTCGTCATCGCCCTGCTGGTCACCGCGCTGCTCCAGCCGACGGTCGCCCGGCTCACCCGGCGCGGGGTGCCGCGCGGCCCGGCCACCGCGCTCACCGCCATCAGCGGGTTCGTGGTGATCGGCCTCATGGGCTGGTTCGTGACCTGGCAGGTCATGGAGAACATCGACACGCTCTCCAACCAGATCCAGTCCGGCATCGACGACCTGCGCAACTGGCTGCTGAAGAGCCCCTTCCACGTCACCGACAAGCAGATCAACCAGATCGCCAAGAACCTCCGCGAGGCGATCGGCGCCAACGCCGACCAGATAACGTCCGCGGGCCTGGAGGGCGTCCAGGTCATCGTGGAGGCCCTCACCGGCATACTGCTGGTGTTCTTCTCGACGCTCTTCCTGCTCTACGACGGCAAGCGCATCTGGGAGTGGTTCCTGAAACTGGTGCCCGCCGCCGCCCGCCCGGGCGTGGCCGGGGCCGGCCCGCGGGCCTGGCGCACCCTGACCGCCTATGTGCGCGGCACGGTGCTGGTCGCCCTCATCGACGCGATCTTCATCGGCATCGGCATCTACTTCCTGGACGTGCCGATGGCCGTCCCGCTGGCCGTGTTCATCTTCCTGTTCTCCTTCATCCCGCTGGTCGGCGCGGTCGCCTCCGGCGCGCTCGCGGTGATCGTCGCCCTGGTCACCCAGGGTGTGTTCACGGCCTTGATGACGCTGGTGGTGGTGCTCGCGGTGCAGCAGATCGAGGGCCATGTGCTCCAGCCGTTCATCCTCGGCCGCGCGGTCCGGGTGCATCCGCTGGCGGTGGTCCTGACCGTGGCGGCCGGCGGCATGGTGGCCGGCATCGGCGGCGCCGTGGTGGCGGTACCGCTGGTCGCGGTGACGAACACGGTGGTGGGCTACTTGCGGACGTACGCGCAGCAGCAGTCCGGTGCGGACGGGGAGGACGAGGCCACCGGGGCGGAGGAAGGCGCTCCGCCCCCCGGCGAGGGTCCCCGGAAAACCGTCGGCGAGGATCCCGGGCCCGCGGGGGACAAGGGTGCCAAGGGTGCCAAGGGCGTCGAGGGCGTCGAGGACAAGAGCGCCGTCGAGGACAAGAGCGCCAAGGACGCCGGGGACGACGAAGACCCCGCCCACCAGGGGTGAGCGGGGTCTTCGACAGGGGTCCTACTCGGCCAGGACGGCCTCGGCCTCAACGGTGACGCCGATCGCCTGCACCACGGAGGCGATCTTGAACGCCTCCTGGATGGTGTCGCGCTCCACGCCGGCCTTGCGCAGCACCTGCTCGTGCGAGTCCAGGCACATGCCACAGCCGTTGATCGCGGAGACCGCGAACGACCACAGCTCGAAGTCGACCTTGTCCACGCCCGGGTTGCCGATGACGTTCATCCGCAGGCCCGCGCGCAGGGTGCCGTACTCGTGGTCGGACAGCAGGTGCCGGGTGCGGTAGAAGACGTTGTTCATCGCCATGATGGCGGCGGCCGACTTGGCGGCCTGGTACGCCTCCGGCGACAGGTTCGCCTTCGCCTCCGGCTCCAGCTCACGCAGCACGATCGGGGAGCGGGAGGCGATCGCGGTCGCCAGCACCGTGCCCCACAGCTGCTGCGCCGGCAGCTCCGAGTTGCCGATGACCGAGCCCAGGTTGAGCTTCAGGTCCTTGGCGTAGTCCGGGATACGGGACTTCAGGGAGTCGATCGACACGGATCACTCACCAGCCAGCAGCGCGACCGGGTCGAGGGTCTCGTCGCCCTTGGACCAGTTGCACGGGCACAGCTCGTCGGTCTGCAGGGCGTCCAGCACCCGCAGGACCTCCTTGGGGTTGCGGCCCACGGAACCGGCGGTGACCATCGTGAACTGGATCTCGTGGTTCGGGTCGACGACGAACACGGCGCGCTGGGCGTAGCCGTCCTCGCCCTCGATGCCGAGGTCGCGCATCAGCTCGTGCTTGGGGTCCGCCATCATCGGGAACGGCAGGTCGGTCAGGTCCGGGTGGTCCTTGCGCCAGGCGTGGTGGACGAACTCGGAGTCACCGGAGAAGCCGAGGATCTGGGCGTCGCGGTCGGCGAACTCGTCGTTCAGCTTCCCGAACGCGGCGATCTCGGTCGGGCACACGAAGGTGAAGTCCTTGGGCCAGGCGAAGACCACGAGCCACTTGCCCTCGTAGGACTTGTGGTTGATCTGCTCGAACTCCTTGCCCTTCTCCAGCGAGACGCAGGCGGTCAGATCGAACTCGGGGAACTTGTCACCGACAGTGAGCACAGGCTCTCCTTGCAGCGAAGAAACTTCCCTTTTGGGATGTTTCCCAGGGGTTGGACTCTGTCGATGGTGGCACAGGGTGCATTGATTAGGGAAATAGCTACACTCGGTCGTGTTGATTGGAGGCGGTTATCAGTGACCGTGGGCAACGGGAAGCGACGGCAGCCGACCCTGTCGCAGCTGCGGGCGTTCGTCGCCGTGGCCGAGCATCTGCACTTCCGGGACGCGGCGGCGGCCATCGGCATGAGCCAGCCCGCGCTGTCCGGCGCCGTCTCCGCGCTGGAGGAGACCCTCGGCGTGACCCTCCTTGAGCGTACGACGCGCAAGGTACTGCTCTCGTCCGCGGGGGAGCGGCTGGCGGTGCGGGCCAGGGCCGTGCTGGACGAGGTGGGCGCGCTGCTGGAGGAGGCCGAGGCGGTCCGGGCGCCGTTCACGGGCGCGCTGCGTCTCGGGGTGATCCCGACCGTCGCGCCGTATCTGCTGCCGGCCGTGCTCCGGCTGGTGCACGAGCGCTACCCGCTGCTCGACCTCCAGGTGCACGAGGAGCAGACCGCCAGCCTGCTCGACGGCCTGCACTCCGGGCGGCTGGACCTGCTGCTGCTCGCGGTGCCGCTCGGCGTCCCAGGTGTGCTCGAACTCCCGCTGTTCGACGAGGACTTCGTGCTCGTCACCCCGCTCGACCACTGGCTCGGCGGCCGGGAGGGCATACCCCGCGAGGCGCTGAAGGAGCTGCACCTGCTGCTCCTGGACGAGGGCCACTGCCTGCGCGACCAGGCCCTCGACATCTGCCGGGAGGCGGGCCGCGAGGACGCCCCGGTCACCACCACGGCCGCCGGACTGTCCACGCTGGTCCAGCTGGTGGCGGGCGGCCTCGGCTGCACGCTGCTGCCGCGCACCGCGCTGAAGCTGGAGACCTCCCGCAGCAGCCAGCTGCTCACCGGTTACTTCGCCGACCCCGCCCCGAGCCGCCGGGTCGCCTTCGCCATGCGCGCGGGCGCGGCCCGCGCCGCGGAGTACGAGGAGCTGGCGGCGGCGCTGCGAGGCGCGCTGCGGGCTTTGCCGGTACGCGTGCTGGACGCCGCCGACTAGCGCTCCGGGGAGGGCGGTCGTGCGAGGCGCGCGGCCGCGGGCCGGTGGGTGGCTGGGCGCGCGGTTCCCCGCGCCCCTTCGGGCGCGGAGCGCCGCCTACTCCGTACGCAGCCCCTCAGGCCGCATCATGCGCAGCAGCGGCGGCAGGCTGAGCAAGGTGACCACCAGGACCACGCCCGCCCCGGCGCCGGCCATCGACAGCACGCTCGCCCAGTCCACGGACACCGCCGTGGCCGTCATCCTCAGCAGCACCGAGCCCAGGGCCAGGCCCACCGTCGAGGCCAGCAGCAGGCCGAGCGCGACCGGTACCGCCGTCTGCCACAGCACCGACAGCCCCAGCGTGCGGCGCCGGGTGCCGAACGCGACCAGCGACGACAGCAGCTTGCGCCGCTCGCGCAACTGCTCCAGCTGGGAGACCAGCAGGCTGGCCCCGATCAGCGCCAGCACGCAGACCGCGCCGAGGAACAGGCCGGTGCGCAGGGAGGCGTACTTGCGGGACTGGGTGGTCGCCGCCCAGTGCCAGACGGACGAGAGCCGGTCCACCCGGGCCGCCGTGTTGCGCACGTACTGGTCCGCTTCCGGTACCGACAGGTCCAGGCGGGCATAGACCTGGTGGTACAGCGTCGGCGCGGCCGCGGCCGGCAGCGCGGACGGGGTGACCAGCAGGCCGTTGACGTACGACTGGAGCGCGTCCTTGCGCGCGCTGACCTGGCGCACTCCGGCCGGTACCGTCCAGGGGATCTCGCGCCCGCGCACGCCGTCCGAATAGGTGGCGTCGATGAAGCCGTGCCGGCCCGGCCGGGTCAGGGCGAGGTCGTCGGGCTCGTCGCGCGCGTCCGGGACGACGAACACGTCACCGTCCCGGCAGGACGGCAGCTTGGCCAGTTCGCGCAGCGCGGCGCAGCTGCCGACGGTGAGGCCGACCGTGCTGCCGGGGTCGCGGCGCCGGTCGCCCATCGAGCCGGAGGAGATCGCCACCGCCGCCTGTACGCCCTTGGTCCGGGGGAACTCGCGGGCGGCCTCGGGCAGCGCGGACCCGTCCGAGAGGTTGATCTCCACCGACGCCCGCTGCGGATCCTTGCCGGTGTCCCGGGTGTACTGCCCTTCCACACCGGCGAACAGCATCTGCAGCGCGATCGCCCCGGCCACCGCCACGGCGATGCCGTTGACCATGCGGGCCGCCGTGCCGCTGCTCAGCTGGAGCCGGCGTACGGCCAGCTGCCAGGAGACCGGGCCCGTGCCGAGCCGGGCCACGACCGCCTCCACCAGCCAGGGCAGCAGTGCGGTGACGCCGACCAGGAGCAGCAACACGCCACCGACGACAAGGTATTGGTTGAAGTCGCCGTTGGACCGGCCCTTGCCGATCATCGGGTACAGCAGCGCGAGGCCCATCAGGGGCAGCAGCAGCCGCCACCACAGGCGCCGCCGGGCCTGCTTGGCCGTGCGCACCACGCCGAGCGGTTCGACGGCCACCCCACGCATCGCGAACAGTGTCACCCCCACCGCGGCGGCCGGAACCGCCACCGCGACCAGGGCGACCAGCGCGGGGGAGGGGTTCAGATAACTGGGGAAGATGCTCACGCCCAGCACCTCCACCGAGCCCGCCGCCTGCCGTCCGAGCAGGAAGAACACCGTACCGACGGCGAGGCCGAGCAGCGCTCCGGCCAGCGCCTCGCCCGCCGCGATCCGGCGGGTCATCCGGCGGTCGGAGCCGACCAGCCGCAGCGCGGCCAGCCGGCGGTCGCGCCGCTCGCCGCCGAAGCGCACGGCCGCGGCGATGAACACGGCGACCGGCGTGAGCAGGGCGACGAACACCACCAGCGTCATCATGATGAGCACCGGGTCGGCCCGTTCGGCTGTCGGGTGCCGGTCCCCGAACGCGGTCAGCCGCACCACGTTCGCGCTGTCCTCCTTGACCACCAGACGGTCGGCGCCCGCGTAGTAGGCCAGTTCGTGCGAGCCGATCAGCCCGGGCTCGCCGATCGTGCCGGTGATCCGCTCCGTCAGCCGTTCCCGCAGCAGCCTGCCCTCGTCGGAGGCGAGCAGCTTCTTCAGCGCGGGGGAGACCACCATCTCGCCCGGCGCGGGGAAGCGGTCCACGCCCGGCGGCAGCGGCGCCCGCGGGCCCTCGGGTTGCAGGAAGCGGCCCCGGACGTCCTTGTCGTGCCACCTGGTGTCGGCCATGCCGACCAGCACGGTGTTCTCGCCCTTCGACGGCACGGCCGCGCTGTAGGTGAGGTCCAGGCGGGCCTCTTCGCGCTGGTGCCGTGCCGTCAGGACGTTCGGCACCGCGGTCGTCAGCAGCAGCAGTGCCACGCCCAGGCCGACGCCGACCGCCGTCAGCACCATCCGGACCCAGCCCTCGCGCCCGCCGGTGACGGCGAACCGGACGCCCATGCCCAGGTCCCTGGACCACTGCCGGAGGTTCATATGGCGCGCTCCATGTCCCGGGACCTGCCGTCGCGTACGACGATCTCCCGGTCGGAGTAGGCGGCCACCCGGGCCTCGTGGGTGACGAGGACCACGGCCGCGTTGGTGGAGCGGGCCGCGTCGGTCAGCAGCTCCATCACCCGTTCGCCGTTGAGGGAGTCGAGCGCGCCGGTCGGCTCGTCGGCGAACACCACCCGGGGCCCGGTGACCAGCGCCCGCGCCACCGCGACCCGCTGGCCCTGGCCGCCGGAGACCTCGCCGGGCCGCTTGCCCTTGAGGTCGTCCACCTCCAGGCGCTCCATCCAGGTGAGCGCGGCCCGCTCGGCCTCCTTGCGGGGGCGGCCGTTCAGCCTCAGCGGCAGGGCCACGTTCTCCACGCAGGTCAGCTCCGGGACGAGCTGGCCGAACTGGAAGACGAACCCGAAGTCGCTGCGGCGCAGCGCGCTGCGCTCGCTGTCGCTCAGCCCGGCCAGTTCCCGGCCGTCGTAGGTGATCGAGCCGGAGTCCGGCGGCACGATGCCGGCCAGGCAGTGCAGCAGCGTCGACTTTCCGGAGCCGGAGGGGCCCATCACGGCGACGACCTCGCCGGGATGGATGGAGAAGGCGGCGCCGTCGAGGGCGACCGTGGGGCCGAAGGTCTTGCGCAGGTTCTCGGCGGCGAGCAGGGAGCCGGGCGGAGGGGTCACCGGGTCACCGCCGCACGGAGCTTGTCGAGGCGCGCGGCGGTGAGTTCCAGCCAGCGCAGGTCGGCCTCCAGGTGGAACAGGGCGTGGTCGCAGATCAGCTGGTCGGCGAGGTCGCCCTTGCGCTTGCGGTCGGTGAGGATGCGCATGCTGCGCAGGTGCTCGGACCGCTGCGTGTCGAGGACGTCGGCGGCGTCGCGGTGGGTGAGGAGGGCGAGGACGACCTTGGTGTAGAGGGTCGACTGGAGGTACTCCTCCGGCTTCTCCGGGGTGGCGAGCCAGCGTTCGACGTCGGTGATGCCGGCGTCGGTGATGGCGTACCGCTTGCGCTCGGGGCCACCGCCGGCCTCGATGCCGTCGACCTCCACGAGACCGTTCTTCAGCAGCCGGGACATCGTGGAGTAGACCTGGCCGTAGTGCAGCGGCCGGTCGTGACCGAACTTCTCGTCGAAGGCGCGCTTGAGGTCGTAGCCGTGGCGCGGGCCGGACTCCAGGAGTCCGAGGAGGGTGTGACCGATGGACATGGCGGCACTCTACACAGCGTGTATACCTGCGATGTATACACCCCGTGCACTGTGGGTCCGCAGCAGGGCGACGGCGCAGGTGGGACGCCATTGTCAGGGTTTCGTAACAGTGGGAAACCCCGGGTACGACGACAGCCGGGCCCCTCGGTGGGAAGCCCGGCTCAGGCCGGTGGGGTGCGGGGGTCGGAGTCGCCGGGCGGCCGGCCCCGGCGGGGCAGCGGGCCCGCGTCCCCCGGCAGCCGCCCCGCCTCCGCGAGGGCGCGCCGCAGCAGGAACTCGATCTGCGCGTTCGCCGACCGCAGTTCGTCCCCGGCCCACCGGGCCAGCGCCTCGTACACCGCCGGGTCCAGCCGCAGCAGCACCTGCTTGCGCTGCCGCGGCCGGTCCCTCGGTGGCTTGGGGGAGTCCGTCACTGGTAGAGGGTTCCCGTGTTCAAGACCGGCTGCGGCGCCCGGTCCCCGCACAGCACCACCATCAGGTTCGACACCATCGCCGCCTTCCGCTCCTCGTCCAGCTCCACGATGTCCGCCTCCGATATCCGGTCCAGCGCCGCCTCCACCATGCCCACGGCGCCGTCGACGATCTGCCGCCGGGCCGCGACGACCGCGCCCGCCTGCTGCCGCTGGAGCATCGCCGAGGCGATCTCGGGTGCGTACGCGAGATGGGTGAACCGCGACTCGACGATCTCCACTCCGGCCGTCTCCACGCGCGCCTGGAGTTCGCCGGCCAGCTTCTCGGTGATCTCCTCGGCGTTGCCGCGCAGCGAGAGGCCGTCCTCGTCGTGGGCGTCGTAGGGGTACTCGATGGCGATATGCCGCACGGCCGTCTCGGTCTGGGTGGCGACGAACTCGGCGAAGTCGTCCACCTCGAAGGTGGCCTGGGCGGTGTCGCGCACCTTCCACACCACGACCGCGGCCAGCTCGATGGGGTTGCCGTAGGCGTCGTTGACCTTCAGTACGGCGGTCTCGTGGTTGCGCACCCGGGTGGAGATCCGGGTCCGGGAGGTGAAGGGGTTCACCCAGCGCAGGCCGTCCTGCCGGATCGTGCCCCGGTAGCGCCCGAAGAGCTGGACGACCCGGGCCTCGCCCGGCGCGACCGTGTTCAGGCCGCGCATCGCGATGAGGGCGGCGAGCAGTACGACGGCACCGGCGGCGATGAGCCCGCCCCGGACGCCGGCCGCGGAGACGGCCCCGGCGGTCCCGAAGAGCGCGGCGGCGGCACCGAGCCCGAGCAGGCCGAGCAGCAGCGCGAGCCCGCCGCCGATGCTGTGGGCCTGGAACTCGCGCACTCGCGGGGCGGGCATCTCGGGTATGTCGGACATGGGTGGTCCCCCGTTCAGTGGAACAACTAACGTCGGTCTAGCTAAGTGATATCACTTTTCCCGGAACGGGCAACCCTGTACCGCCCCCGAACGTCGGTTCCCTACGGGTGGGTGCTGATTGTCACGTCCGTAAAAGACCGGATCGGTCGCCCTTTGTCATATAGGCGGGTGTTAGCTTTCGGAGCTGACCCCGAGACGGAAGCGAGCGTAGGGACCCATGGGACGAGCGGAAGAGAGACGAGCGCGACAGCGTGGTGGTCACCGCGCGGCGTCCAAGCGCCGCCGCTCCGATCCCGCGGCGGCCGGCAAACCCCCCAAGAGCCTCCTGCGCCGGATGTTCACCTGGAAGAAGATCCTCGGCACCGTCTTCGGAGTGTGCCTGCTCGCCATCCTCGGCTTCGTCGGCCTGTACCTGTACGTCGACATCCCCGAGGGCAATGCCGCCGCCCGGCAGCAGAGCAACGTCTACAAGTACAGCGACGGCACGTTGCTGGCCCGCAGCGGCAAGGTCAACCGCGAGATCGTCGATCTGTCCAAAGTGCCCCGCAAGGTCCAGCTGACCTTCGTCGCCGCCGAGAACAAGAGCTTCTACAGCGACTCCGGCGTCGACTTCAAGGGCACCGCCCGCGGCCTGCTCAACACCCTGCGCGGCCGGGGCAAGCAGGGCGGCTCCACGATCACCCAGCAGTACGTCAAGAACTACTACCTCAACCAGGACCAGACCGTCACGCGCAAGCTGAAGGAAGTGGTCATCGCGTTGAAGGTGGACCGCGAGAAGTCCAAGGACGACATCCTCGCCGGCTACATCAACACCAGCTACTACGGTCGCAACGCCTACGGCATCCAGGCCGCCGCCCAGGCCTACTTCGGCGTCGACGCCCAGGACCTCACGGTCGAGCAGGGCGCCTACCTCGCCGCGCTGCTCCAGGCACCGAGCCAGTACGACTGGGCGGTGGCGACCGACACCGGCAAGCGGCTGGTCACCGAGCGCTGGAACTACGTCCTGGACAACATGGTCGAGGAGTGCTGGCTCCCCAAGGACCGGCGCACGGCCATGCACTTCCCCAAGATCAAGGAGCCCAAGGGCGCCCCCGGGCTCGACGGGCAGAAGGGCTATCTGGTCGAGCTGGCCAACCAGCAGCTCGAACAGCAGCTCATGGCGCAGGAGGGCCTGACCCAGTCGCAGGCGGAGAACGCGGTCGCGGGGAAGGGGTGGACCATCACCCTCAACATCGACCGCAAGAAGCAGGCCGCGCTGGAGCGGGCCGTCCGCAGCGAGCTGACCAGCAAGCTCGACAAGTCCAAGCGCAAGGTCGACGGCGACATCCAGCCCGGCGCCGTCTCCGTGGACCCCGGGACCGGCAAGATCGTCGCGCTGTACGGCGGCCAGGACTACCACCAGCACTACTACAGCAACGCCACCCGCAGGGACTACCAGCCGGCCTCCACCTTCAAGCCGGTCATCCTCGCCGCCGCGCTGGAGCGCGAGGCCACCACGCAGGACGGCAAGCCCATCACCGCCGACACCGTCTACGACGGCGGCAACCGGCGCCCGGTGGTGGACCACGGCAGCCCGGTCGGCTTCGCCCCGCCCAACGAGGACGACGTCGACTACGGCAAGATCACCGTCCAGGAGGCGATGAACAAGTCCGTCAACTCCGTCTTCGCGCAGATGGGCGTGGACGTCGGCATGGACGACGTCATGAGCACCGCGAGCAGCCTCGGCATGGACACCAAGGGCATGCCGGCGGTGCCCGCCCAGACGCTCGGCTCGATGGGCGCGAGCCCCCTGGAGATGGCCGGCATCTACGCCACCTTCGCCAACCACGGCCACAAGGTGACCCCGACCATCATCAAGTCGGCGGAGAGCCAGGGCCGCTCGGTCGACATACCGGACCCCGTCGGCGGCACGGTGCTCAGCCGCACGGTCGCCGACACGGTCACCTCGGTACTCACCGGCGTGGTGGACGACGGCACGGCCAAGCGGTCCGTGGCCGACAACCCGCTGCGCGACGGCCAGCAGGTGGCGGGCAAGACCGGCACCTCCGACGAGAACAAGTCCGCCTGGTTCACCGGCTACACCCCCGACCTGGTCACCGCCGTCGGCCTGTTCGGCGAGGACCCGAAGACCCACGGCCATGTGTCCATGGAGGGCGCGACCGGACTGCTTCCGGGGCGCGGCCGGATCAACGGCGGCGGCTACCCGGCGGAGATCTGGGCCGCCTACACCTTCGGCGTCACCGACCGCTCCGCGTTCGACCTGGACACCACCCAGGGCGCCGCCGTCGCACCGCCCCCGCCGCCCACCAGCAGCGCGCCGCCGACCCCGTCCACGACGCCGTCGCAGACGCCGTCCGAGACCCCGAGCGAGACGCCGTCCCACACGCCGTCGCAGACGCCGTCCGAGACGCCGAGCCGGACGCCGTCCCACACGCCCTCGCAGACGCCGTCCGGGACGCCCACCACCGGGCTGCCGACGGAACCCACCACCGAGGGCCCGCCCGACCCGGACGACGACGACGGCTTCCACTTCGGCCCGTAGGGCCCGCACGACGCCGAGGGGCGCCCGGAGAGAACTCCGGGCGCCCCTCGGCGTCGTGGCGGCTGACGGCTCAGCGGTTCAGCTCGAACCAGACCACCTTGCCGGTGCTCAGCCGGGTCGCGCCCCAGCGCCGGGCCAGCTTGTTGACCAGGTACAGGCCGCGCCCGCCCTCGTCGGTGGCCCGGGCCTGCCTGAGGCGCGGCAGCTGCGGCACATCGTCGCCGACCTCGCAGCGCAGCACGTCCGTGCGCAGCAGCCGCAGCGTCACCGGCCGCGACGCGTACCGCACCGCGTTCGTCACCACCTCACTGACCAGCAGCTCCACCGAGTCCGACAGGTCCTCCAGGTCCCAGCGGGCGAGCGCCCGGCGGGCCAGCCGGCGGGCCTGGCCGGGGGCCGTGTGCTCCGGGTCCAGCGTCCAGTACGCGACATCGCTCGGCGCGATTCCGTCGAACCGGGCCGCGAGCAGCGCGATGTCGTCGTCCCGGTCGCCCGGGCCGAGCATGTCCAGCACCTCGTCGCACAGCGCTTCCAGCGGCGGCGGATGATCCGGCCCGGTCAGCCGGGCGGTCGCCGCCAGCCGCTCGCGCAGCTGCTCTATCCCGGTCCACACGTCCCGCAGCCGGGACTCCACCAGTCCGTCGGTGTACAGCAGCAGGGTCGCCCCGGCGGGCGCGTCCAGCTCCACCGCCTCGAAGTCCACCCCGCCGACCCCGATCGGCGCGCCCGGCGGCACCCGCAGCACCTCCGCCCGGCCGCCCAGGTGCAGCAGCACGGGCGGCGGATGGCCGGCGTTGGCGATCGTGATGCGGTGCGTCACCGGGTCGTAGACCGCGTACAGGCAGGTCGCCATGCGGTCGGTGCCCAGGCGCTGCGCCTGCTCGTCCAGGTGGTGCAGCACCTCCTGCGGCGGCAGGTCGAGCCCGGCCAGCGTCTGCGCGGTGGTGCGCAGCTGGCCCATGATCGCCGCCGAGGTCATCGAGTGGCCCATCACATCGCCGACGACCAGGGCGACCCGGCTGCCCGGCAGCGGGATCGCGTCGTACCAGTCGCCGCCGACCCGCGCGGTCTCCGCCGCCGGCAGATACCGCGAGGCCAGCCGGACACCGGTGGGCCGGGGCAGGGTCTCGGGCAGCATGGTGCGCTGCAACTCGTCGGCGATGTACGCCTCCCGGCCGTACAGCACCGCCTTGTCGATGCCGAGCGCGCTGTGCGTGGCCAGTTGCGCGGCCACCAGCAGGTCGTCCGCCTCGAACGCCGGCTGGTCCGGTCGGCGCAGGAACAGCGCCGCGCCGATCACCCGGCGCCGGCCGCGCAGCGGCGCGAGGATCGCGTGCTGCCCGTCCGGTACCACCGCCTCCCCGCTCTCGCCGAGCAGTTCGGGCAGCGCGGCCCGGGCGGCGGGCGCGTCGGCGAACACCGGGCGCACCCCGCGCAGCACCTCGTTCAGCGCGCCGCCCGGCCGTACCTCGCACAACTCGGTGGTCAGCGCCGACAGGTCCGCCAGCACCGACGGCTCCGGCTCCGGCTCGAACGCCGACGGCAGCAGCACCCCGTCGGTGTCCCGCTCGTCCGGTATCCGGTCGGTGCGCCGCAGCCGCAGCACCACCGGACCGATGGGCCGCTCGTCGCCGACCGGCAGCGGGTCGCGCAGATAGACCAGGATCGCGTCGGAGAACGTCGGCACGGTGGCCCGGCACAGACCCATCACGATCTCGTCCAGGTCCAGCCCGCGGGCGATGCGCCGGGTGGCCGCGCCCACGAACCTGAGCCGGTCGCCGTCCCGCCGCATCGGCATCGGCCGGCCCGACGGCACCGTCCGCCCGGTCCGGCGCTCCGGGCCGCCCGGCGCGCGCTCCGGGTCGGTGCCGGGCTGCGCCGGGATGCCGTCCGGCGCGGGCCGCGGGCGCAGCGCGTCGGGTTCGGTGATGGCGGGCTGGGAGTGTTCGGGGCCGCCCACCGGGTGCTCCTTCCCCATGCCGTCCTCTCCCTTGCCACGGGGCGTGGCCGTGCCCGGGCCGGCGGGCGTGGTGTCGGCACGGGCCTGCGCGGCTAAGGCCGGCTCGCCGGGTTGCCGCGCGGATTGCTCCGGGGCACACAGGAACGCCCCGCGGGCCTCCGCGGGGTCGGCGCCCGGCTGGGGGCGCTCGATGGAGGTGGGCTGCTCCGTCACGCGTGTCGCATCCGTCCGTCCGGGGCTGCGCGCCGGATGCGCCGGGCGCGCAGTTGGTCCCGCCGAAGTCCCGATACCCGCAATACGTGCCCAGGGAACGGGATTCCCGCGGGGCCGGCTTTCGTGGTGGTGCCCTGGTACCCCTCGCTCACGTCCTGCCGTCCCTCGGTGACGATCGGTCAGCCCCGGCGCATGCTCCGGTAGTTGCGTTCACGCGCCCTTGCGGAGGACGATCCTACGTTTCTCGCCCGGGGGCGCATCAAGGGTCTCATGAGGACACATGCGCGGGCGTGCGGTCCCAGTCCTCGGGTAGAGAAGGTACCGCCCAGGAGGGATCCGGGCGCCAGTTCTGCCAGCCGTCCGGGAACGGCGGCCCCCACGCGCGGATCACGTCCACCGCCTGCCGGCCCGCCGCCCGCACCCGTTCGGCGGTCGCCGGGTCCATCAGCCCGTCCCGCTGGGCCTGCGCGAACTCGTCCTCGTCCCGCCAGTGCCAACTGCGGTCCGGGTTCACCGAGATGTCCAGGAAGTGGTCCTCGGAGTCCACCCCGCCCGCCCAACGCACCAGCGGCTGCTCCAGGTTGACGTACCAGTTCTTGAACCGCCAGCCCGGTTCCCAGAACAGCCACACCGACCAGGGCCGGCCGGGCTGGGCCAGCTTCAGCACGCCCGTGCCGAACCAGCGGTCCCGCTGGACGGTGCGCGGCTTGGTGTAGCGGGACTCCAGCGGCTCCAGGTGCACGGGCGTGCCGTCGGCCAGGACCGGTCTCACGCACTCGGTGCCGGGGGCCAGCCACACCGCCAGCAGGTCGGCGTCGTCGCGTACGACGGTGACGGGCCGGGCGATGTGGAACTGCTCGCCCCCGTTCTCCCGGTAGCGCCACAGGATGTGCGTCCCCGGGGTCCAGCGCGCCGCCGCTCCCGCCGTCACTCGTGCCATCGCTCCGTCGTCCGTCATGGACAGATTTTAGGTGCCTCCGGCATACGACGCTGCGGCGCGCGTCACGGCCGCCCCGGGTGGCCGGAAACGTTCGCCCGCGGGCTACGGGCGCGTCATCCGCAGGACGTCCAGCGCCTCGTCGAGCTGGTCGAGCGTCAGGTCCCCGCGCTCCACGTACCCGCCCTCCAGGACGACTTCGCGGATCGTCCGGCGTTCGGCGAGGGACTTCTTGGCGACCTTCGCGGCCTCCTCGTAACCGATGTACTTGTTCAGCGGGGTGACCACGGACGGGGACGACTCGGCGTACTCGCGGGTGCGTTCGCGGTCGGCGGTGATGCCGTCGATCGTCCGGTCGGCCAGCAACCGGGAGACGTTGGCGAGCAGCCGGATCGACTCCAGGACGTTCTTGGCGAGGACCGGGAGCATGACGTTCAACTCGAAGTTGCCCGCCGCGCCGGCCGTGGTGATGGTGGCGTCGTTGCCGATGACCTGCGCGGCGACCATCAGGACGGCCTCGGGGACCACCGGGTTGACCTTGCCCGGCATGATCGAGGAGCCGGGCTGGAGGTCGGGCAGCCGGATCTCGGCCAGGCCGGTGCGCGGGCCGGAGGACATCCAGCGCAGATCGTTGGCGATCTTCGTCAGGCCGACCGCGATGGTCCGCAGCTGCCCGCTGGTCTCCACGATGCCGTCGCGGGCGCCCTGCGCCTCGAAGTGGTCGCGGGCCTCGGTGAGCGGCAGCCCGGTGACCCGGGCGACCTCCTCGATGACGGCGGCGGAGAACCCGGGCGGGGTGTTGATGCCGGTGCCCACCGCCGTGCCGCCCAGCGGCAGCTCGGCCAGGCGGGGCAGGGAGGCCCGCAGGCGCTCGACGCCGTAGCGGACCTGGGCCGCGTACCCGCCGAACTCCTGGCCGAGGGTGACGGGGGTGGCGTCCATCAGGTGGGTCCGCCCGGACTTCACCACGTCCGCGAACTCGGCGGACTTGCGCTCCAGGGCCGCGGCCAGGTGCTCCAGGGCCGGGATCAGGTCGTGGGTGACGGCCGCGGTGGCCGCGATGTGGATCGAGGACGGGAAGACGTCGTTGGACGACTGCGAGGCGTTGACGTGGTCGTTGGGGTGCACGTCACGGCCGAGCCGCTCGGTGGCCAGCGTCGCGATGACCTCGTTGGTGTTCATGTTGGACGAGGTGCCGGAGCCGGTCTGGAAGACGTCCACCGGGAAGTGCTCGTCCCAGCGGCCGGCGGCGACCTCCCCGGCCGCCTCCTGGATCGCCCCCGCGATGTCCTCGTCCAGCACGCCCAGCCCGGCGTTCACCTTGGCCGCCGCCGCCTTGATGCGGGCCAGGGCCTCGATGTGGGCGCGTTCGAGGCGCTGTCCGGAGACGGGGAAGTTCTCGACGGCGCGCTGGGTCTGCGCGCGCCACTTGGCATGGGCCGGGACCCGGACCTCGCCCATCGAGTCGTGCTCGATCCGGTACTGCGGCTCTTCGGTCGTCATCGTCGTACCTCCGAAAACCTGAGCACGTGTCGCGTCGCATGTATTCCCTATCTGACTACCCGCCAGTAAATACCGGGGGTAACACCTGCTTCGGGGAGGCGTCATGCAACGCGTCGGATCCATCGGATCCAGGATCAGAGGTACGGCCGCCGCTGTCGCGACGGCCGCCACCGTGTTCGCGGGCCTCGCGGCCCCCACCGCCCACGCGGCCCCCGCCGCCACGGCGGCCACCCCCCTCCCGCCCGACCTGGAACGCGTCCGGGCCGCCGAGGCCACCGCCCTCTACGGCGACCCGGCCCAGCGGCCCCTGGCCGACCGCAAGACCTCGCTCATCTCGCTGGGTGACAGCGAGATATCCGGCGAGGGCGTCGGCACTTACGACCCCGGCACCAACGGCCCGGACAACTGGTGCCACCGCTCACCCCAGGCCGCCATCCACCGCACCGGCATCCCGGCCGACGTCACCTACAACGTCTCCTGCTCGGGCGCCTCCACCGGCAACATCCGCATCGGCGGCACCCGGCAGTACGCCGACGAGCTCGTCCAGAGCGACAGCCTCGCCGTCAAGGCGCGCACCACCCGGATCAAGATGATCGTCCTCGTCGCCGGCGCCAACGACGACCTCCAGTTCGGGCCCGTGATGACCGACTGCGTCACCCGCTACCTCACCCTCCAGGGCGCCTGCGAGCCGAAGTACGCGCCCGGCTGGCAGGCCCGGGTGGACGCCCTCGTACCCAAGGTGGAGGCCACCGTCGCCGACCTGAAGACGGTGATGCGGGACGCGGGCTACGCCGACGGCGACTACGAACTCGTCCTCATGGGCTACCCGAGCCCCATCGGCCCCGACATCCACGACAACCCCGGCTTCCCGGGCAAGCTCGCGGGCGGCTGCACCGGCTACGACTCCGACAGCGCCTGGGGCCGGAACAGCGCCGTCCCGCTCTTCGAACGCGGCATGCGTGAGGCGGCCCGGAAGAGCGGAGCCCGCTACCTGGACAACTCCCGGCTCTTCCACGGCCACGAGGTCTGCATGGAGGACACCTGGGCGCGGGGCCTGTACGTCGACCTGGCCAATCCCTTCCCGCCCGACGCCAACTCGGTACGGCAGTCCTTCCACCCCAACGCCCGCGGCCACGCCGCCTTCGCCGCGTGCCTGACCCGGTTGTACGACTCCGGGCTGCGCGAGGCGGGGTGCGCCGACCCGGCGAGCACCGGCACGCCCGAGCTGCACCCGGGCGCCTGGGACGACGCGTTCGGCCCGCTGACCGGCCAGGCCACCGGTGCCTGCCTCGACGCCTCGGGCTCGGCGAGCGCCGACGGCACCGAGGTCATCGGCTGGGACTGCCACGGGGGCCGCAACCAGGGCTGGTGGCACGACACCGGGCGCGGCGCGCTGCACCTGGAACTGACCCACGACCGCTGCCTGGACGTCCCGGACGGCTCCTACACCCCGGGCACGGGCCTAGTCCTGTGGAACTGCCACGGCGGCGCCAACCAGCGGTTCGTCCGCCAGTCCGGCACCCTCCGCCCGGCGGCGGCACCGGGCCTGTGCCTGACCCTGGCGGCGGCGAAGGAGCGGGTCAGGCTCCGGACCTGCGACGGCTCGGCGGCCCAGCGCTTCAGCTGACCGCCGGCCCGGGGCGGGCACCCCTCGTACGACGCCCGCCCCGGGACCCGCGTACTAGGCCAGGCCGGGACCCCGTACCGGAATGGAGGTGAACGTCGGCTGGGGCGCCGGGTCCTGGAAGAAGTCGTTGCCCTTGTCGTCCACCACGATGAACGCCGGGAAGTCCTCGACCTCGATCTTCCAGACGGCCTCCATGCCCAGCTCCTCGTACTCCAGGACCTCCACCTTCTTGATGCAGTCCTGGGCCAGGCGGGCGGCCGGGCCGCCGATGGAGCCGAGGTAGAAGCCGCCGTGCGCCGCGCACGCGTCGGTGACCTGCTTGCTGCGGTTGCCCTTGGCGAGCATCACCTTCGAGCCGCCCGCCGCCTGGAACTGCTCCACGTAGGAGTCCATGCGGCCGGCCGTGGTCGGGCCGAAGGAACCGGAGGCGTACCCCTCGGGGGTCTTGGCCGGGCCGGCGTAGTACACCGGGTGGTCCTTCAGGTACTGCGGCATCTCCTCGCCCGCGTCCAGCCGCTCCTTGATCTTGGCGTGCGCGATGTCACGGGCCACGACCAGCGGACCGGTCAGCGACAGCCGGGTCTTGACCGGGTACTTGGTCAGCTCGGCGAGGATCGTGTCCATCGGCTGGTTCAGGTCGATTTTCACCACGTCGGACGACTCGTCCAGGTGCTCGTCCGTGGTGTCCGGCAGGAAGCGCGCCGGGTCGGTCTCCAGCTGCTCCAGGAAGACGCCCTCGGGCGTGATCTTCGCCAGCGCCTGGCGGTCGGCGGAGCAGGAGACGGCGATGGCGACCGGGCAGGACGCGCCGTGCCGGGGCAGCCGGACCACGCGGACGTCGTGGCAGAAGTACTTGCCGCCGAACTGCGCGCCGATGCCGATCTTCTGCGTCAGCTCGAAGACCTTCTCCTCCAGCTCCTTGTCCCGGAAGCCGTGGCCGAGCGGCGAGCCCTCGGCCGGCATGTTGTCCAGGTAGTGCGCGGAGGCGTACTTCGCGGTCTTCAGCGCGAACTCCGCGCTGGTGCCGCCGACGACGATCGCCAGGTGGTACGGCGGGCAGGCGGCCGTACCGAGCGAACGGATCTTCTCCTCCAGGAACTTCATCATGGAGGACTCGTTCAGGACGGCCTTGGTCTCCTGGTACAGGAAGGACTTGTTGGCCGAGCCGCCGCCCTTGGCCATGAACAGGAACTTGTAGGCGCCGCCGTCGGTCGCGTACAGCTCGATCTGGGCCGGCAGGTTGGAGCCGGTGTTCTTCTCCTCCCACATGGTGAGCGGAGCCATCTGGGAGTAGCGCAGGTTGAGCTTCGTGTAGGCGTCGAAGATGCCGTGCGAGAGATGCTTCTCGTCCTCGCCCGCCGTCAGCACGTTCTGCCCGCGCTTGCCCATGACGATCGCCGTGCCGGTGTCCTGGCACATGGGCAGCACGCCGGCCGCCGCGATGTTCGCGTTCTTCAGCAGGTCCAGCGCCACGAACTTGTCGTTCGCCGAGGCCTCGGGGTCGTCGATGATCCGGCGCAGCTGCGCCAGGTGGGCCGGGCGCAGGTAGTGCTGGATGTCGTGGATGGCCTCCTCGGCCAGCTTGCGCAGCGCCTCCGGCTCCACCTTGAGGAACGTCCGGCCGTCCGGTCCCTCGACGGTGGACACGCCCTCGGAGGTCACCAGCCGGTACGGAGTGGTGTCCTCGCCCTGGGGGAGCAGATCGGTGTACGCGAACTCAGGCATCTCAGCCCATTCCTCACTCTGACGGACGGCCGCCCGCCGACGCTGGCGAGCCTGTCCAGCGTAGAACCTGCCGTCGGCGGCGAACCTGTGAGGTAAGGCTCAGTCGGTGACCCTGGGGCACATCCGGGGCGCCCTCGGGGGGCTATCGCGATCTATCGTGTTTTCGATACGCTGCCGTCGTGGACCTTCACAAGCAGAGCGCACCCACACCCGCGACCGAGCTGCGCGCCTCGGACGCCGAACGCGACCGGACCGCCGGCATACTCGGCGAGGCCCTGGCCGAGGGCCGGCTGACCCCCGACGAGCACGCCGAACGCGTGGACGGGGCGCTGTACGCCAAGACGGTGGGCGAGCTGGAGGACCTCATCCGGGACCTGCCCGCCGCCCCCGCCCGCACGGCCCTCGCGCCCCGCCCCGAGCCGGGCGGGATCCCGGCGGCGGCCGACGCCGGCGTGGTGGCGGTGTTCAGCAGCGCCGTGCGCCGGGGCCGGCTGCGCGCCGGGCGCCGGCTGCGCGCGTACGCGGTCTTCGGCAGCGTGGAGATCGATCTCAGCGAGGCGATCTTCGAGTACCAGCAGGTGGTCATCAAGGCCGTCTCCGTCTTCGGCGACGTCCGGATCCGGGTCCCGGAGAACATCTCGCTGCACGGCACCGGGGGCGGGGTGCTCGGCAGGTTCGAGGTGAGCCCGCTGGACTCGGCCGACCCCGCGGCGCCGGTCGTCCACGTCGACGGCTGGGCGGTCCTCGGCGCCGTGGAGGCACGGCCCCGGCGTGGCCGGACCGTCTCGGACATCCTGCGGCGCGTCCAGGACAAGGCCGACCGGAAGCCGCGTCGGCACCCGGGCCGTTGACGGTCGCGAATCCGCCGGTGACCGGAACGATCCGGTCCGTCGGCGGCGCCGGGGCAGGGGGCGGGAACGAGCCGCCGCGACCTTGCCGCCGCCAACGCTGTGCATAGGCGCGCGCACAGCGGGTAGGCCTTGCTGCATCGTCTCTCGCTCGCGAAGCCGTCGTCAGGAGTAGACCGTGCTGCAACCGCCGCATTCGTCCCTGCAGGTAGCTGGCGTTCCGGTCCAGCGGGTGCCAGCGCGAGACAGGGACCAAGACGCACCCTGGCACACCGAGGCGGTGTGCCGGCGCGACGAGGCCGGGCTGTTCTTCGCCCCGTCGAAGGAGCCGACCGCCGCCCGGCTGTCCCGCGAGGAGGCGGCCAAGCGGGTCTGCGCCCGTTGTCCTGTCATGGTCGAGTGCCGCGAGCACGCCCTGCTCCAGCCCGAGCCCTACGGCGTCTGGGGCGGCCTGACGGCGGCCGAACGCCGGGTGGTCCTGGCGCGTCGGCGCCGCCGCGAGGTGGAGCTGAAGAAGGCGGCGCGAGCGGCGGCGAACCGCATGGCGGGCTGAGACAGCGGAAGAAGGGGCACCCCCGGCGTGCGGGGGTGCCCCTTCTCGCGGGTCACGGGCTTACGGGCTCGTGGACTCGATGGGCTTACGGACTCACGGCTTACGGACTCGCGGCCCCTCGGCTCGGGGGCTCTCGGCTCGCGGGCCCTCGGGCGTTACTTGGCCCGGTCGAAGTCGATCGCGCTGTAGGCCCGCAGCTTCCGCAGCCGGTGCTCGGAGTCGATCCGGCGGACCGTCCCCGACTTCGACCGCATGACGATGGACTCGGTCAGCGCCGTCTCCGAGCGGTACCGGACCCCGCGCAGCAGCTCCCCGTCGGTGATGCCGGTCGCGACGAAGAAGACGTTCTCCCCGGAGACCAGGTCGTCCGTGGTGAGCACCCGGTCCAGATCGTGTCCGGCGTCGATCGCGCGCTGCCGCTCCTCGTCGTCCTTCGGCCACAGCTTGCCCTGGATGGTCCCGCCCAGGCACTTCACGGCACAGGCCGAGATGATGCCCTCGGGGGTGCCGCCGATACCGAGCAGCAGATCGACACCGGTGCCCTCGCGCAGCGCGTACACCGAACCGGCCACATCGCCGTCGGAGATCAGCTTGATGCGCGCGCCGGCCTCCCGGACCTCCCGGATCAGGCCCTCGTGCCGGGGCCGGTCGAGGATGACCACGGTGACGTCCTCCGGCGCGGACCGCTTGGCCTTCGCGATCCGGCGGATGTTCACCTCGACGGGCGCGTTGATGTCGACGAAGTCCGCCGCCTCGGGGCCGGTGACCAGCTTGTCCATGTAGAACACGGCGGACGGGTCGAACATCGCGCCGCGCTCGGCGGCGGCGAGGACGGCGATCGCGTTCGGCATGCCCTTGGCTGTCAGCGTGGTGCCGTCGATCGGGTCCACGGCGATGTCCACCTCGGGACCGGTGCCGTCGCCCACGTGCTCCCCGTTGAAGAGCATCGGCGCCTCGTCCTTCTCGCCCTCGCCGATGACGACCACGCCGTTCATCGACACGGTGGAGACGAGGGTCCGCATGGCGCGCACCGCGGCACCGTCGGCGCCGTTCTTGTCACCGCGCCCCACCCAACGGCCGGCGGCCATCGCGGCGGCCTCGGTCACCCGGACCAGCTCCAGGGCGAGGTTGCGGTCGGGAGCCTCCGAGGGAACATCGAGCTCGGACGGCAGGTGATGGTGTTCGGTCATCGGAGCGCACCTTTCTGATACGACGACGGCCGGATGAGGGTCTTGGACCCGACTCTATCGTTAGGCATACAAAATGAGCAGGGGACCCCACGGATGAGCGCTTGGGACACCTGCGACGATAGGGGACGTGGCAGGTTCGAACCGCAAGCAGAAGACGGCCCGGGACATGGTCCTCTCCCTGGCCCTGATCGTCGTCGCGTCGCTGGTCGTGTACTTCTTCACCATCCCGCACGACGATCACGCTCCCGAGATCCAGCGGGTCGACTACCGGGTCGAGCTGCTCACGGCCCGCCGGGCGGCGAGCTACCCGGTGGCCGCGCCCGAGGGCCTGCCGAGTACCTGGAAACCGACCTCCGTACGCTCCCGGGGCAAGGACGCCAACCGCTGGCACCTCGGCTTCCAGACCCCGGACGGCCAGTACGCGCAGGTGGAGCAGTCGACGCAGAAGCGCGCCGACGTCATCGAGGAAGCGACCCAGGGCGGCTCGGCCACCCAGCGGACCGAGCGGATCGGCGGCCGCACCTGGACCCGCTACACCGGCGGCCGGTACGACGCCCTGGTCCTGGAGGACACCCCAGGCTCCACCACGGTGGTGGCCGGCACCGCCTCCTTCGAGGACCTGACGACGCTGGCGGCGGCGCTGAAGATGGAGTGACCGCCCGCGCGTGACCGCGCGCTCCCCCGTGCATGTGAGGAGGCCCCCGGCACTGCCGGGGGCCTCCTCACATGCACGGGAGCCGTCAGACGGTGGTGACGACGTCCTCGTAGGCCAGGCGCGGGGAGCGCGGGAACCAGGCGTCCGGGCCCGGCTTGCCGATGTTGACGACCATCAGCGGGGTGTGGTCGTCGTCCAGGAACTCCTTGCGGACGCCCTCGAAGTCGAGGCCGGTCATCGGGCCGGCGGCCAGGCCCGCGGCGCGGACGCCGATGATGAAGTAGGCGGCCTGGAGGGTGGCGTTCAACGCGGCGGCGCTCTCCCGGGCCTGGCGCTCGCTGAAGAACGCGTCCTTGGCCTGCGGGAAGTGCGGGAAGAGGGCCGGCAGCTCCTCGTGGAACTCGTTGTCCGCGGAGAGGATCGCGACCAGCGGGGCGGCGGCGGTCTTGGGCTGGTTGCCCTCGGCCATGAGTCCGACCAGGCGCTCGCGGGCCTCGGGGGAGCGGACCAGGGTGATGCGCAGCGGGCTCTGGTTGAAGGCGGTGGGACCGTACTTGACCAGGTCGTAGATCGCCTGCACCTGCTCGTCGGTCACCGGCTCGTCGGTGAAGGTGTTGGCGGTACGGGCCTCGCGGAACAGCAGGTCCTGGGCGGCGGGGTCAAGAACGAGAGACATGCGTGTACTTCCTGGGGTGCGCGTCCGGTCCGACGGGAGGCCGGACCGGCTGACGGGGTCGACCCTACGCCAATGAGGTTTAACGTTCAACTAAGACGGGGGTGCGGTGATCCGCCTCACAACACGGGTGGCCGCACGGGCGTGACCGACGGCGCAGAGGCAGGACCGGCTGCCAGACATCCACGGTGCCGTACCGGCTGCCAGACATCCCGGGTGCCGTACGAGCTGACCGGCAGCCCGGGTGCCATACCGCCTGACCGGCAGCCCAGTGGCCGTGCGGGGCGGTCGATGGTCCGGGTGCCGTGTGGGTCGGCCGTTGGCCCGGTGGCCGTACCGGCCGGCAGGCACTCCGGGTGCCGTAGCGGCTGACCGGCGACAGCCCTGCCGGCCGTACCGGTCGGCAGGCAGCCGGAGTGGTTCGTACCGGTTACCGGCTACTCGCCCGTCCCCTCGGCGCCCTTCTCCTCCTCGGCCAGTGCCGCGTCCAGCCGGGCCCGTGCGCCCTCCAGCCAGCGCCGGCACACCTTGGCCAGCTCCTCGCCGCGCTCCCACAGCGCCAGGGACTCCTCCAACGTCGTACCGCCCGCCTCCAGCCGCCGTACGACCTCGATCAGCTCGTCCCGGGCCTGCTCGTAGGAGAGCGCCTCGTCCACCTTGCTCGTCATCCGTCCACCTTCACCGTCAGTTCACCGTCGGCGACGCGGGCCCGCAGCGCCTCGCCCGCCGTCACCTCGGCGGGATCGCGCACCACGTGCCCGTCCGCCCGTTGCAGTACCGCGTAGCCGCGCCGCAGCGTCGCCGCGGGGGAGAGGGCCACCACGCGCGCGTGCGTGTGCGTCAGCTCCGAGTCCGCGCGGTCCAGCAGATGCCCGAGGGTCCGCCGGCCGCGCTCCAGCAGGGAGAGCACATGGTCGGCGCGCTCGTCGAGCATCCGGTGCGGATCCTGTATCGCGGGCCGGGTCAGCGCGTGCGCCAGCCCGCGCTCCTCCCGCTCCACGAACGCGGCCGCGCAGCGCCGCGCCCGGTCCCGCAGCATCCGCACCCGCTCCAGCTCCTCGCCCACGTCGGGTACGACCTTCTTGGCCGCGTCCGTCGGCGTGGAGGCGCGCAGATCGGCGACGTGGTCCAGCAGCGGGTTGTCCGGCTCGTGCCCGATCGCCGACACCACGGGCGTACGGCAGCCGGCCACCGCCCGCACCAGCTGCTCGTCGGAGAAGGGCAGCAGGTCCTCCACGCTGCCGCCGCCGCGCGCGACGATGATCACGTCCACCTCGTCCATCGCGTCGAGGTCCTTGACCGCCTGCACGACCTGCGGAACGGCGTGCACGCCCTGCACGGGGACGTTGCGCACCTCGAAGCGCACGGCGGGCCAGCGGTGCCGGGCATTCTCCAGCACGTCCCGCTCCGCGGCGGAGGCCCGGCCGCAGACCAGCCCGATGAGCTGCGGCAGAAACGGCAACGCCTTCTTCCGCTCCGGCGCGAAGAGCCCCTCCGCCGCCAGGGACTTCTTCAGCTGCTCCAGCCGGGCCAGCAGCTCGCCGACGCCGACGGGCCTTATCTCGGCGGCGCGCAGGGACAGCTGACCGCGGGGCGCGTACCACTCGGGCTTCGCCAGGACGACGACACGGGCGCCCTCGCCGACGACGTCCGCGACCGCGTCGAAGACCTGGCGATAGCAGGTCACGCTGACGGAGATGTCGTGCGACGGGTCGCGCAGCGTGAGAAACACGACACCGGCGCCGGGGCGGCGCGACAACTGCGTGATCTGCCCTTCGACCCACACCGCGCCGAGCCGGTCGATCCATCCCCCGATCAGCCGTGACACCTCGCCTACGGGCAGGGGGGACTCCGGGGACGTGTTCACAGCCATGCGGTCGAGAGTAACGGCCGGTACTGACAAGGGGGCGGCCGTGCGGCCGTGCACCGTGGGGGCGGGGGCGCGCGTTGCCGGGTGCGGGTCCGTTCTGATTGCCCGCGCGGTTCCCCGCGCCCCTTCGGGGCGCACCCAGGCGGTTATCCGGGAACCCGGCCCCGCTGGCCCACCAGCACCCCCAGGCCGATCACCAGCCACACCGCCCCCACCACCTGGGCCACCCCGGACGCCGCCACGATGACGGCCACCGTGATGACCGCCCCGACCACCGGCACCAGCACATGCCGCCACCAGCTCAGCTCCCGCCGGCGCCGTAGGAAATACCCCACCACGCTCGCGTGCAGCAGCGTGAACGCGGACAGCGCGCCGATGTCGACCACCGAGACCAGCTTGTCCAGCCCGTCGTCCCGGCGCGCCGCCCACCCCGCCGCGACCAGCGTGACCACCGCCGCGCACAGCAGCGCGACCCGCGGCACGCCCCCGTCCGTCCGGGACAGCCCGCGCGGCAGCCGCCGGTCGCGGCCCATCGCGAACAGCAGCCGCCCGGCCGCCGCCTGCCCCGCCAGCGCCGCGAACGCCGCCCCGACCGCCTTGCTCGCGGCCACCAGATCGTGCAGCCACGTGCCGACCGAGGAGTCCACCGCGTCGTAGAAGGCCGGCCCCTGCCGCCCCGGATCACGCGCGAGCCCCGCGGACGACACCGGCTCCAGCAGCGCCACCAGATACGTCTGCGCCACGAACAGCACCCCGGCCAGCGCCAGACAGAACAGCAGCGCCCGCGCCACCCGCGCCGAGCCCCCGGTGACCTCCTCGGCGAACGTCGCGATCGCGTCGAAACCCAGGTACGACAGGACCGCCACGGACACCGCGCCGAGCACCGCGGCCGCCGCGAACCCGCCCTGCGTGCCGTCCCCGGTCAGCGGCGACAGCGGTCCCCGCTCCGCCCCCTCCCGCACCAGCACCACGACGGCCGAGACCGCGAACACCAGCAGGACCGCGATCTCCAGGACCAGCACGGCGAAGCCCACGCGCGCGGCGGCCCGTACGCCCCACAGGTTCAGCAGGGTCGTGAGCACCACGGCCAGCGCCGTCCACACCCACCGGGACACCTCCGGGACCAGCGCGTTCATCGCGATCCCGGAGAAGAGATAGGCCACCGCGGGGATGAGCACGTAGTCCAGCATCGCCATCCAGCCGGCGACGAACCCGGCGCCCTTGCCGAGCCCCGCGCGCGCGTAGGCGTACACCGACCCCGCCCGCGGTACGACCCGCACCATCTGCGCGTAGCTGAACGCCGTGAACCCCATGGCGACCGTCGCCACCGCGTACACCAGCGCCACCGCGCCGTGCGATCTGGCGTCCAGCGCCCCGAACACCCCGACCGGCGCCATCGGGGCGATGAACAGCAGCCCGTAGACAACGAGGTCCCGCAGGCCCAGACTGCGCCGGAGGCGATGATCCGCATCGGCCCCGGAGGTCGTCGTTCCGGTGTTGGACATACACACAAGTCTTCCCCGCGGAGTGTGGGGAAGCGATCTTTGTGCTTCCGAACGCGGCCTTACGATGGGACGCATGACCGCTTCGTCTGGCCGCCGTGTCCTGCTCGCCGCCCCCCGGGGCTACTGCGCCGGCGTGGACCGCGCCGTGATCGCCGTCGAGAAAGCCCTGGAGCAGTACGGGGCCCCGATCTACGTCCGGCACGAGATCGTCCACAACAAGTACGTGGTGCAGACCCTGGAGAAAAAGGGCGCCATCTTCGTGGAGCGCACGGAGGAAGTGCCGCCCGGCAACATCGTCATGTTCTCGGCGCACGGCGTCGCGCCCGTGGTGCACGAGGAGGCCCGGCAGGGCCGGCTCGCCACCATCGACGCCACCTGCCCCCTGGTCACCAAGGTCCACAAGGAGGCCGTCCGGTACGCCGCCGAGGACTACGACATCCTCCTGATCGGACACGAGGGCCACGAGGAGGTCATCGGCACCTCCGGCGAGGCCCCCGACCACATCCAGCTGGTCGACGGCCCCGAGGACGTCGCCAAGGTCGAGGTCCGCGATCCCTCCAAGGTCGTCTGGCTCTCCCAGACCACCCTCTCCGTCGACGAGACCATGGAGACCGTCGACGCCCTGAAGACCAAGTTCCCGGGCCTCGTCTCCCCGCCCAGCGACGACATCTGCTACGCCACCCAGAACCGCCAGCTCGCGGTGAAGCAGATGGGCGCCGAGGCCGAGCTGGTCATCGTCGTCGGCTCGCGCAACTCCTCCAACTCCAAGCGGCTGGTCGAGGTCGCCAAGCTGGCCGGCGCCCGCGACGCCCACCTCGTCGACTTCGCCGACGAGATCGACGAGTCCTGGCTGGAGGGCGTGACGACCGTCGGCGTCACCTCCGGAGCCTCCGTGCCCGAGGTGCTGGTGGAGCAGGTCCTGCAGTGGCTCGCCGAGCGCGGCTACGGCGATGTGGAGCTGGTCAGGGCGGCCGAGGAGACCATCACCTTCTCGCTGCCCAAGGAACTGCGCCGCGACCTGCGCGAGGAGGCGGCGGCACTGGTGGCCGAGCGCGGCGGGAGCGGTACGCCCGCGGCGTGACCGTCGGTGGTCCGTCGTAACGTGGAGCCATGCAGATCTTCGGCGTGGACATCGGCGGATCCGGCATCAAGGGCGCCCCTGTGGATCTCGACCGGGGCGACCTGGCACAGGAGCGTCACAAGGTGCTCACCCCGCACCCGGCGACGCCCGAGGCCGTCGCCGACGGGGTCAAACAGGTCGTGGACCACTTCGGGTGGACCGGGCCGGTCGGCCTGACCTTCCCCGGGGTGGTCACCGGCGGCGCCACGGTCCGTACGGCGGCCAACGTGGACCCGGGCTGGATCGACACCGACGCGCGCGCGTTGCTCGGCGACCGGCTCGGCGGCCTGCCGGTGACCGTGGTGAACGACGCGGACGCGGCGGGCGTCGCCGAGATGGAGTTCGGCGCCGGCCGGGGCCGCCGGGGCACGGTCATCCTGCTCACCTTCGGCACCGGCATCGGCAGCGCGGTCTTCGTGGACGGCGTCCTGCTCCCCAACACCGAACTGGGCCACCTGGAGCTGGGCGGCCACGAGGCCGAGAAGCGCGCCTCCAGCAAGGCCAAGGAGGACCACGACCTCAGCTGGGAGCGGTGGGCGCACCGCGTCCAGCGGTATCTCCAGCACGTGGAGATGCTCTTCTCACCGGAACTGTTCATCATCGGCGGCGGGGTCAGCCGCAAGGCGGACAAGTTCCTGCACCTCATCGAGGAGGTCAAGGCCGAGATCGTCCCGGCACGACTCCAGAACAACGCGGGAATCGTGGGAGCGGCGATGAGGGCGGCACAGTCGGCCTGACGGGACGACGCTCGCCCTCCCGGCCCGCCGACCGGGGCGCGGGGGTGAGATCCGGGGGCGAGGTCCGGGGGTGAGGCTTAGCCGGCCCTACCGGGCCCCAGGCCGGAGTTCCGTCAGCCGCGCCGGCCTGAATCGAGGCCGGGACGGTCGAGCGTGCTGTCGGTGGGCCGGGGTCGTCGGGCGTGCCGTGCGTGGTCTGGGGTCGTTGGGCGTGCCGTCCGTGGGCTGGGGGCTTCAGCCGTGCCGCGCCTGGGTTGGGGCCGTCAGCTGTACCAGGCCTGAATCGGGGTCGAGGCCGAGGCGTGCCGTGCGTGGTCTGGGGTCGTTGGGCGTGCCGTCCGTGAGCCGGCCAGCCGTCAGGCGTGCCGCGCCCGGGCCGGGGCCGTCAGGCATCCCGTTTCCGGGCCGGGGCCGTCAGGCGTGCCGTTCGTGAGCCGGGGGCCGTCGGGCGTGCCGCGTCCGGGCCGGGGGCCGTCGGGCGTGCCGCGTCCGGGCCGGGGGCTTCAGCATGCTGTGCCTGGGTCGGGGCCGTCAGGCATCCCGCTCCCGGGCCGGGGCGGTCAGCCGCGCAGTTGGCGTCCCCGTCAGCCGCGCCGCTGGCGTCCCCGTACCCACCGCACCCGGCGGACGAGGACGATCGCCGCGGCGAGCAGCGTCCCCCCGTACAGCCACCCGGCCTGGGTGGCGAGCCCGGTGACCAGCCCCATCAGCCGGCCGAGCAGCCCCCCGCCGCCTTCGGCGACCGGCAGCAGCCCCACCGCGAACGCGATCGGCAGGACCACGGGCGCGCTCAGCACGTCCCCGCCGCGCACCCACAGCGCGGTCAGTGCGCACACCGGCAGGAACAGCACGCCGTAGACCGTCGGGGAGGCACCGAAAAGCAACTGGTCCAGGCAGCCGAGCAGAAACATCGCCACGGCACAGAACAGCCCGCTGCCGAGCCCGGTCAGCCGGGGATTGGGCAACCGGGGTCCCGGGGGCACGGTCGCGGACGCCACCCCGGCCCGCCGAGCGGATCGGCCGGCACCCGACCGCCCCCCACCTCCGCTGCCGCCGCTGCCCCCACGGGCACCGCCGGGGCGCCGTCGGCCCTGGGAGGGCATTGGAGAAGGCGGAGCAACGGGCGCCTCCGAGCCCCGGGGACCGTGTGACGTCCCAGGGGCCGGCGACGGCGACGGGGAGGGCGACGGCGGGGGCTGCCGCCGGCCCCTGGGGGGCTGGGGCGGCGGCATGCCGCGTCGCGGTCCGTCGTTCGGGGGTCGCTGCCTGTGTTGCTCCACAGGGACCAACCTAGGTCTGTTTATGTGCTGAATCAGCCCCCAGACACGCCGGGCGGGGGAGCTTGGCCGGGCGTCCGGCACTCTCGCGAGGCGGACGCGCGGGACGCCGTAAACTGGTGGATCGGCCAGTGTCGGTCTCTGGCCCCTGGCAGCCCCTGGCCCACTCAACTACGGGAAGTCGCAACGTGTCGCTCACGATCGGAATCGTCGGCCTGCCCAACGTCGGCAAGTCGACCCTGTTCAACGCCCTGACCAAGAACGACGTGCTGGCGGCCAACTACCCGTTCGCCACGATCGAGCCGAACGTGGGCGTGGTCGGCGTGCCCGACGCCCGCCTCGCCAAGCTGGCCTCGATCTTCAAGTCGGAGCGCATCCTTCCGGCCACGGTGGACTTCGTCGACATCGCCGGCATCGTGCGCGGTGCTTCCGAGGGCGAGGGCCTGGGCAACAAGTTCCTGGCGAACATCCGCGAGTCCGACGCGATCTGCCAGGTCATCCGCGCCTTCAAGGACGAGAACGTCGTCCACGTCGACGGCAAGGTCTCGCCGAAGGACGACATCGAGACGATCAACACCGAGCTGATCCTCGCCGACCTCCAGACCATCGAGAAGGTCCTGCCCCGCCTCCAGAAGGAGTCGCGGATCAAGAAGGACATCGCGCCCAAGGTCAAGGCCGTCGAGGAGGCCAAGGAGATCCTGGAGAAGGGCGACACGCTCTTCGCCCACGGCATCGTCCAGGGCAGCGAGCGCGCGGAGCTCCTCCACGACCTGCACCTGCTGACCACGAAGCCCTTCCTCTACGTCTTCAACGTCGACGAGGACGAGCTGGTGGACGAGGACTTCAAGAACGAGCAGCGAGCCCTGGTCGCCCCCGCCGAAGCGATCTTCCTCAACGCCAAGCTGGAGGCGGACCTCGCCGAGCTGGACGAGGAGGAGGCCCTGGAGCTCCTGCAGTCCGTCGGCCAGGACGAGCCCGGCCTCGCCACCCTGGCCCGCGTCGGCTTCGACACCCTCGGCCTGCAGACGTACCTGACGGCCGGCCCCAAGGAGTCCCGCGCCTGGACGATCAAGAAGGGCGCCACGGCCCCCGAGGCGGCCGGTGTCATCCACACCGACTTCCAGAAGGGCTTCATCAAGGCCGAGGTCATCTCCTTCGACGACCTGGTAGAAACCGGCTCCGTCACCGAGGCCCGAGCCAAGGGCAAGGCCCGCATGGAGGGCAAGGACTACGTGATGCAGGACGGGGATGTGGTGGAGTTTCGGTTCAATGTGTAGCGGGTGACATACCACTACATCGCTGATCTGGCAAACGTGTAGGTCAGAAGGGGTTCGACTCTCCCGGGTCGGACCCCTGATTTTTTCCCGTGCTGGGATGGTGCTGGGAAATCTGACCATTCGTCACCTGGTATCACCCCTGCTCATCCCTACCGTGCTGGGATCGTGCTGGGATGCCGGTGGGGTCCCTGAACCAGCGCATGACCTCGTAGGGCGTCACAGGCTCGCCGTGGCCGTGCATGGTGGTTCCTTGGTGATGTCAGGCTGGTCCCGGCTACATGTTCCGGATGTGTTCGAGCGCGGTGTCGAGGAGCTTGCCCACCTGGTGGAGGGTGGTGGCGGTGGCGGTGGCCAGGTAGGCGGGGTGCTGGGCGAGCGGGGTGAGAACGGCGTAGCCCTTCTCGGGGTCGTCACCGATGAGGATCGACGGGCGGCCGGTGGTGAGGTGGGGGTCCACGACGAGGAGCTGGCCGGCGGCGCGGTGTCCGCCCAGCACGGCGGGGCCGTCCCAGGCCGGTGCCGTCCCGCCGTAGGCGGTGTGCTGGTCGAGGACGGGGTGGCCGCCGCGGTACACGGTGAGGCGGGTCGTGAGGTGGCCTGGGGGTTCGGCCGTGCGGCCGAGGAGTTGCTCCTCGCGTAGCAGGACGGCGGCGGTGGGCGCGAGGTCGACGGTGCAGGTCTGGTGCAGGGTGCTGCCCGAGGCGCTGATCAGGGGTTTGGGCAGCCAGGACAGCATGGCGTGGTCGGCGACGGTGAGGCGGACGTCGTAGGTGGCGGGGGCGGTGGTGGCGCCGGGCAGCGCGATGGTGGCGGTCGGCGTGGTCACCTCCAGCCTGGCGTGTTCCTCGGCGGTGATGTCGAGGGCGAGTCGGTCCCCGCCGAGGGGTGCGCACATGGAGCTGATCACGCTGACCCGGGCCCACCCGTTGTGGGGTTGCGTCTGGTGCAAGTGGAAGGGGCCGCTGTTGCGCATGAGGGGGACGGTCGTGGTGGAGCCGTTGCGGGCGGCCCTGATGAAGGCGGTGGCCCGGACCCCGGAGAGTTCGGGGTCCGTTGGGTGCACTCGTCCGGCCATGTGCTCCCCGTCTGTGTGACCGCTGTCCGTCTCGCTTCCTGCGGCGGTCGGTGCGGGGGGCGCCGTTGTGGGCGGTGGGCCCGGGTGCGGTGCGGTGGCTGTCATACGGCGGCCTCGGTGCGCCAGGCGGCCAGGCAGCCGTTGACCCAGTCGGCGACGGGCTGGATGCCGTCGTCCGAGGCGAGGCTGGTGAAGACGACGGGGAGGTTGCCGCGCTGCCGGCCGGCGTCGGCGGCCATGGTGTCCAGGTCGGCGCCGACGTAGGGGGCGAGGTCGGTCTTGTTGACGATGAGGAGGTCGGCGGTGGTGATACCGGGGCCGCCCTTGCGGGGGATGTCGTCACCGCTGGAGACGTCGATGACGAAGACCTGGTGGTCGACGAGCCCCTTGGAGAAGGTGGCGGTGAGGTTGTCACCGCCGGACTCGATGAGGATCAGGTCCAGCGGGGGCAGTGACTCCTCCAGCTGTTCGACGGCTTCGAGGTTGGCGGAGATGTCGTCGCGGATCGCGGTGTGCGGGCAGGCGCCGGTCTCGACGGCGGTGATGCGCTCCGGCGGCAGCACGGCTTCGCGGCGCAGGAACTCGGCGTCCTCGCGGGTGTAGATGTCGTTGGTGACGACCGCGATGGACAGCCGGTCGCGCAGGGCGCGGCACAGTGCGGCGACGGTGGCGGTCTTGCCGGATCCGACGGGCCCGCCCAGGCCGATGCGCAGGGCGCGGCGGCTGCCGTCGGGGCGCAGTGCCTCGGCGCTGGGCGTGTGGTGGTGCGGCCGGGTCGTGTCGTGGTCGAGGTGCATGGCGTACTCCGAACGGTATGGGGGGTGTCAGGAGGCGAAGAGCCGCATGGGCCAGGCGGCGTGCTGTTCGCCGGTGATGTCTAGGAGCGGCGAGGAGGCAGCGGGCAGGGCTGCGACACCGTCGGTGGCGAGCCGTGCTGCCGCTTCGGCGGCAGTGGCGGCGACGTCGTCGAGTTCGCCGGCGAGCCGGGCAAGGAGGGCGGTCGCGTCGAACGGGTCGAGGCTCAGCAGCCGCACCGCCGCCGTCGCGGGGCCGCCGATGCTCTCGTACGCGGCGCACTGGGCGGCGTCCAACGGCGTCAGGCCGGCGGCGCGGGCGGCTACGCCCAGGACCACGGGCTGGTGTGCGCCCTGCGGCAGGCGGTGGGCGATCTGGTCGAGCTCGGGGCAGGGCCAGGCGGCCCGGGCGGCACGCAGCATCTGCCGGCCGAGCTTGCGGGCGACCTGCCGCAGTGCCGGTACGGGTGTGCGTGCGTCGGCGGCCTCGTCCAGCGTCATCGGGTCGTATCCGGTGGCGGCCGCGGCGGCGAGGCCGGCCGCGGTCAGCCCGGCGGTGTGCAGGCGGCCCCGGCAGAACGCCTCCAGGCTTGCGGCGTCGTGGACACCGTGCGAGGCGACCGCGGCCTCCACACCGCCGGAGTGGGCGTGCCCACCGGCGGGGAAACGGCCGTCGGCCAGGACGAGCAGGGCGGCATGGCTCATGGGAGCGGTGGCCTGCCTTTCGCAGGTACGGAGTTCAGGAGGAGGGACTTCCGGAGCAGGCGGTCCGGCGGCAGAGCGCCGCCGGGCCCGCGTCGCGCTCAGAAGAGGAAGTACCGCTGAGCCATGGGCAGTTCGGTCTCGTAGAGCTCCGGATTCGGCGGCTGGTTCTTCTCGAACATCAGCTTGTCGTCTGGCTCGTCATCGTCGTCCGCACCGTCCGCAAGGGCCTTCTTCAGCACGGTGCGGACGTCAGTGGTCGTGCCCCTGTTCGCGCCCGGTTTCCCTGTGCCGGGCTCGGTGCCCGTACCCGTGCCCGTGCCCTCACCCTCTCCGATGGTGACGCTGAAAGTCTCGGGACCGATCTCGATCTCCGGCGACTCATCGTTGAGCTGCATGCTCTGCTTGGTCAGGCCACGAGTGGATTTGGTCTGCTTCACCCCCTTGGTCAGGTTGTACGTCGTCTTGATGCCGACCGCCTGGGGCACCACGAAGTTGAAGGAGTTGCCTCCCGGGGCCCGGCCGCATGCCCCCCACACCGGGCGGGGCAGGTACGGCTGCGGTGTCGGGATCGACGCGTTGGCGTCGCCGAGCTGCGCGTAGGCGATCTGTCCGCCCTTGATGATCATGTGTGGCTTGACGCCGAAGAACTTCGGCTCCCACAGCACCAGGTCCGCGACCTTGCGCTGATGGGGGGCCGCGGTCTTGAGCTCATCGGGGGAGTGGACCTCGACGGAGCCGACATGCTGGTCGATGCCATGGGCGATGGCCGGGTTGATCGTGTACTTGGCGATGTAGCGCCTGACGCGGTAGTTGTCGTGCCTGTCGGTGTCCTCCGGCAGGTGACCGCGGCGCTTCTTCATGACGTGCGCGGTCTGCCAGGTCCGCGTGATCATCTCGCCGATACGCCCCATGGCCTGCGAGTCGGAGGACATCATCGAGATGGCGCCGGTGTCGTGCAGCCAGTCCTCGGCGGCCATGGTGGAGGGCCGGATACGCGAGTCGGCGTACGACTTGTCCGCGGGGACCTCGAGGTTGAGGTGATGGCAGACGACCATCATGTACATGTGCTCGGCGACGGTGTTGACCGTCAGGGGCCGGGTCGGGTTGGTCGACGCGGGCAGGACACTCTCGTAGCCCTTGCCCACCAGCTTCATGATGTCCGGTGCGTGGCCGCCGCCGGCGCCTTCGACGTGGAAGACGTGAATGCCCCGGGGCTTGCCGGTGTCGGGGTCCTTGGTGGCGTTGAAGGTGTTCTCGACGAACCCGGACTCGTTCATCGAGTCGGCGTGCAGGGCGACTTGGGCGTGGTAGTCGTCACAAATTTTCAGCGCCTTGTCGATGGTCGCGGGGGTGGCTCCCCAGTCCTCGTGGACCTTGAGGCCGATGGCGCCGGCAAGGATCTGGGCCTCCAGCGCCTCGTAGGAGATCGTGCCGCCCTTGCCGAACAGGCCGATGTTGACCGGGTAGGCGTCCAGGGCCTCGAACGTCCGCCGCAGGTGCCACTCGCCAGGCGTCACGGTGGTGGCCCGGCTGCCTTCCGCGGGGCCGGTGCCGCCGCCGATGAGCGTGGTCACCCCCGACGCGAGTGCCTCGTGGATCTGCCCGGGGCCGATGAAGTGCACATGGGTGTCGATGCCGCCCGCGGTCAGGATCCGCCCGTTGCCGGAGATCACCTCGGTTTCCGGCCCCACCACGAAGTGCGAGGCACGCCCGCCCCGGTTCTCCTCGGCCGTGTAGGGCTTCGGTGTCATCGTTTCCGGGTTGTAAGCCTGCCCGATCGCCGCGATCTCGCCGTCTCGCAGGCCGACGTCGGCCTTCACCACACCCCAGTAGTCGATGATCAGCGCACCGGTGATCACCGTGTCCACGGGATTGTGTGTGGTGTCGCTCCTGGGGATATGCGACTGGCCCATCGACTCCCGGATGACCTTGCCGCCGCCGAAAAGCATCTCGTCGCCGCTACGGCCCGGCCCCCCGCACCAGTCCTCCTCGATCTCGACGATGAGGTTCGTGTCGGCGAGCCTGACCCGGTCGCCCTTCGTCGGGCCGTACAGCGTGGCGTAATCCTTCCGCCACAGCGGCACCGGAGGGCGAGCGGTGAAGCTGAGCTCGCGCGGCGTCGACTGCACAACACCACTCGTCTGACTGGAGCTACCACTCATGGGGCCACCGACCAATCGTTGTCGGTCTTACCGCGCTGAAGGCCCTTTACCACTTGGTCTCCCTTGATGGGCACCACCCACACTCTGCACACGTGTTCCGGCTCGATCCGCTCCGACGTGCCGGCCGCAATGTGCAGCCGCTTCCCCTTCACGTCATCGTCGGCCGGGTCGGTGCATCCCTCGTCCTTGAAGAACTTGAGGCATGCGTTGACGTCGCCCAGGTGGAAGTGGGAGCCGACCTGGATAGGCCGCTTCGCGGTGTTCTTCGCCCACAGCGGCCCCTCCATCAGGGAGTCCTCGTGGTCGTCCGCGTTGAACGTCACCGCGTGCTGACCGTCGTCCGCGAGAAGTTCGTACTTGCCCGGGTAGACCTTCGCGTCAGGGTCCGCCTTGCCGAGCGGGTCCGGGATGGTCACGAGCTTCGTGCCGTCCTTGAACGTCGCCTCGATCTGCACGTCGCGGATCATCTCCCGCACGCCGTCCATGACCTCGAAGTCCGTCAAGTTGCCGCTGGCGTTTTTATTGGGGATCTTGAGCGACTTCGCCACATCGCTCAGCTTGGTATCCATGAGCTCGGCGACCGTCTTCGTGTCGTGGCGGGCCTCCTCCAGCACGTAAGCCGCCAACAGCGCCATGACTTCCGGGTAATTCAGTTTGAGATCAGGCTGGCGCCTGAGTCGTCGTTCGGCCAGATCCGCCGCGACACGGATCATGAGCCGCTCCTGCTCATGTGGCGTCAGATGCATGCGGGCTCTCCTTCCTGTGATTCGGCGTGACGTGCACGGCGAGTCGCCCAAGGAGAACCCGGTGCGGACGCCACCCATGTGCTCAACGACCCAGGCAGGAATAGAAACGGAAGCAATGCATCCATTCACGCTTTCGGCCGCTTCGCCGGGCGACCGGAAGCTGATTGTCAAGAACCTCGCGCGGGAGATCCGGCCGCACGGTACTTGACGGCTGCTGATCACTTCACGGCCGCTTCCCCAGAACGAACTGGAGCCCTTGCGGGACCTGCCATCCATGGGTTTCCACACACTCACCGGTTTCGACTTCGAGCAGCAGCCGGCCTCGCCCGACGCGGGTTTGTTGCCCAGGGAGCCGACGACCCGGCCGCCGAAGCCCATACCTTCCTGGAGGAGGTCGGCACACCGGATTCGGTGAGGGGCTGCAGGTGCCGCTGCTGACGACCATCGGCGCCGCGCACCGCAGGCCGTGGTCAAGGCATGGCTGGCGGTGGAAGGCCGGGAGGCGGCGTTCGACATCTTGGGCTGGATTCGGGCCGCGGTGCGTCTGACGGCTGACCAGCATGTGCGTAGCGCGACTGCCGACTGCCAAAGGGCTCCCGGAGGCGGCGACCACCCTGTGGTGCCGGGTGGTCACGGCTCCCGAGGCCGATGCCGAGACCCGTTGGCGGGCCGCGCAAGAGCTGCTCGCCGCACACGCCGAACAGGCCCTGCGTACCGCGCTGACGGTCCCGCGTGACACGGACGAGGCTCTGCTGCTGCGTCGCCTGCTGACCTTGGTACGGCCGCCTGTGGACCAGGCAGGGGAGGACACCGCCGGGTGGTCGAGTGTGCCATCGCGTGGCTGATGGCGCATGCCGCCCCTTCCCAGCTCATCTCGAAGTTCAACATCCCGATGGGCTGACCAAGAGCATCAAGAGCCGAATCGCCGTCACTCGGCGATCATCCTTGAGCATATGCACGGTGCGGCTCGAACTCCTGTGGCTGTCTGCTGCAGTGCCCGAGGCCGGAACGAGCGATTACGGCCGAGCCGGACGGGATTTACAAGTGCCTAAGTTGAGAGCCGGCCGCTTTGGGGGCCCAGTCTGGCCCTGGCCTGCAGCCTCGTTGGGCTGGCTGCGCGCTCGAAACTGCGATCGGTGACCACCGTGTTACTGGTGTCGGCGGGCAAGTCGGCGCTGCGGTGCAGGCGCCACACCAGGATGTCGCTGACGGACTCGGCGGTATCGAGTTCCCTGCGCCCCGCGGCGCCGGTGAGGAGTTCGGCGGGATCATGGCCTGCGGCTTCGGCGTCGGTGAGGGTCGCGGCGAGCGCGTACCAGCCGGGCTCGGCCAGGACCTGCTCCGCCAGCTCCGGCACGGCCTGGCGCAGCACGGTGGTCTGCCGCTGCAGGAGCGGTCGGCCCAGGCGCCGGCCGCGCTGGTAGAGGGCACCCAGCGGCTGGGCGGCGGCGGCCTGATAGGCGGCCCGCAGGTGCTCGGCGGCCTGGCGGGCGGCGGCGGCCTGCTGGGCGTGGCCCTTCTTCGCGTGCCAGTGGAGGGCGGCGGTGACGAGGAAGAACAGCATGTCGATCGCCATCGCGGTGGTCGCCCCGTCCTCCCCGCGGCCGAGGGTGGGACCACCCTGGACAAGGTCGCGGGCGGCCTGCCGCAACGCCCGGTCGTGGCCGCGCTCGGCCCGCACGTGGGAACGGGAGGCCCGCTCGAAGGTGACGGCGGCCTCCCGCAACTCCGCCCGGGTATGCGCCGAGGAGGTCTTCGCGAGCGCGTCCAGGACCTCGCCGGCCGAGGCGATGTACGCGGCGGCGACCGCATCGTCGGCCTGCTCGATGACGAGCAGCGCCTGCCACGCCACCGAAGCCGTCCGGCGGCGTGCGGCGGACGGGCCGCCCGGCCCCGTGGGCGAGGGCGGCTCGACGGGCGTGGCGCCCTGGCCGTCATCGAGGGCGCCGGTGAAGCGTTCCCGGATGCGGGGCAGGGAGAGGTCCGGGGCCAGGCGTGCGCCGGGGTAGAACACCGGCTCGCCGTCCTTGTTGCGGTCGTCGGGCAGGGCGACCTTGTAGCCGAGCAGGTCACCCGAGGGCGCGGTGCGCTTGCGGACGAGCAGGCCGGCGGCGGCCAGCCGGTCGAAGAACTCCTCCTCGCCCGCCGCGCCGGCCACCGCCCGCCGCACGGTTTCGCGTAGTTCCTCGCGGGCGGTGCGTTCGCGGCCCTGCCGCTCGGCCTTGTGCCGCTCGGCGCTGGTGGGCAGCTGGGCAGCGGTGCCGTCGCCGGGCGCGACCTGGTGCAGGCCCAGCTCCTTCTCGATCAGGCGGCACTCGGCCTGGGCACGCTTGCCGGAGCGGAAGTCGTCGGGGCGGCTGCCGTCCTCGCACACCAGGGTGGCGACGATGTGGATGTGGTCGTCGGCGTGGCGGACGGCGGCCCAGCGACAGCCGGGCCGGCCGCCACCGGGATCGATCCCGGTGGCGGCCACGATCCGGCGGGCGATCTCACCCCACTCCTCGTCGGACAGGGTTCGGTCGCCAGGCGCGGTGCGGACGGAGGTGTGCCAGACGTGCTTGGCGGGACGGGCGTGCCGGGGGAGGGCCATGACGGGCTGGTCGAGGAGCTGCTGGAGGTCTTCGAGGGCGGCGGCCGGGTCACGGCCGGGGTCGGGGGACATGCCGTCGAACGAGGCCACGAGGTGCGGGTCGGTGTGTTCCTCGTGCCTGCCGGGCCCGTAGAGGTAGGCCAGCAGACCGATGGTCCGGGAGCCGGACTCGTTGACGCTGGGGATCACGACGTGCGCTGCTCGATCAATTGTGTGGCGGCGGCGTGGACGGTCTCGGCCGCCCGGCGGACGGCGGCGATGGCTGCCTGGAGCTGCGGGGCTTCGGCGCCGGAGTTGAGGGCCTTGACCGCCTGGTTGAGGTTGCTGCCGGCCCAGCCGAGTCTGCGGCGGCTGTCGAACAGGGCGGTGATCAGTTCGCGTTCGTCGGCGATCTCGGCGCTGGTGCGGTCGAGATCACGGGCGGCGGCGAGCGCGGAGCGGGCGAGAAACCCGGCGACGGACAGGTTGCACCGGGCGGCGGCGGACTTGATCAGATCGAACTCTTCGTCGTTGAAACGGGTGTTGGGCTGGTGCAGGCGCTTCTTCTCGGGCGGCTGACGCGGACGCTGACGGGCGCGGACAGCGCGCTCACGGCGGCTCTGATGCTCGGTCGGCTTCTCCTCCTGCCCCGGCTTCGGCCCGCCCCCGGTCGAAGCCTCCAGGACCTGCGGCCCCCGGTGCAGGTCCCCTCCCGCCCCCTCGGGGGCGGGTTCGGCGGAAGCTACGCTTCCGCCCCAACTTGCTCGGTCCGAGACCGAGGTGGGGTTGGGAGAACGCGTCGGGGTGTCGCCGTTGTACTTCAGGTTCGTCATCGGGATTCGAGCCTCGTGAAACGGTCATGGGCTGGGTAGTCGCGGCAGTTCGACGGCGTCGGTCGAACTCGCGCGGGCCGAGGTGAGCCCGTCGGGCTGGACGAGCCACTGGCTGGTCGATGCGGCGAGCTTCGCGCTGGAGGCCGCCTGCGGGCCGCCCTCGGAGCGAAAAATCCCAGCTGACCTCCCACGTGTACTCCGCACGGACAGTGCCGAACTCGTTGCATGTCTTGTCGGCGGGCACTCCTTATCTCGGTGACGTCGTCGTTCCGCACTTTCTGCAGAGCGAGGCTCAGTGGCCGTCCCGACCGCCTGGCAGGCCCTCACAGCGGATCAGCCGGACGAATTGGTCCACGGACTGTGCCGGCTCGCGGGGGCGGACGCTGTGCCGTTGGGCCTCGGTCGGGACCAGCCGCTTGCTTCCCCTTGCCCTCTGGACTCGGCGTTCGAGGCCGGTCCCGTCTCGGCGGTGGTTGGTCCCCGGGGTCGATGGCTCCCGGATGGGGTCGGCGCCGTTCCCAGTTCGGTCCCCGGTCCCCAGTTCGGTCCCCGGTCCCCGGTTCGGTCCCCGGTCCCCGGTTCGGTCCCCGGTCCCCGGTCCCCGGTCCCCGGTTCGGTCCCCGGTCCCCGGTCCCCGGTCCCCGGTTCGGTCCCCGGTCCCCGTGGTCGGTGGTCCCCGGATGGGGGTCGGTCCCGCAGTCGGTCCCCGACTGGTTGGTCCCCGGTCCCCGGGTGGGGTCTCCCCGACTTGGTGCCCCTCGGTCCCCGTGCAGTTCAGGGCCCTGAGCAGCCACTTCCGCGGTAAGGCAGCGGTTCCTTGCGCTGCCGTCATGCCGCTCGGCAGCATCCGGCTTCACGGCTTGGTCCCCGCGGCGGTCCCCACTTCGGGGGCCTCGGTCCCCATATCGCTGCTCTCGGTCCCCGCGACTTCCTGAGCGCCGTGGTCCGGTCCCGGGGACCAGACCCTGGCTTACGCGGTCGCCGGTCCCCGATCAGGTCGACGGGACTGCGGGGACCGATCTAGCGCTCGCCACGGTCCCGCTGACCTCTCCCCGGTCCCCACCACACGGTGGTGAGGCGATCAGCCGTGTCCCCCTGTCGAGGACGTGACCGGGACGGTTCCCGTCTCCCGCAGCTTGCCTTCCGCTCCGGGCCCGTCCCTCGTAACTGCCGGTGATCATCCGGGACCCGGAGGAGTCGGCCGGTGCGCATGCCCGGCACGGTGCGCATGCCACTTCGCGTCGGTGACGCGCAGACCGACCGTCCTCGCCGAGGTGGTCGAGGTGACCGTGCTGGCGGGCTGAGGTGTGGCCGGCTGCGTCGACCTGCCAGTCGGTAGCCGAGTGACGGCGGCACCACACTACTGCCTTTACGGTTCAACTTAGGTTCTCTACGGTTCTGGGGGTCGGATTCCGTACCGTGCGGGGGTCGGATTCCGGCACGTCGAGGGGTCGGATTCCGACACGAGGGGTCGGATTCCGCACCGGTCGGATTCCGACGTGAGGGGTCGGATTCCGCACCTTCCCAGAGTCAGATTTCGTACCGTCGCAAGACGCCTTCTCGGCTTCCCGGGCGTCGAAACACTCATCGTCCCCCCGGACGCAAGGATCGACCGGCACCTCGTGGACGGCAGTGGTTCATGGAGAGTGGAAGGCATGTAACAACTCCTTTGCTGTGTTGCCACGCTGACGCGGCCGGTGGAATGGGATCAGTGTGGTGATGGCTGGCAAGCTTCGACCTACCGGGGCAGGTCATGCCGCTTAGGTGTTCGATGCCCGGAGGGGCAACGAGCATACGCACGGAAGCGCGTCAAGATCCAGGGTTGGCTCTTAAACTCTGTACTAGTCGCAGAGAGTCATGGGGTGATACCCCGCGATCGGCGCTGAGGTGTGCTGATTCGGCCCGCCGGACAAGCGTTGTCGCGATCGCCTAGAGCGGTCGTCGGGTTGCTTGTCGGAAGGTGGCGCGCGGGGCAGGGCGCGTGTCTCCTGGCATTCGCCCACGGCAGACAAGAAAGAACCTCGAAAGACTGGACCCTCGGCCGGGATCATGTCAACGTACAACACCCCGGCAAACGCCAGGCCAGATTGTGCAGTTACTGCGCCGAGGCCAGGGTTGCGACAAGGCTCGGGGTCCCGCGCCGTGAGGCAGATCTGCTGTTGTGGCCTTGAGGGGCTCGTCCGTCTGATTCCGCTATTCGATCCGCTCCCTTCCTCCGCTCACCCCTCTGCTCTTGGCCCCCTGAACGCTTGGCCCTCCTCCAGGTGGTGGCCGCTACAGTGCCGTCGCTGCCGGGCTGTCCTTCTGGGGTCTGCGTTACCGGCCCGTCAGTGCGTCACAGATGGCGCCGTGCTCATTACGGCCTGCTCTCTGGCTGCGGCCGGCCCGTGACCCTCCCGAGTCCGTCCCGGCGCGGCGCGCAACATAGACCATGATCGCCGGTTAGTCAAACCGGCGATCGTCGCGACCATTGATGAGTTCGCGCTCGGTCGCGCCCGGCGGCGGGGTTTTGGCGAACGCAGGGGGTCGCGCCGTCAACTCGCATGGGGAGAAGGGCACGTCCTCTGCTGCACAGACGACCGGGTGCCCGTTGCTGAACCGCAACGGCACCTCAACCGTTGGAGGGTGATGCGAATGCTCTTTGGCATCCGAGGCTTCACAGAGACAAGCGGAAAGGTGGCGAATTGACCGCTGGAGGGAGTAATCGGCTGCTGACCCCCGAAGAGGTGGCCGAGTGGCTCAGGGTCAGCGAGATCACCGTCAAGAACAAGTACCGGGCGTGGGGACTCAAGGCTCAGAAGGTCGGGCGTCTCCTGAGATTCCGTGAGCGCGACATCATCGCCTACCTCGAAGACCACTACGGGTAACGGCTGCTTGGCCGTGACTCAGAACACGAAAGGCTCTGTTTGGCTACCGTTTTCCAGCGCTGCAAGTCCGACCCCAAGGTCTCCACCTATCCGTGCACGAAATCCCGGTGCGGCCACCCGTGGACCGTGCGGTATCGCGAGCCCGGAGGCAGGACCGCGCGTCAGCGGGAGAAGACCTTCGACAAGAAGACCGGGCCGAACGGAGCCGACGCCTTCGCCGCAAGGGTCGAGGCCGACAAGGACGAGGGCCTCTATATCGACCCCAACGCGGGAAAGATCACGGTCCGCGCCTACGCCGAGGACTGGCTCGCCCGCCGAATCGTCGCGGAGTCCACGTACGCGAACTACAAGGGCTTCATCGACAACCACCTCATACCGAGGCTCGGTCGCAAGACGATCGCCGGGGTCACGAAGAGGGACATCGAGCACTTCAAGGCGGCCATCGCCAAGGAACTGGCGGCCAGCACGGTCTATGACCGGATGAAGATGGTGAAGCACATCTTCTGGTCCGCGAAGGAGGAGAAGCGGATCCGGGAGGACCCGACCAAGGACGTCAAGAACGCCCCCGGAAACCATGCGGTGGACGAGGACGAGATCCCCACCTTGGCCGAGGTCCGCCTACTGCACGAGCACATGTCTCCGCAGTACAAGCTGACCGTCTGGCTCCAGGCCGGGGCCGGCCTTCGAGTCAGCGAGGCCCTGGCCTTCCACGTCGGCTGCCTGCGAAACGACGTGATCCGCATCCGCTGGCAGATCAGCTCGAAGGCACACCGCGAGGACTGCAAGACGCGCCTCGTCCCCCTCAAGCACCGTGAGGAGGGCGAGTACCGCGACATCCCCGCCGCAGGCTTCCTCTGTGCCGAGATCGACGCCCACGAGCAACTGTGGAAGCCGGTCCCGCTCACCTTCCAGACCGCAGCGGGGAAGACGCGGCAGGTCGAAGTGTTCTTCGCCCCCCGCGAGCGCGGAAAGGGCATCATGCCCACCGCCAATACCTACGCGTACCACTTCAAGAAGGCGTGCGTGGCGGCCGGGCTGGTGGACGCCGAGGGCAAACCGAAGTACCACCCCCACTCGTTGCGGCACTTCTTCGCCTCGACCGCGCTGGCGGCCGGTATCCCGATCCACGAGGTCTCGCGCTGGCTCGGCCACAAGTCGATCAAGACCACGGTCGACATCTACGGGCACCTGGTCCCGGAGTCATGGGACCGATGCCGCGACATCATGCAATCCGCCTTCGCGTCCGCAGCCTGAGCGATCGCCCGTGCCGGGTCCGGCCCCCGCCCCGCCCCCTCGCCGCCGGCCCAGTGCTCACGCGGTGACTGCCGAGGACGCATTGTTGGTGGTCGACGCCCAGAGTGAGGACCCGGCTGAGGGCGACCTCAGTCCGCAGATTGACCGGACAGGTTCGTGACGGTCTGGCCGGAGAGGGACTGGGCGATCTGCCAGAGCTGTCCACCGCGCGAAGCCTTGACGAGAACGGTGTCGCCCGGCCTGATGACCGTGTGAAGGTAGGCAGCGGCGGTCTTGTTGTCGCCCACCATCGCCACCTCGGGTACGCCCGCTGCGCCCGCCGCGAGGGCGAGCTGCTCGGCGAGGTCTCCGCCGACTGCTACGACGAGATCGACTCCGCTCTCAGCCGCGAAGCGGCCGATCTCGCGGTGAGCCTCCACCACCTCGTCGCCCAGCTCCAGCATTTCTCCGAGTACGGCGATCCTGCGACCGCCTGCGGCCTGAGCCGTTTCGCCGTCAGCCTCGGTCATCGGCACTCTCCGTCGGGGTCAGGGGCGCGAAGGTGATCGCGCGTCCGGTGTAGGAATGGGACAGGCGGCTGAGCGGGACGCGATCGTGCGTCTGGCCCCACGCTGACGGGTCCCGGAAAAGGAGCAGCGGGTCGGGACCACCCTCGTAGCCGCGAAGGATGACGAGGTGGCCGCCTGAACGGCCGTCCTCGGGGAACTGCTCGGTCACCGACACGATGAGCGGGGCGTCGTCGAGGCGGCCGAGCAGCTCTTGGACGGGTACGGGTTCCGCCGCGGCGGGCACTCCCAGCTCGGTGGCCAGGTTCGCGATCCCCGCGTGGAGTGCTCCGCGCGGGGTCAGGACTTCGTGCTTCACCGCGAGTTTCAGGAGTTCCGTCACCGTGGGCGCCTCGCACCCGTAGGCGAGCAGGATCATCCTGAGGGATGCCAGGCCGCACGCCCGGTTGGACCATTCGATCCTGTCTCCGAGCGCCCACCCGCCGTGCAGGTCCCACTCGGCGAGGTTGATGAGCTGTCGGCACATGGGGACTTCGTGGACGCGCGGCACAGCGGCAGGCTCCTACGCAGAGACGGCAGCCTCCCGCGTCAGCGTGGTGCTGGAGAACGCGGGAGTGGGCAGGGGGACATCGTACGGCGGGCGTGTCAGGGCCTCGTGGAGCATCGCCAGAACCACATCCGTGTGCGCGAGCCCGACCATCGCCGCGCCGACCGCGAAGTTGCTGTCACGGGACATGCCCGGCGTGCTGTTGACCTCCAGCACGTACGCGCCGCCCTCCTCGGTGACGATGAAGTCGATGCGTGCCGAACCGCGCAGCCCGATCCCGTCCCACAGTGTGCGGGCGTCCCTGGCGATTCGGTTCATCGCGACGGGTTCCAACTCGGCGGCGCGGACGGTGACGGTGCCCTTCGAGTCCACGTCCAGCTTGGTGTCGGCGTCGTAGAACTCGGCATCGGTCGCCTCGGTGGACAGTGGCGGGAAGACGATGACCGAGCCGCCGGGAAGCCCCAGCATGCCCACGGTCACGGGGGTGCCGATCACATAGTCCTCGACGAGCACTTCGTCGCCGGATTCGCCGGCAGCCTCCGCGAGGGCGCGCGGCAGGTCGGCCGCGTCGCGGACGAGGCTCATGCCCACGCTGGACCCGCCGAAGGGTGGCTTGACCATGACGGCCCGGCTGCCCCAGTTCACCGGGCCGCCGGACCAAACCCGCCAGCCGGGTGTGGGGACACCGAGGGACAGCATGATCCGCTTGCAGAGGATCTTGTCGGCGGCCACCGCGGATGCCTGGACCCCGCTGCCGCAGTAGGGCACGCGAAGGTAGTCGAGCAGTCCCTGGAGACGGCCGTCCTCGCCGTACGGACCGTGCAGGTTCGAGAGGGCCACGTCGTAGCCGACCAGTTCCTTGATGAAGCCGGGCTCCGTGGGGTCCAGCACCTTCCATCGCGCCCCGATCTCGTCGAGCGCCTCGCCCAGGGCGGTCACGGACCGCTGCTCGACGGGGCACTTCGAGTGGTAGAGCCTGTCCTCGGCGGACACGGGTCCGTAGACGAGGGCGACGCCGAGGCCGCGCCGGCCGCGCCCCCACTCACGGAGTTCCTCGGCGGCCTTGCGTGCCGCCTGGGTCGAGCTGGAGTCGAGGAAGAAGGTCATGCGAGTACCCCTTCGAAGGTGTAGGTGACCGGCCCGCCTACCCATGCGGCCCGGTCCGGCTGGCGCTCGTGCGGCCGGACGGTGAGAGGCTCACCGGCCCGGTTGTGGACGGTGGCCTCGCCCTTGGGGACGAGCCCGCGCATGGTTGCGGCGACGACCGCCGCGACGGCTCCGCTGCCGCAGGAGAGTGTCTCGGCCTCGACGCCGCGCTCGTAGGTGCGGATCTTGAGCGACCGGCCGCCGAGGGGCTGGACGAAGTTGACGTTCGTCCCGAGTGGGGCGACGTTGTCGTGGTACCGGACGGCCCGGCCGACGGTTTCCGTGGCGATGGCGTCCACGTCACTCACGACGGCGACGACGTGCTCGGTGCCGGTGTGCACGCTGTCGAACCACGTCGGCTGACCGTTGATGACCGTCTGCAAGACGCGGGGCTGGACGGAGTTCACCTGAGCCGTGACCCAGACGGACGCCGGATCGACGACGGCCTCGTGCATGACGCCCGCCATGCGCAGCCTGAGGCGCCTCTTCACGTTGAGCCCGTCGTCGTGCTGGGCCGCCCAGGCCGCGCAGCGCAGCGCGTTGCCGCACATGGTCGCGATCGAGCCGTCCGCATTGAAGCACCGCACTTCGTACACGGAGGGGCGGTCGTCGGTGACGCGACTGACGACCAGGCCGTCAGCGCCCACGCCGGTTCGCCTGGCACACAGGCGTTCCGCTTCCTTCGCCCAGGCGGCGTCGTCTCTGGGTTCGGGATTCGTGAACAGGATGAAGTCGTTGCCCGCTCCGTGGATCTTCCGGAAACGCATGGGCATGGCGAAGCTCCTCGTGGTGGGAGGTGGAGAGGGGTGCGAGGCCCGAGCGTGCGAGATCAGCGGTATGTGACCGGCCGGAAGACGGACCGGCCAGTGCGCATGACGAGAGGAGGGCGTCCGGCGAAGTGCAGGGCGCGGGCGGAGGTACCGACGGCCCTCATGTCCCGGATGCGCTGGTACTGGTGGCCGAGAAGGAGGAAGTCGCCGATGCGAACGTCCCAGGGCTGCTTGAACCCTTCGACGGTCCCGAAGGGCGGAGGGGGCGGTCCGGGCCGTACTGCGCCGGCCGTCGGTGCGCTTCGGTTTCGATACATGCAGCTCCTCCAGATGCCGCGCAGCAGTGCGCCTCCCATCGCGACGAAGGACGCGATGTGGCGAGTTGCTGGTTACGGGGGCTCATTCCGTTCCCATCAGGTGGCGCTCGACGCGGCTGCGCAGTGCCGGCATGTCGATGTCGGAGAGAGACCGCCAGGCCGCTGCGCCCATTTCGATCATGGAGGGAAGGACGGCGCCGGAGTGGGCCCGGAAGAAGTAGCGGATGCCGACCCGAAGGCGGCGTCCGTACCTGTGGTGTCCCGGACCGGTCACGTCGACCAGGAACGGACCTTCGGCGCCGGGTTGTGTCCACACGTCGTGGATGCCGACCTGCTCGGTCAGCAGGCGCAGGGCCGCCTCGCTCAGAGTGGCGTCCCGCTCCTCCGGTTCGGCCTCGGCGAGTGCGTAGCCGCCCTCGTGCCGCAGGCACAGTACGCGAGCCTGTTCATCGACGACGACGGCTCCCGTCATCACGAGCGGGCACCGCTGCCCGTGCGTGCAAACCTGGCGCCGCGAGTGGTCCACCGCCGCGTCGTAGACCGGCATCAGAGGCTGTTGTTCGTCGGGGTGTTCGTGGAGGTAATGGGACAGCTCCCGGATGATCTGGTCTTCCCTGACGCTCACGGTGCCCCCAGCTCGTTCCGGGTGGCGTAGACCCACAGGAGCCGGCGCGACAGGTTGGCGAGTTCGCGGAGGTAGAAGAAGGTGCCGAACGTGGGGGTGTCGACGGTTGGGCGGGTCGTGAGATCGATCATCTCCCGCGCCTTGCGGACGAGGTGCTGCACGTCGGGGTCCTCGTCGGCTCCCAAATCCTTGCCGAGGAGCCGACTCAGCTCCCTGGCAAGTCTCGGCACGTAGCAGTCCAACTGCTCACGGGTCGTGGTGCCCAGCCGAAAGCCGAGAGCGGTGTCGGTCAGGGAGGTAATCTCCGCGACGCTGATCTCGACGCCTGCCTCGGGTTCCCCGGCCGAATTCCTTGCCTTGCCCGTACTTGCCATCAACATCACTGGCCCCTCCGGAGCACGCCTTTCGCCGTGCCCATAAAGCTAGGAAGAAGGAAGGGCGGGGCTCCAGGAGTGTGCCCATACTTGCCAGACGTTCACCCGAGAGATTCGATGGCTGCCGTGATGAGTTCACGTGCGGCCGGGCCGTGGACGGCAAGTTCGTACAGCTCACTGAACGTTCTGGCATACATGGCAAGTTCGTGCTTGGCCACGATCGTGAGGTGAGCCGACACCAGCTCGACGTTCACCGTGTCGTCGTCGTACAGGAAGAAGCCCTCGACGGGCCAGAGGCCCGAGCGGTCGGCGTTCTGGGGGATGATGCCGATGCTCACCGAGGGCAGCGCCATAGCGCTCAGGAGATAGCCGAGCTGGCCCGCCATCACGTCGGTGCCGCCGATGCGGTACCGCAGGGCGCTTTCCTCGAGAAGGATGGCGAACTGGTGAGGCCCGTAAACGATCTTCTGTTTCTCCACGCGCACCTTGACGGCCTCTGGCACGTCGTCGACGAGTCCTCGGCGGTCACGAATGGAAGTCAACAGCGCGTTGATATAGGAAGCCGTCTGCACAGGGCCAGGGATGAGCCAAGGCGAGTAAATGCGGAATCGCTGGGTGCGCTCCCAGAGCGGAAGGACGGACTTCTGCGCAAACTCCAGACCGTCTCGTTCCATATCGCGCCACTGGACATACATGCCCTCGATGCCGCGGGCGGTCGAGATGAGATCCTCCGCCTCGCCTTCCGCGCCACAGGCCCTGCACCAATCACGAAGGTCGCGCTCCGAGGGCGCACGGGTGCCTCTCTCGAAGCGCGAAGCCTTCGACTCGTGCCAGCCCAGTCTCTGGGCCAGCGCTCGCTTGGTGAGTCCGGCTCCTTCCCGGATCTCGGCCAGGCGTTTCCCGAGCGCCTTGCGGGCTTCCTGGACGCTCGAAGATGGCGATGTCATGTGCGGGGGCGCGGATCAGGCCGTCAGGCCAACTCGAACTCGGCGTGTGGCGTCGCCCGCTTCCACACGGCCTCGAAGGCCGACTCGCACAGCTTCGCCACCTCCGGGTCTTCCGTCAGCTCCAGCTCCAGCGTCTCGCCCTCACCGTCGAAGTGGTTGACGAGGACGAGCGAGGAGTCGAACAGCCAGAAGTCATTGCCCGGAAGGGCGAGGTCGGTCGCGGTCCGCCGCGACAGCCACCGCACGGATTCGCCGGCAGCGATGTTCAGCCCGTCCGTCACGTCGTACTCGAAGCGGATGTACTCGCTGACCGGCGTGGAGACGATACGGGCACGTCGGACCTCCACGCCACGCCCGGTTGCCTCCGTGACGATCGCGTGCCAGTCGGCCCAGCGCTCGGCAGGGTCGAAGGTCTGACCGGCCTTCCAGTCGATGAAGGCCGGGTCCGACTTCATGTAGGCGTCGCGCATCTCCAGATGGACGGCAGTCCTCTGGCAGTCACGAAACAGCTCCTCAAACGTCGGGGTCCTCGTCACCCTGCTTCACCTCCTGGAAGAACTGCACCATGCGCCGGGGGATCTCCACCACCGTCTCGTGGCCGGGGATGTCCATCTGCCTCAGCCGCTCGATGTCCTCCACTCTCCACCCCTGCACGAGATAGGTGTCCTTCTCGTCGTCGAGGTAGACGGTGGGGGAACCGCCGCTGGGGCTCTCGGGGTCCTTACCGAGCTTGATCAGGGCCATGATGACCACCTCCGGTGCCGGTAACGAATGCTGTGCCAAAGCTTGCCCGCACCGTCACGGAGAGGCGAGGAACTTGCCCGAACTTGCCAGGGATCGGCGAGGTGACCTTATGCCGCCGCGCTCAGGGTGACGAGGAGGGGACCGGCCGCCGCACTCCAGAAGTGGCCGGATTCGACCGCCGCCGAGTCGTCGGCGACGAGGCTCTTGTGAACGGAGGCGAGGAATGTCTCGCGGAGGCGTGACTGGGCGTCGGCGTCCATGCCGCTCGTGCAGACGGCCGTCCCGATCCTCTCGCTCAGAACGGCCGCTGCCTGGCCGAGGTCGTCGCCAGTCCACTCGTCCGCGTGTCCGGCGGCCAGCACCCACGTCATCCTCCGGCCGTCGTACACGCGGATGTGATGCCGACCGTGCGACGCGATCCCGGTTGCTTCCGCGCCCTGGCGCCCTGCCTTCGCCACCGTCGGCGGGGTGCTGCACCAGCAGGCCATCCACGGCCTGGCACTCGCCTTGCGGATCGTCCCCGGCGACGTCGAGTCGGTCGACGGGGAGGTCGCACAGCGCCGGGGCCTAGCTCATCGGCACACGGTGCTGCTGGGCCTGGGCATCTCCCGAACCGCCGAAATGCTCACCGTCCGGCTGCGCTTCACCGTCGTCGTACCCATCGACCGCCGAGCGGTTGGCCGTCGCGTGCTGCATCCGGTCCCGCCGCCGCGTCCGACCGGCCGAGTGGGCCACCGCTTAGGAGCAGGGGCACGACGTTGACCCCGACCCGCCGGCCATCCCCTCTCGGTCAGCCGTTCAGGGTGCCCGTCTGGTAGTAGCCCGTGATCCGGCGTCGGCCCCGCCGTCCCGGTGTTCGTGGCGTGGAAGTAGGACGCGGGGATGCTGAAGACGCCACGGTCCCGGCCGGGCTCGTCGATCGCATCGACGGTTCGCGCGCCCGGCTCGTAGGAGCGCAGGATGACGGGGAGGCTGTCCCGCCCCAGCACGTCGAATAGATCTGTCCGGCCTCGATGCAGTGCATGGCTTCCCCCGGGAGCGGCTGACTGGTCTGGCGAAAGTAGCGCCTCCAGCTTGCGCTCAGCGCATCGGTGACGGTGTGAGCGGCGGCGGGCAGGCCCGCAAGCAGCGGCCGTGGCCTTACCGCGTCTGCGGCGTTGACCAGTTCACCGGGAGGGCGGTGCGAGAGGCCCCTTGTGTGGCCTCGGGTTCATTCCCTGCTGCGGGTGCGTCCGGAGGAGCGTACGGAGGGCAGGTCGTCGCGCGAGTTGTCCGCGTCGAGGGCGTCGGCGGGCATCTGGCGGTAGGAGTGGAGCAGCTGGGCTATGAGGGTCGGACGGACTTCGGCCGCGGTGACGAGTGCGGCCAGTATCTGGGACCGCGATGTCTGCTCCCCGGCCGCGGCTGCGGCCCGGACCAGGACGTCGAGCCTCGCGTCCACGTCCTCCGGCCAGTCGACCAGTGTCTTGCGTCGTGGACGCTGCCACAGCAATTCCACACGTCCCCCTCGGTGACAGCGTGTATATATCGAATATATATTGAGTTCATGGTGATGCTGTTGCAAGAGCGTTCGGAGTACGAGGTCTTAGAGAACGGCCCTTTGTCAGAGATCCATGTGGCGGGCCGTTCGTTGGTTCCCACCGTGGTGTTCGATACCTATTGGCGGTTTGCGGCGGCGCGGCAGAAGGTGTATGAGGCGCGGCTTGCCGGCGGAGAGGGACCTTTCACCGACGATCCGATCCTGCAGCGCTACCGCTTCACCAACTGTTTCCGGGCTGCTGACCGGGTCAGCCAGGACCTGATCGGCGACGTCATCTACCGCGGTGACCAGAGGTGGGAGGAGGTCTTCTTCCGGACCCTGCTGTTCAAGATTTTCAACAAGACCTCGACGTGGCGGCTGCTGGAAGCGGCGTTGGGCGAGGTGCGGTGGGACGCCTACGACTACCAGGTTTTCGACCGGGTGCTCTCGCGGGCCTTCGCCGCAGGGCAGCGGCTGTACTCGGCCGCCTACATCGTGCCTCCGCCGCAGCTCGGCGAGCAGCGTAAGCACCAAAACCATCTGCGGCTGCTGGAGATGATGATGGAGGCCGACGCGCCGCAACGTGTGCTGTCCGCGCCGACGCTTGAGGACGCCTACCGGGTTCTGCTGGGTTTCCCGGCGATCGGGCCGTTCCTGGCCTACCAGTTCGTGATTGACCTTAACTATGCGGCTGAGATGCCCTTTTCGGAGATGGACTTCGTCGTCGCCGGACCCGGTGCGCGCGATGGGATCCGCAAGTGCTTCGGGCCAGCGGCCGACGGCATAGAGGAGGACGTCATCCGCTACATGGCCGACACCCAGGATGAGCACTTCGCCCGGCTCGGGCTCGCCTTCGCTGGGTTGCGCGGGCGTCGGCTGCAGCTGATCGACTGCCAGAACCTGTTCTGCGAGGTAGACAAGTACGCGCGGGTCGCCCACCCCGACATCGCCGGGATCAGCGGGCGCAGCCGTATCAAGCAGACCTACCGGCAGCGGTCCGACCCGATGCCGGCTTGGTTCCCGCCCAAGTGGCAGCTCAACACCAGTCGCTGACCGGGACGCAGCATTGACTCCGCCCGGATGGGTGTCATGCCGCCAGACGGCTGGTACCGCTCAGCAGGGGACGCAGCTGGGTGATGGGTCCGTCCAGCTGGGCGTGCCCGGCCACCACGGTCAGGGTTCCGCAGGAGAGTCCGGCTTCTTGGGCGATGTAGGCGAGCAGGCGGCCCAGACCGAGGTAGTTGCCGTAGGCGCGTTCGAACATGTAGTGGCTGCGGTAAAGGGCCATGGCGTGGACTCGTAGGTCGCGGTCCAGCTGGAGGGAGATGTGACTCAGGCAGGGGAAGCCGATGTAGCTGTTGTCCTTGCCTGCGGTGTGGACCAGTAGGTCCGCACCCGTGTCCTCGTGCGCATCCGCGGGTGCGGCCAGGTCGATTTCGTAGGCGGCGGCGATCCTGTTGCCCGCTGCCTGGGACCGCAGCCGGGCGATGACGGTGCCGAGCTGGTCGACGCCGGTCTTCGACGCCGCCGGGTAGGACACCAGGCGGCCGAAGTAGGTGCCGCGCTGGTTGCCGGGGTACCGCCTGATCGCCTGGTACATCCGCCGATAGCGCTCGGCGAGTTCATCCGGCCCTGCGCACCGTGCCGCCAGGGTCGCGGGGAACAGGGTGCTGGCCACAGTCTCCAGCGGCCACAGCCCGTGCGCGGTGCGCAACCGGTCCAGCTCGCTGCGCAGCGCCGCGTCGTCGCTGGTCGGGTCGGTGATGCGCACCACCGTGTGCAGGCCGGTCCGGCCCGGGTTGTCCTTGCGGTCCAGCGCGTTGCAGGCGGCGACCCAGGCGTGGGCGACGTCGCGTCCGGTCACGGTGAAGCTGTGCATGAGCCCTCCCGGTACGTACGGTGTATTCCTGCAGCCCGTGCTCAGGCGGGCCAGACCTCGTCCACTCCGCAGCGCGGGACTTCGCGCACTACTGTCAGCCGCAGCTGACATTCGCGAGCGGGCACGTTGACCTGCACCGAAGCCTCCTTGCCCGGTGGCATCTCGGCGGTCATCACAGCAGCCGTAAGCGGGACTGGTCCGTCGCTCGTCCACTGCTCCAGCCCTTTGGGCAGTGCATCGAAGGCCGCGCCGGGCAGGTGCAGTACCAGGACATCGGCTGCGTCGGCATAGATGATCTGGCCGTCTGTCGCCTCTGTGATCACGTGCACGTGCGCCTGCCCAGGCAGCTCGGCGCCGCCCGCCAGTGAGCTGCGGAGGGTGGAGGGCGGAATCCTGCTCCACTGGGCGGCCCTGTCCGCGTTTAGTAGCCGGAGGTTCACCAGATGGCGAACTGTCCCGGCGTAGGACGTGCCCAGTTCGCGCGCCACCCGGTAGACGTCTTCGGGACGCGACGGCCGGCCGCCGCAGACCCTTCCCAGTGCTGCCCGCACCGCCGGCAGCGGCATCAGGAACCACGCCGCGAATGCCTCCGCCGTCTTCTCCTCCTCGGGCCAGCTGCCGTCACCCCAGCGCAGCGCCGGGTCCATCTCCTCGTCCGCGGCGGTGCGATGACCCAGCCGGTGATGCCCCAGCTCATGCGCGGCCGTGTGCCGCTGGGTGACGGCGTTGAGCGAGGCGTTCAGCAGCACGGCCGGCCCCTGGTCGGCGGGGGAGAAGTACACGCCGAACAGCCGGGGCATCGGCTGCGCCATCCCGACCACGCCCGCCGCTCCCAACGCCTGGTGCACGTGGACGTACCGTGTGCGGTCGATGCCAAGGTCGCGGTGCGCCTGGACGGCGGCGATCGACGCGATGCGGTGAGCTAAGGCCCAGTTCACGCCGTCGGACTCCCTCCGCCGGCGCCCTGCTCCTCGCGCTCTGCCGCTCGCCGCAGCGTGAGGTACTCGGCGAACTCCAGCACTGTTTTGGCGTCCCCGTCGGTGAGCTTGGCCAGCGCCCGCGGCAGACCGGCCAGCGAGTACTCGCTGGCGTCGGCGTCCTTCTCCTCGGCCAGGAAATAGGCGACCGGCTGCCGGTACAGGCGGGCCAGCTTCTTCAGCTCCAGGCTGTCCACCCGCCGCTCGCCACGCTCGATGTCGCTGATGGCCGAGCGCGGGATGCCGGTGGAATCCGAGACGAACTGCTGGGACATGTTCAGGTAGTCGCGGGTCTTCTTCAGCCGTTCACCGAGCCGCACCAGCTCAGGATCACGGTCACGGGTGTCCGAGGGAGGGGTCATGACTGCTGCCTTTCAATGATGGCGTCCAGTACCGCCGCGGCGAATGCCCGCACTGACCGGGTGGCCTGGGCCGCTTCCCGGTCCGCGGGAATGGCGACGTGGTAACGCTCCTCAATGCGCGTGAGGATCTCGACCACCAGCAGAGAGTCCACGGGCAACTCGCGCCCACCCTGCTCCAGTTCAGAGCGGAGCTCATCGGGCGAGACGCCCTCGTGCTCGGCGAGGAAGTCGATGACGACCGAGGTGATGTCGTCTGTGCTCGGCGTGCCTGTGTTCGACAACTCTCCCCAATCGTCTGCGTTTCCAACGACGTTGTCGTAGCATACGACATGTTGTCGGGTAAGCCAACGGGGCTGTCCCAAGATCAGACAGGTGTGAGTGTGGACTTCAAGCGCTACCAGGAAGCGGCCGTCAAAACCCTCCAACCCCCGGCGGAGGGCACCGATCCCGTGCTCGTCCCCCTCCTCGGCCTCGCCGGCGAGGTGGGGTCCCTGACCACTGCCTACAAGAAATTTCTGCGCGATGGCCCCGCCTTCGAGCAGGGCAAGCACCAGTTACGCGAGGAACTTGGCGACGTCCTCTGGTACATCGCAGCCCTGACCCACCGCTTCGGGCTCGACCTCGACGATGTGGCCGCTGCCAACCTGGAGAAGACCAAAGACCGTTGGCGCACCACTCCCCGCGACGAACACACCCCCTTTGACACCGACTTCCCTCCCCACGAGCAACTGCCCCGCAAGACCACACTCACCTTCACACCGACGAAGACCGACGACGGTCGTACCGTCGTCGTCCTCACGCAGGAAGACGGATCTCCTGCCGGCGACCCGCTCACCAGCGCCTCGCATATCGAAGACGGCTACCGATTCCACGACGTCTTCCACCTCGCCCACGCCGCCGTCCTCGGCTGGTCACCCGTCACCCGCTTCCTGCTGGGCCGCAAACGCAAAAGCGACCCCCGCACTGACGAAGCCGAAGACGGCGGCCGCGCCATCGCCATCGAAGAAGGCATCTCAGCCCTCGTCTTCTCCTATGCCGCCCGCCACCGCTACCTCACCGACATCAAACACATCGACCACGAACTTCTCGCCACGATCGGTCACATGACTGCCCACCTCGAAGTCAGCATCTGCCGCGCCGCGGACTGGGAGCGCGCCATCCTCACTGGCTACGCCGCCTGGCGGCAGCTTCGCGAACACGACGGGGGCACCGTCCACCTCGACCTCGACCAGCGAACTCTCACCGTCTCCCGGAGCTGACGGCACAGCGGTTCGCAATCCCCGGCTGGGGACACGCCGAACCCCCTTTGGCTGCGCCCTGCCGGCAACGGCAGGGCGCAGCGGCGCCTTCGGAGCGGCTTCTTGCGGCGGCGCCGTGGGTGTCCGAGTGCACAGAATTGCAGATGGACGTCGGCGGCATATCAGGTTGGCGGGTCGAGGTAGCAGGCGACGTCGTGGCGGACGCGGGTGAGGGTTTCGGTGTCATAAAGGATGGCGAGTTGGTCGGCGATGTCGATGAGGGGAGTGAGGCGCTCCATGAGCCCGTCGGCGATGCGGTCGAGCGCTTCGTCGTGGCCCAGGATGCTGCGTGGCTTGTGGTAGCGCACCTCAGGAGGGCGTCGAGGACGGCCAGGACGGCGGGCTATTCGAGGGGTGTTCGATGTAGCGGGATGGGAGCTGGTTGATCCAGAGGGCGGGGACCGAGCTTTCCCGGAAGGCGGCGGCTGGGACGGACGGGCGAACAGACGCTGACGGCCGGGCTCGAAAACCCCGACGCGACGTCCTCTTCCGCGACCAGGAGGCCCACGCCGACAGGGAGGAGAAGCGGCGTCGTGCCGCTGAGCAGTGTGCAAGCGGTGCGGAAGGAAGTTCACCGACCAGCGCCGGGAGGAGACCACCGTGCACCGGCATGGTGCCGAAGGCCGACGACCTGTTGGTGCGCGGCCTCTGTCATACCGACGACGTCGCCCGGCGGGCAGCCGCCCGCCTTCAGGCTGCCGTGCCACCGGAGACAAAGGCGGAGCCGGAGCATGACCGCGACCAGGAGCCGGGTAACCCCCGCCTTGGCCCGTCCTCCGCCGCGGATGACCGCACACGGTGACGCCGCCCCTCCCACAGGACACGGGGAGGAGGCGGCGTTGCCGGACAGCAGCCCGGGTCAGGCCGGAGCGGCCTGCTTCGCCAGCGCGGCGAGCGAGGAGCGTCGGCCGCCCACCTCGCCTGGGCCGTTGCTGTCGTACGGGGCGCTCTGGGGTCCCTTGGTCGCTTGGCGCCGATGACCGCCGCTCCGACTTCCGGCTTCTCCGCCTTCGCCCTGGAGCCCCTCTCTGAACTCCAGCCGGGCGACGATCTCGCCGGCACCATCACCGGTGTCCTCAGCCGCACCGGCACCGAACTGCGTAGCGGCGACATCGTCGTCGTCGCCAGCAAGGCCGTGTCCGTGGCGGAGAAGCGGTACGTCGACCTGGCCGACGTCACCCCCGGCACCGAGGCACTCGCCCTGTCCGCCAAGACGGGCAAGCCCGCCGAGATCGTGCAGCTGATCCTCGACTCCTCCACCGAGCACTTCCTGGCCACCGAAAAGGGGCCGATCATCGCCCGCCACACGCTCGGCTACCAGCTCACCTCCGCCGGGATCGACCGGGCCGGCACCGAAGGCGCCTGGTTGCTGCCCGCAGACCCCGACGCTTCCGCCCGCTCCCTGCGCGACGCCCTGCACACATACTCCGGTACCACCGTCGCCGTGGTCATCGCCGACTCCGACGGCCGCGCCGACCGACGCGGCGCCACCGTCATCTCCATCGGCGCGGCAGGCGTGGCGCCCCTGCGGGTGACGGAGCACGGCGGCAAACGGCAGGAGGAGACCTTCACCGACCTCATTGCCGCGGCAGCCGGCATCATCCTCGGCCAGCGCGGCCGTGGCGCACCGGTCGCGATCCTGCGCGGCATCTCCTACGACCCCAGCGACGAGGGCGTGACCGCGATGCTCCACCACCAGCCGTGACGCTCGTCATCATGCCGCCCGCCAGAGCGACCGAGACGCCGCATGGTGCTGGGATACGGCCCCGTGCTGGGATGGTGCTGGGATGACCGGCTTCAAAGACGTGCTTACGCAGGTCACAGCGCTGTGTCCGACGTTCCGGTTCAATGTCTGAGCGGACGAAATAACACCGCGTTGACGGCTGGCAAACATGCAGGTCATAAGGGGTCGGCTCTTCTGAGAGTCGGCCCCTTGTTGTTCCCGTGCTGGGATGGTGCTGGCTTACCTGATGACGTGTCATCTACTTGGTTCCGCCTTGGGCGGCAGTGAGTGGTACGATATCCGGTACCACTTGATGTAGGGAGTCAGCTCATGTCGATAACCGCGAGCGAAGCCCGCAAGGCTCTCTTTCCTCTGATCAAGAAGGTCAACGACGATCACGAGGCCATCGAGATCGTCTCCAAGCACGGCAATGCTGTGCTCGTCTCGGCCGAGGACTACGCGGCGCTACGCGAGGGCTCGTACCTGCTGCGCTCTCCCGCGAACGCTCGTCGCCTGCTCAAGGCGTATGAGAACGCATTGGCCCACGCCAACGTGTCGGAACGCGAGCTGATCGACCCCGATGCGTGGGACGTCGACGCCGAGGGTGCCGAGTGAGGCTCCTCTTCGAGGACCAGGGCTGGGAGGACTACACGTCCTGGCTCAAGAACGACCGCAAGACGCTCGCTCGGGTCAACAGGCTCATCGAGGACGTCAAACGGGACCCCTTCATGGGGATCGGCAAGCCCGAGCCACTCAAATACCACTTGCCCGGGGCGTGGTCGAGGCGGATCGATGATGAGCACCGGCTCGTCTACCTGGTCACTGACAGGGAGATCGTGATCCTTGCAGCGCGCTATCACTATTAGTCCCAGGGCGGTCCCCCGCAGGGTTGTCACTGCTCTGCCGAGCAGGTGCCGGGGTGCTCACCGTTTCTGGGCATGAGGGTCAGTACGCGAGGCAAGGGCTGCGGAAGCAGCGAGTCGCCTCGCGAAGTCGGCGACAGCCGACCTGTCCACATGTGAGCACGCATCGCCGAGCCGGGCCTCCCAGTCAGGACGGAAGTCGTATGCGAGCAGGTGCCCTTCTCGGTGGGTGCCAGGGCTGCAGCCGAGCAGAGCGTCCAGCCCAGGTGCCGGGAAGACTACAGGGGACCGGAAGATCTCGCGCTCCGCGGCGCCCGGGGCAAACCGGCTTTGGCCCAGAAGGAAAGCCGGATCCACCAGCCGCCCGGCTTCCTCGCACCAGACGGTCACGTGCCCCCGGACCTCACCGTCTCGCGTGACCGTCGGTGATGGGCAGCCCGGATCAGGTCGCGGTCAGTGTGGCCAGCTCCGAACGCAGTTTCTTGATGCCGTCCTCGGCAACCTCGTAGGCGCTCGGCACGCCCGGGACTGGCTTGTCCTCCATGGGGATCCAGAACTTCCGCCTTGTCAGCCGCAGCGAAGTGAGGAACGCCGGGATGGCGTTGAAGACTTCGATGAGCAGCGGGCCGTCGTACACGGGCAGGATGGGGTCGAGGAACGTGCGCCAGGGGATCCAGCTGTCCGCGACCTCGCCGCGGTCTGGCGGGGACACCTGCACGTAGTGCAGGCGCTGCTGGTCGGAGGCATCCCGGACGTCGCGGCGGTACGCCTCCGGGCCGCTGCTGCCGAGGACGACGTGGGAGCTGTCCACGCACACGCCGATATGCGGGCTTCGCACGCCGGCGAGGAAGTCGAGCACGTCGCGCACCATGTTCGGGGCCGGTGTCTCCCAGTGGTCGACGGGTTCGATGCCGACCCGGACACCCTTCTGCGCCGCGTATTCGCCGAGCTGCTCGAAGAGCGGCTGCGCGATGTCGTACCGGGGCCGCAGCCAGTCCTGCAGCGCGTCACTCCACAGCGGTTCGCCGTTGTGGGTGGGAAACACGTTGTAGGGGAACAGGACAGGGCCCGCCATGATGGTGCCGCGCAGGGCCGCTGTGATGTCCATCCTGGACTTGAGGTAGGCCAGAGCCGCCTCGCGTTCCTCGGGGTGCAGCGATGTGGGGTTGTAGGCCGGCGTCGTGGCCACGTTGGTGGTCAGACCTACGTTCTCCAAGCCGGCCGCGTCGAGGGCCTTCCTGAGCTTTTCGTAGCGGGGTACGTCCGCTTGGGGATCGCCCGCGTCGTTCGGGAAAACGGGCAGGTCGAAGCCCGTGTATCCGATGTCCCGCAGCTCCCTCATGTGCCTGACGACGACCTCGGTGTGCTGGGGGTCATCCGGGTGCAGGTTGACGGTGAACATGAAGAAGCTGAGGTAGATGTCGCGTGCGTTCATCGTTGCCACCCCAGGGCTCCGGTGAGGTAATCGTGGGCCATCTTGGCGTACGTCAGCGGGTGCGCCGTCGCCGGGTGCTGTTCGGCCTCGACGACCAGCCATCCCTCGTAGCCGGCTTGCCCCAGCGTCGAGAGGATGGGCTCGAAGTCGATCGCGCCTGCTGGGTCTCCGGGCACGGTGAAGACGCCTGCCAGGATTCCCCCCTGGAAGGACAGGTGGTCGCTCTTCACCTTGTCGACCACGGGCTGGCGGACGTTCTTGAGATGAACGTGCTTGATCCGCTGCTTGTGCCTTTCCACGGCCGTGAGCGGGTCGTCGCCCGCGAACCGGAGATGCCCGGTGTCGAGCAGCAGATGCACGTAATTCGGGTCGGTTCCCGCCATCAACCTGTCGATGTCCTCGGCCGTCTGCACGCCAGTGCCCATGTGATGGTGGTAGCACAGTCGCATGTTCTTGCCCGCGGCCAACTCGCCGATTACGTTGAGCCCTCCGGTGAGGAGACCCCATTCTTTGTCGGTGAACTCGGGGCGGTGCTTGAAAACCGGGATGGGCTGCAGGTGTGACGACATCCCGAATTCTGCGACGACGATGTCCCTGCCGCCCACTTTCCCGAGGAACTCCAGTTGCCTCTTGAAGTTTTCGACGGTCCGGTCTTTGTCACCGATGGTGAAGTAGGTGCTCACCCAGGGCTCGGACACCTTCAGGCCGCGCAGGTCGAGTGCCTTCTTCAGTACGGCGGGGTCGGTCGGCTACTTGTGACCGATGCTGCAACCCTGGAATCCCGCGAGCGCCATCTCGCTCACGCATTGCTCGAACGGGATCCCGATGTCGATCAGCGGAAAGTCGTCGTTCCACCACAGTGTCGGCGTCACGCCGAGTGACACCCTGTCGGGACCCAGGTTCGGGACCGTGCTGGTCATGACACTTCCTCCTCTTGTCAGTCCTCGAAAACGGGCGGATTGACCCACGATCCGTAGCCTGGCGCCTTCGCGCCGGACGGGTGGGCGCCGATGGCCCGCCACAACAGGCCCTCGGTGTAGGCGTCGGGGGAAACGACGAACGGGGGTTTGCGTCCCTCTCCGCCGTGCGCGCGCTCTTCTCCGGCCTGGTGTTGTGCGGACATGGCCTGCCAGGACTGGCTTCCCTCGGGCTGGCTGTCATCCGGGACGGCGGGCTTCGATCCGCTCTTCCCGGGCGCCGTCCAGGCCGCCACGTCCATGCGTCCCGCCAGTTCCGGGCCGTACCAGACGCCGACATACCAGAGCTTGACGATGCTTCCCACTACTGGATCGGCGGGGACGGCAGAGGGATCGACAGCCATCGCCTTCTGGATCGCGTCCGGTCCTTCTTGATCCACGACCGTCTTGTAGTACGCCTCCGCCTGACCAGTTCCCCACAGGTCGAACTCGCTGAACCCGGTCACAGCGGCAGAGAACTTCACGAAATCGCGCAGATTCTTTTCTGCGTCCGTTGCTTGTGTCATGATCCCGCCTCCCTCGGCGGCCTTAGATCTCGAATGTCGGGCCGGCGTTCTTCCCTGGATGCCCTGTGAGAGGGTTGCGGATGAGTCGGTTCATGCTGTCGCGCACGCGGAACATCTCCCAAACCGCCTTGAGCAGAAGGTCGGGCTGGCCGTTGTAGGCCAGATTGACGTTGGTCAGGAAGGTGGCATAGAACTCGTTGAATTCCTTGGCCGCCGCCTGGATTTCCGGGTCTCCCGCGAGGTCCGTCAGCTTGATGTCCGGCTTCACTGGATAGACGGCATCCCAGTCGACGTGGAGAACCGGGCCGGAAGGCTCGTCTGGCTTATCGCCCTTCTGGTAGTACCTCCCCTTTTTCAGCTGCTGGAACCTGTAGTAATGGGCGATCTCGTCCTGGCTGTCGTAGATTCCGCCGTACAGCCCTTCGCCCTGCTCTGCGATGAGGGTCAGCGCCGCGACCGCGGTGTCGCGGCCGGTCACCACGATCACATCGCCGCCACCGGAGTAGAAGTACTCGGGAGTCACCTGGCGAGCGGGATCGCCGGTGAAAATCGTGGTCCCTGCCTGACGGGCCTGGTCCTCCAGGTGGTTGATGCCCCGGATGATCTCCTCGTAGAACTCACCGATGCTTGAGAAACGCTTGGTGGGTTCTCCAGGGACGACGCCGAAGAGTGTCCCGGATTCCTCAAGCTCCGCTAGTTTCTCCGGTGGCGGCGGCGCGCCGTCGGACGTCAGTCCAAGGGCCGCCCAGTCCATCGGTACGAACCTGTCTTCCTCGGTGGCTGCCTCCGGGGGCTTCTCGATCTTCAGGAACGTGTCGAGAGCCTCGCGCGAGAACGGCCGGAGATGGACGTCGAAGTAATCGGGACCACACGGCAGGTGCGTCGGATATTTCGGTACGAATCCCGGCTTGGTGAGGTCCGGCTTCCCGCCCACGGCGTTCAGGACGTTCGCGACCAGGGTGAGGTGCAGCATCTCCTCGACGGCCACGACCCTGATGACATGCCGGGCATCCGAGTTCGTCTCCGGATGCAGCGAGTAGAGCGCGGTCAGGTAGGGCGGGAGCGTCGCATGCTCCAGCTGGAGCCCCTTGTAAAGGTAGTCGTACAGCTCCTCGATGGTCTTGATCTTGGGGTCCGGAGCGGGCTCTGGTTCTGAGACGGACATGTTCCCCCAATCGTGGGCGGTGGACGGTGGGCGGTGTCGCGTTCGACCCGTCGATCTGCAAGCCGTCTAGCTGCGGACGGCGGCCGGCGCCTTCGCGGCGCGCAGGTACTTGACGATGTGGGCCGCACTGCGGAAGGCGAGTGCCGCCATGGTCAGGCTGATGTTGGACGTCCCGATCGAGGGCATGCTGCCGGGCCCGACCAGGTAGAGGTTGTCGTGGTCCCACGAGTGCTGGGTGTGGTCGACCACGGAGTTCGCCGGGTCGGTCCCCATGATGTGCGTGCCCGCCAGGTGGTTGCCGCCCACGATGTTGTACCACTGGCCGTCGTGCTCGACGGCGCTGTAGCTGTTCTTGTTGTACGTGGTCCTGTCCTCGGCGCCGAGCTTCTCGAAGATGTCGGTCGCGAGCTTGCGGGCGAACGCGGCGCCCCGCATGGTGTAGGCCGGGATCTTGAACGACACGACCGGCTTCAGGTTGCCGAGGGCATCCTTGTATCGCTCGTCCACGGTGACCGTGTTGTTCCTGTCGGGCAGCAGGTCGATCATGAAGGCCAGCAGAAGCTGCCGGGAGATCTGGTTCCCGAGTGTCCTGCGCAACTCCCGCCCGCGCAGGCCCCGCTTGTCCACGAGTTCGACCAGGTCCGTGTAGGGCGAGCCGGTCGCCCACCCCCAGCCGTCGTTGTGGATGTCCACGCCGAATCCGGCCTGGGTCGCGCGGAATCGCCCGCCGCGCAGGTCGGTGATCCCGCCCGTGCAGGTTGTGCCTCGCATCGTGCCGGCCGGCTCGGGCAGCAGGCCCCAGGTCAGCAGGTACGCGTGGTCCATCAGGTTGCGGCCGATCAGCTTGCTTCGGCTCATGTGCTGCATGTCGGAGGCCAGCATGAGCCGGGCGTTCTCGATGGCGTGCGCGCAGAGGATGTACACGGCGCCCTCCACCGTGTACTCCGTGTACTTCTCGGAGCCGAGCGACTCGTATTTCTTGAAGGTGATCCCGGCCACCCGTTGGTTGTGCTCGTTGATCTCCACCTTGGACGCGACGGCCTGGGTCACGATTTTGACGTTGCCCTTGCTGAGCGCCTTGGCCAGCGTCTTTCCCGAGTGATATTTGGCCTGTACCGGGCAGATCGGGACGCAGTTGGTGTTGCCCTGACAGCGCTCGCCCTCTTCCACCTGGCTCGTGCTCACCGCACCGACCGGGACGAAACCCTTGCCGCCGTCGTACGCGGCGTTCGGCACGCCGTTACGGGCCTGCGGAAAGCTCCGCACCTGGAGCGTGTATTCGTCGTCCGCCAGGTTGACCCGCATGCCGTCCACACCCCGGGCGACCACCTGGTCGAGATAGGACGGCGGCATGCGGTGCATCGGGAACACGTATCCCTCCGGGAAATGCATCCCCAGGTACGTCTGGTCCTTGACTTCGGCGGCTACGCCCAGTTCGGCCTCGGCCTTGCGGTAGTAGGGTTCCAAGTCGTTGTAGCTGAGCGGCCAGTTCAGGCCCTGTTTGTACGTGGTTCGCAGGTCGAAGTCCTCGGGAAGCATGCGCAGCGCTTTCCCCTCCCAATGCATGGAGGTGCCGCCGAGGACCCGGGTGAAGGTGGTGTCCGTGCAGTACTTGTCCTCTTGCACGAGGTAGAAGTCGTCTCGGGGTGTCTCCGGATGCACCGGCATGGTGTCGGTGCTCCTGGGCATGCGGGCATTCGGGTTGAACGGGTACGGAGACTGGTTGTCCTTGATGACAGCGCCGTAGAACCGCGACAGGTACGACTCGTACTCGGCGAGGTCCAGGTCCTTGCCGGGGCCGGCTTCGAGAATCAACACCCTGTAGCCCGCCTGGCCCAGCTGCTCGGCGACGATGGAACCCGCCATGCCGCCACCGACGATGACGGCGTCCCACACGCCTTGAGCAGCCTCTGCGGCGCTGGTCTGCGTCGCGGCACCGGCTGGGAAGATCACCTGGTCCGTACCGTCGTAAGACATCATTGACGCCCCTTGTCGCGTCTGGGGGTGACCTCACCCCGGTTATGGGCAGAACGGCCCGGTGACAGATCCCACCAGCCGTCAGAACGGATGATGATGGAATGACTTCGAAGGCCGCCCCTGCCACTGGCGAAGAGAACCAGCTCAAACTCAGAGTTCAAGCTGGAGAACTAAGGAAGGCAAGCATCGCGGCGCCCACTGGTGAACCGCTTACGTCTGACGCCGCTCGCTGATCCATTGGGGACCGAGGGGAAGGGCCTCGGTACGAGGCTTGCATAGACGCTGTCATTCCGCTCTACCGGAGCGGGGATCTCGTCGTTGAATCCATCGTTCGGGCGTCATCGGTGAGCCTTTCCAGCATTACCCCTCCAGGGTGAGGACGGCCTTGGCGATGACGATCAGGTGTTCGGGGGAGAGGCTGGTCAGGCGTAGTAGGCGCTCAGCGCCGCGTTGGCCGTGTCGCCGTCCAGCTGCAGTAGTTGCGCCCGGCCGATGAAGTAGTTGTGGACGGCCAGCGCGGCCGCCGCTCCCTCTCCCGCGGCCATGGCGATGCGACGCACCCCGCGGTACCGCACGTCTCCGGCGGCGAAGACCCCCGGCACGCTGGTGGCGTACGCCGGCATGTCCAGGCCGGTGACGTCTGTACCCGTGGCCACGTACCCCTTGGTCAACTGGACGTTTGCGCTCTGCAGCCATTTGGTGTCCGGGTCGGCGCCGATCAGCACGTAGACCGAGCGCACCGGCAGGGTCTCCAGGGAGTCGTTGGGCGTCCGCAGCCGCACGTCGGTGAGCCGTCCCTTCGTGCCTGCGTACTCGTCGATCTCGGTCTTCTCGCGGACCACGATGCCGGACTCCTGTATTCGGTCCTTCAGTTGCTGCAGCATCGCGGAGTCTTTGAGGTGCCGCGGACGAGCAGGGTGACCTTGGTGGACTTCTCCGCGAACATCAGCGCGGCGCGACCCGCGGTGTCGCCGGCACCGACGACCACGATCGAGTCGTCCTTGGAGACCTGCCCGGCGTCCGCGGGCAGGGCCATGTAGTAGACGCCGCGACCCTCGTAGTCGCGCTCGTGCTTCCCGCCCTGGCGGCGGGCGGCCACTCCGCAGGACAACACCACGGCGGCAGCGTTCAGTTGGACCGACCGGCCGTCGTCGTGTCGCGCTGTCACCCGCAGTCGCCTGAGCGGGGGCTGCCCGTCGCCGGTATCGAGCTCCCTCAGCGTCGACAGACTCTCGACCCGGCAGGCGGGGAGCCACTCCACTTTCATGTTCAGCGCCTGACGGAGTCCTCGCTGGGCCAGCTCACCGGCGGTGATGCCGTCGGGGAAGCCGAAGTGGTTGTCGATGACGTTGACGGCGGTGCCTGCCGCGCCGCCGGGCGCCTCGTTCTCGACGATCAGCACCTTGTGGCCGAACAGGCCGGCGTGGTTGATCGCCGCGGTCAGCCCCGCCGGCCCGCCGCCGACCACGACCACGTCGTAGTCGGAGCCGCCGCTGTACCTGGTCAGGTGCAGCGCCTCGGCCAGGGTGATCAGCGGCGGGTTCCGCAGCTCTCGCCCGTCGATCCACACGGTGACCCCCGCTTGTCCCGCGGGAGCGTCCCGGACGTCGAACGGGACGTGGTTGAGCAGCAGGAAACGGACCACGCGGTACACGTCGGCATCGCGGCGGTCGCCTTTGACCAGTCCTTTCTGCTGATCCTCGGGTGCCGTGTCGTAGGAGCATCCGCTCCAGCCGCGGCCACAGATCATCCTCGTCCGGGCGGGCAGGCAGCACCTGGATGCCGCCCTGGCCCTCACTGCCGGCCCGGACACCGCTGTCGGACAGCAGCAGGCGCCCGGCCGGCGGAACAGCGCCGGTCTCCCGCAGCAGGTCCGAGCCCGATCCGTCGGGCAGGTCCTCCGCCGCCACCACGGCCGCGACACGCCGTCCGGCCGACGGGCAGCGCCCTCCAGTACCTGCTCGGCCTCACCACGTGTAGCGGCGCTCAGCACCTCGTAGGCACCGGCGAAAACGCTCGATCCGTTCGGCCAGATCCTGCGCCGACCAGCGGTCTGCGCCTGCCACCACAATGGTGGCGCGTCGGTCGGTGGTGCCGGGCATCACAGCTCCTTCATCATCGCGGTCGGGGCACCGCAGCCCGCCGGTGCGGGCGCGTACCGAGGACGGGCGACGGCGGGGTGTCAGGGCACTGCCACGCCGCCGGTGCAGCCACCAAGAGCGGGCGACCCCGACCCAAGATCACTGTCCGCGGCACAACCGGCACGGAGGCGCGCGGATCCTCCCCCGATCAGCGGACGGCGCACCGGGAGGGGCAGCTGCTGCCCGGCCTCGTTGACGTCGTGGACCGCGGTACGGCCGTGGCCTTGCGGGAGAGTGCACGTGCTCGACCGCAGGGTTCCGTTCCAAGGCGCGAAATCAGCCAGTCTCGTCGTAGTGGGCCGTGCGTGCGAGCGCGCCGCTCGGGGGCGGCGTGAGATTCACCCTTGCGGGCGGTGTGAGTGACACGAACGGGTGACGGCGGCTCTTGGGGTAGTCCGGGGCCGACTCACGGTTGGTGGACTCGCAGCTGTCAGGTTCTTGGCACTCGTACGTGACTCCGGGAGAGCGGGGTGGCGTAGGCGATGTCTTGCGGCGCAGCGATTTTTCTCAGGTCGGGAATCAATTGACAGCCGCCTGTCGTGGGCGGTTGGTGAACGGTGAAGGGACGAACGATGAGCACTGCCCCCGTAGCCACGAATGACGAGAGCTCCGTTCCGCCGATCAGTACGGTCGCGGGGACCGGGGTCGCCGGATACAAGGGAGACAACGAGGCTGCCGTTTCGGCGCAGTTGAACCGTCCGTACGGGATCGTGGTGGACAGTACCGGCACTCTCTACTTCACCGATTTCCAAAACCATCGGGTCCGGAAGATCGCTACCGACGGGAAGGTCAGTACGGTCGCGGGGACCGGGGTCGCGGGGTTCGGCGGGGACGGTGGTCCTGCCGTCTCGGCCCAGCTGAACTGGCCGCGTGAGCTGGCGTTGGACAGCGAAGGCGCTCTCTATGTCGTCGATTCCAATAATCATCGCGTTCGGAAGATCACGGCCGACGGAAAGATCAGCACAGTGGTCGGTACCGGTGTTGCCGGGTTCAGTGGGGACGGCGGTCCCGCCACCGCCGCCCGGTTGAATATCCCGATGGGGGTGGCGGTCGACAGCGGCGGCGCTCTCTATGTCACCGAGTACAACAACAACCGGGTCCGGAAGATCACCACGGACGGGAAGATCAGCACGATCGCGGGGAACGGGGCCGCGGCGTTCGGGGGAGACGGCGGGCCGGCGGTCTCGGCCCAGTTGAACCGCCCCCACGCGGTGGTGGTGGACGGCGCGGGCGTCCTCTACATCGCCGATGGCGAGAACCACCGGGTCCGGAAGGTCGCGGCCGACGGGAAGATCAGCACGGTCGCGGGTACCGGGGTCGCCGGCTTCAGCGGTGACGGCGGTCCGGCGACCTCCGCGCAGTTGTACCTCCCCGTGGGGCTGGTGCTGGACAGCGCGGGCAACCTCTACATCACCGAGTTCCGCAATCACCGGATCCGGAAGATGACGACGGACGGGAAGATCGGCTCCGTCGCCGGCACCGGGGTCGCGGGCTTCGGCGGAGACGGCGGGCCGGCCGCTCCGGCCCAGCTGAACCACCCGTTCGGCCTCGCTGTGGACTGCGTCGACACCCTCTACATCGCCGACTACAACAACAACCGGATTCGGAAGATCGCTTCGGCGCGGTTGGCCGGGCTGCCCGAGTCGGGCGCGGTGGTCTCCTGGGCCAGCGTGCGCAGCAGGCTGCGGATGGGGGTGTGGCGTGAGTCCACCCGGGACGGCGCCGAGGTCCACCAACTGCTCGCCACCCCCAGGGACCATCAGCGGTGGCGGCTGGTAGCGGCGGGCCAGCACAACGGCGACGTGCTGTACCGGATCGAGAACGTGCGCAGCGGCAAGGTCCTGGAGGTCCCCGGAGCGCAGCAGCTGTCCGGTGCTGTCGTGGCGCAGCGCGCCTACGGGGGTGCCGACGCGCACCACCAGCAGTGGAGGCTGATCCCGGTGGGCCCGGTGGCCGGCGCCTCGCGGGTGTACGAGATCGCGAACCGGCACAGCGGTCTGCTGCTGCGGGTCGACACCAACGCCCGAACGGTGATCACGCAGGACGGGGCGGAGGGCGACCACCGGGACCGGCAGTGGCAGTTGCTGCCCGTGTGAGGCACGAGAGAGGGGGGGCAGGGGCGAGACCGCCCCTGCCCCCCCTCGGAAGCCGCGTGGTCAGGTGGACGCGGGCGGGTCCTCCGCGGTCGGCTTGAGCGTCTTGGGTGTCTTGGGGGGCTCCGGCTCCTGGGCGGTGGGCTCGGGGGCGGTGGGGGGCTCCGGGGTCTTGGGCATCTTGGCGAAGTCGTCCTTCTCGGGCCTGTTCGCCAGGTCCTTGTCCTTTTGCAGGCCGCTGTGCTTCGTGATCGTCGTACTCGACTCCTGCATGCCGGCGGCAGCGGTCGTGGACACCGAGCCGGGGTCCCGGGCGTACCGGGCCTGGGCGTCGGCCGACGCCTGGGTGGTCTGGACGAAGGAGCCGAGGAAGCCCAGGATGGCGCGTGCTTCGGGCGACGTCTCCTGTACGACCTTCGCGCGGGAGGAGGCCCCGTGGATCGCGTTGTCGAACAGGCTGGTGCTCGTGTCGTCGTACGTACCGTCGTCGGCGTCCTCGAAGTCGACGTCCGCACCGGGCTGTGGCTTGGAGCCGTCGGTGGTCACGGAGAAGAGCCCGGCGCTCTTGCCCGCGGAGTTGAAGATGTTGTCGAACACCATGGTCGTCACCTCTGGTCGTCGTCGTGGCGGCGGCGCCGCGCGGTCACGGCTGCTTGTAGAGCGTCTGCTGCCTGAGGGTCAGGTTCTCGACGTCGAGCATCGTGTGGTCGACCTCCAGCGCGGAGACCACCTCGGCCAGTCCCTTCATGCGGAAGCCACCGGGCGCCAGGTCGATGTCGCCGATGTCACGGGCCACCACGTGGTCGAGACCGGGGTAATTCCCCGGCTGCGGGGGAGAAAGGACCGCCACCGGTACGGCGTACCGCACCGCGATCAGCCCGGAGAAGGTCACCGGGATCTCGTAGGTGTACTGCTTGCGGGTGCGCCGCTGCGTGACGAGGGTCTGCACGCGGGAGTTCGCCGGCACCTTGCCCGAGATCTGCGACTTCGAGGCCCAGCTGGTGGTCAGGGAACCCCCGACGGTGGCCGCGATGCCCAGCGCCAGCGACGCGTTGAGCGAGGCGTTGCCGGTGGCGCTGCCCGACGTCGTGAACCCCACCGAGTTGGTCATTCCGTTCGTCGAGGAGTTCGTCGCCGACGTGCTCGCGGACGTCTCGCTGGTGTTGGCGTTGTCGACTCCGACGCTGTCCTTGCTGTTCTTGTTGGTCACCGTGTTGGAGTTCCGGTTCGTCGTCCCGTTCTGGCACGACGCCTGGAGCTGCGACTGGAGGTCCAGGCGCAGCTGGTTCTGCAATTGCAGCTGGAGCGAGGCACCGATGCTGCCGCCGAAGGTGAGCTTGGCGTCCCCGTGGAGTGACCACGTGACCCCGTTGGAGACGGTGAAATCGACCGAGTCGGTGAACGTCATCTCGGACTGGCTGCGGTTGACGTAGGAACGCGAGGAGAACGTGTCGGGCGGGGGCTGGCCGATGTCGCCCCGCTCCTCGATCAGCGGCTCCCCGAGAGTCATATAGGCGAGCCAGCCCCGCTCGAACGCGGTCCCGGAGAAAGTGCCGAAGCTCGACTTGTTCACCGAGAACCCGACGGGCTTGTGCTTTACGCCGTTGTTGTCGACATAGACCAGGTTGGGGTGGTTCAGGATAACCTGCCAGGTCTGCTCGATATCGAGTTCCCGCAGGTTCTTCTTCGTCAGCGGCTGGCGCTTGGCACGTTCCAGGATGTACGCGGTGGAAGGCATTCCCTGTCCTCGACTGATTCCGGTCGAACCGTGCTGGGTGAAATGGAAACAGGTATCTACGCGTGGTCTGACAATCGAAGCTAGCACGGGCCCGATTCCCCGGTGGAGGGTCTTCCCGCATCACGCTCAATCGGGTGATGAGTGTTCCATAGCAGTACTCAACTCGTCGCCCATTACGGTAACTTGAGGCTCAGTCGGCCGCCGATGACCTGACTCATTTCTGCCGTTCGCGTTTCCGATGGCGGCGGTCAAGCCCGGCGAATCTCCATGTGAACAGGCCACGGTGTCGAGTATCCGACGCGTTGTTCTCCACTTCCAGAACAGGTGAGGTTTCCGCGATGTACACCCAAGAACGTACGGCGATGTCGAATCTGGTGGTCGGCGGTCCGGTGGCGGTGAACAGTTATGACAACGCGATTGTGGCCGCGCTGGTCGAGAACCGGCCGGTCATGCTGGTCCACGCCTTCAACGGCGGCTATCTGCGGCCCGTCGACCTGAAAGAGGAGAGCCACGACAAGGGGGTCCAGCTGGCCACCGCACTCGACTCGGCCACCAAGGAGGCGAAGGGCCACCTCTGGCACATCACCCCCGCCGGCTTCTTCGGCCAGCGACCGCTGTACTTCATCGAGAGCGCCGCGGGCCAGGTGACGCCCAAGCCGCCCGCCGCGGGGCAGGCCGACGCCGGACGCGGTGACGACGGCACACGCAAGCCGCAGCGCAGGCGCGTCACCGTCCACCGGGATGCGCCGAAGAGCACGTGCGACACCGTTCAGGTGGGCCTGCCGGACAAGGTCGGGGAGAACTGGCGCGGGAAGAACGGCGCGCCCGAGGACACCCAGCTCTGGGTCGTCACGGTGACGCCGTGGGGCGGGATCACCTTCGTGCCGATCACCCATCCCGACGCCATCCTCGGGTTCAAGGACCATGCCGTGGCGGCCAACGGCGAGGTACGTGTCACCTACAACTGGGGCGGGGACTTCACCGGGACGGTGATCAACACGTTCTACCCGCGGCTGCCCAACGAGTGGGACGTCCCGTACCACCACGTCTTCACGTGATCCGCGGCCACCACCTCGCCACACCCGTCCCGAGCCAACGCCCCAACCGCCTGGAAGAGGCATCACGATGCCCGTGCCCACGGAAGAACTGAAACTTCACATCGTCAACGCCGCCACCGGCGCAATCCTCGGTGCCAAGGCCGTGCCGAGCGCGGACGGGGCGCTCGTCGTCCGCGACTTCCCCGACGGGGGCCCGAATCCGCAACAGTGGCAGCTCACGCCCGTGCCGAGCGCGCAGGGCGGGCAAGCGCCAGCGGACCGCACCTATGTGATCCGCAACGCGGCCAGCGGCAAGGTGCTCGACGATCCCGCCGCCGCGGACCGTGGCGTCCGCCAGTGGGACGCCACCGCCGGCCGGAAGGGCCAGCAGTGGCACGTCGTCCCCGTCGCGGGCGAAGCGGGCCTGTTCTTCATCGAGGGTGTCGCCGACGGGGCCGTTCTCGACCTCGCCGACCCCGGCGCGGAGGACACCCGTGTCGTCCTGCGCGAGTACGACGACCATGCGGAAAGCCAGCGGTGGCGGTTCGTCACGGCCGAACCCGAGCGGCTCGGCGATCCCGTACTGCGCTGGGCGTCCCTGAGCCACTGGAACGGCCGCCGGTCCTGGCGGCTGGACCGCTCGACCGCGCTGCGGCCGGCACCCGACGCGACACCGTCCTTCAGCGACATGCTGCTGGTCCTCCAACGGTTCGGAAGCGACCAGGACGCCGGCGGGTGGAGGAGCGACGGGCCCACCCCCTCGACCGGCGGGCGAACGGGCTGGTGGGCAGGGCTCGGAGCGCGGTTCCTCGCCGACACCGCCGGAGCGGGGCGCGCGGACATCGTCGGGCTCAAACCCGCGAAGGGGGCGGTGACCTCGCCCGGCAGGGGCGACGGTACGTTCGACGACGAAGAGCGCGTCCTGCACCCCACCGCGCCCTCCTCGAATCCCGCCGACCTGTGGACCCTCGTGGACACGACGGGCGACGGCCGGCCCGATGTCGTCGTGCTCGCCTCCGACGGTGTCCGGGTGTCCGCCCGCGACGAAGCGGGAGCGTTCGCGCCGGCCGGCGGCAAGCTGGTGCTCAAGGCGTTCGGGCACGGCCGGCAAGCGGGCGGCTGGCTGGCCGACAAGCATCCCCGCTTCCTCGTCGACACCACCGGTGACGGACGCGTCGACATCGTCGGCTGTCACGAGGACGGCGTGTGGATCTCGCTCCAAGGCGAGGACGGCACGTTCGCGCCGCTCGCCGGTCAACCGGTGCTCAGGGCGTTCGGGCACGGCGAGAAGGCGGGCGGCTGGCTGGCCGACAGGCATCCCCGTTTCCTTGTCGACACCACCGGTGACGGACGCGTCGACATCGTCGGCTGTCACGGGGACGGCGTGTGGGTCTCGCTCCAGGACGAGGACGGCGCGTTCGCCGAGCCCTTGTACGTCCTCGACGACTTCGGCGTCGACCAGGGATGGGTCTCGGCCGAGGAACACCCCCGCTTCCTGCTCGCGACCACCGGGGGCGGAGCGGCGGACATCGTCGGGTTTGGCCCGCAGGGTGTCGTCGTCGCACGCGGGCGCGGTGACGGCACGTTCGAGCCCGCACAGCTCGTCCTGAACGACTTCGGGGCCGCCCAGGGGTGGACGGGCAAGAAGCACCTTCGCCTCCTCGCCGACGTCACCGGCGACGGCACCTGGGACATCGTCGGTTTCGGCGACGAGGGAGTCTGGGTGTCGCACAACCGCGGCGACGGCCGGTTCGAGCACGCCCAGCTGGTGTGCCGCGGGTTCGGGTACGACGACGACGCCGGCGCCTGGCGAGTCGACCGCCACCCCCGGTTCCTCGCCGACGTCACCGGTGACGGACGCGTCGACATCGTCGGCTTCGGCGGCCCGGGCGTGTACGTGGCCCGGAACCTGTACCGCCGCTTCCGCACTCGATAGCCCTCCAGACCTCCGGCCGTATCCCGCCAACCGTCCACCGGGGTACGGAGCACGCACACGACATGACGCCCGGTCATCCCCCAGGGATGGCCGGGCTTCCGGCATACCCGGGGTCATCGGACCGGATGGAGGGTGCGGGGGCGGGCCAGGGGGGTGAGGGCGGCCATGAGGACGAGGGCTGCCAGGGGGATCAGGTCGAGGTCGACGGTGATCAGGAGGAAGAACACGGACGCGAGGGCCGGGCTCCACAACGGGAGCTGCCTGGGGCGAGTGGTCACCAGCATGATCAGGAGGGTGAGCAGGCCGAGTTGGAAGGCCAGGGGGCCTGCCAGCTCCAGGGGGGCGGGGAGCGGGGCCCTGTCGGAGAGGGTGGGGAACAGGTCGCCCAGGATCACCCACACGAAGCAGGCCGCGCCGAGCAGGCCCGCGGCCGCGGCGGCGCCGGCCGCGGTTCTCCTGCGGGCCGTGGCCGTGGGGACCAGGGCGCGTAATTCCCTCACCAGGGCTCCTAGCAGGAGGAAGGCGGCCAGGAAGCATAAGTGACCGACGTTCCAGGCCAGTCCTGGGCCGTGGTGGCCGTCCATGCCGTCGATCAGGCGCAGCACGCCGTACGACAGCAGGAGCAGGGGGATGAGGGCGCAGCACAGTCGGGACAGCCGGGTCGCGGGGGGTGTCGAGGTCATGCTTCCACGGTCTCGGTACGGGGCGCGTACGGGTATCGGGACCATCCCCCAGCGGCCCCGGGCAGGTCCCCTAGGGGTTGAGCGGATCGGGCACCGGGATTTTCGGGGGCGCGCGGCTCGGGACCGGTACGCGCCCCCCTCCGGTGCGTGTTCCCGGCGGTGCGTGTTCTGGACGGTGGGTGTTCTCGGCGGTGATCGGGGTGGTCCGGGCCTTGCCCGGGCCGTGTTCGGGTGCGGCTTCGGTCGGTCTGTCTGTTCGGGCGGGACTTTCGTGTCCGGGTACGCGGGTGTGCAGGTGACACCGTTTCCCGCCCTGGTTCGCTCCGCGCGCCGGCGCTTCCGCTTGTGTCCCGTGCCCGGGTGAAATCTTCACGCGGAGGCTGTGAGGGGATAGGTGTCCGCCGCACCCGGTGCGGACCCACAATCAGGTGCCCGGTGGACGCGGCTGAGCGTTCGCACGTGAAGGTGGCGACGAGGAGGTTTGTCATGCCGGACGAGGCCGGCGGACCCACTGTCGACCTCTGGTCGCTCGCCGAGGACGTGGTGGTCGAGCCGGGGGACCGGGAGGGCGAGCTGATGCTCACCGGCCGCTGGGGCACCGAGCGGGTCACCGCTCCGCAGCCGGTGGTCGAGGAGGCCCTGCGCCGCATGGAGCTGGGGCCGGTCCTGCTGGCCAACCTCATGGCCGGGGCGGACGAGGCGGCGGGCCGGGAAGACTGGTACTGCCTGTCGCTCCACCTGGAACGGCTCTCCCACCTGATCGTCCGCACGCTGGGCATCGACGACCTGGCCGGGCCGCTGCTGTCGGCCATGCCGGTGTCGCCGGTCGCGCGCTTCGCCCTCGCGAGGCTGCCCGGCCGGCGGCCCGTGCGGCTGCCCAGCGGGGCGACGGTCACCGTCGGGCGCGACGGCGTCACCGTGCAGTCGCCCGGCTCCTCGTACCGTGTGCTCGTGCACCGCCCGGAGGCCGTGTGGGTGCTGGGGCGGCTGGCCTGGCCGGTCACCCCGGACCAGGTGTCGACCGCGCTGGCCCTGCCCGTCGGGGTCGCCGAGCGGATCATGGACTATCTCGCCGCGGCGGGCATGACCGCCGCCGTGGAGGAGGAGCGGGTGCCCTCGTCCGTCCTCCGGCGGGGTGACGCCGGGGGTGGTGGGGCGGCGGGGGCGGCTGACGGCGACCCGGCAGGTTAGGGGAGACGGCCTTTGAGACCGGCCGGCCAAGCAGCGAGCCGGCCGGCCAATCAGGCGGTCGGCCGATCAGCTGGCCAGGTAGTCGGCCAGACCGCCGGCCGACCAGCCGACCAGTCGGCCAGCCGACCAGCGAGCCAGTCCACCAACTAGCTGGCCAGGCAGCCAGCGAGCTAGCCCGCCAGCCAGGCAGCCGGCCGACCAGGTAGCCGGCCAGGCAGCCACCGAGCCGGCCGACCAGCCAGCCATCCGGTCGCCCGGCCGGCCGGCCGGAACCGTCCCAGCCAGATGCCCGGCCGACCAGCCGGAACCGTCCCAGCCGGTCGCCCGGTCGCCCGGTCGCCCCCGTCGCCCAGCCGAGCGGGCGGCCGGCATGGTTACGGGAGCCAGCCTGCCTCGCGGGCGATGCGGATCGCGTCCACCCGGTTGCGGGCCAGGAGTTTCGTCACCACCGTGGTGAGGTAGTTGCGCACGGTGCCGGGCGCCAGGTGCAGGCGGTCGGCGATCTCGCCGGCCTCCAGGCCCTCCGCGGCCAGCCGCAGCACCTCCGTCTCCCGTTCCGTCAGCGGGGTCTCCGCGGTGCCCCATACCGACAGCGCGAGCTGGGGGTCGATGACGCGCTGGCCGGCGGCCACCCGGCGTACCGCGTTGGCGAGTTCGCGCGGCGGGGCGTCCTTGAGCAGATAGCCGTTGACCTGGGCGGCGAGCGCGCGGCGCAGGGTGCCGGGCCGGCCGAGGCTGGTGAGGATCAGGGACCGGCACTCGGGCAGCTTCTCCCTGAGCCGGGCGGCGGCGGTCAGGCCGTCGATGCCGGGCAGGTCGATGTCGATGATCGCGACATCGGGCCGGCAGGCCAGCGCGGCGTCCACGATCTCGTCACCGCGCTCCAGTTCGGCGACCACTTCCAGGTCGTCCTCCAGGCTGAGCAGCGCCACCAGCGCGCCCCGCACCATGTTCATGTCCTCTGCCAGCAGCAGGCGAATGGTCACCGACGGTTCTCCTCTCCGGCTCAGGCCGCCGGATTCCGGGTCGTGGGCACCGCGGTGTCGGCGCCGGACCGGGTGCGTTCGGGAAAGGCCGGGGCCTCGGCGACGAGCCGGAAGGTGTCGTCCGGGCCCCGGTCGGTGCTCAGCTCGCCGGAGATCTCGCGCATCCTGGTGGCGAGGTTGCCGAGGCCGCTGCCGCTGTGCGCGGACGGGTCCCGGTAGGCGGGGTCCACGCCGTTGTTCTCCACGAGCAGCCGTACCCGGCCGCCCTCCTGGACCGCCTCGATCACGCAGCTGTCGGCCTTGGAGTGGCGCAGCAGATTGGTGACCGCCTCGCGCAGTACGGCCGCCAGCACGGTGTTGACCTGCTGGCTCATCGTCCCCGGCCGCAGCGTGACGCGGATGTCCACCTCCGCCGCGGTCAGCAGCCCCTCGGCCGTGGTGATCTCCTCCGCCAGGGACATGTCGCGCAGCCCGCTGGCGACCGTACGCACATCGGCCAGCGACTGCCGGGAAATGGCGAGCACATCGCGTATCTCGGCGAGGGCCCGCTGCGGATGGGCCGGGACCAGGCGGTGGATCAGCTCGCTCTTCAGCGTGATGGCGGAGAGGCTGTAGCCGAGCAGGTCGTGCAAGTCCCGTGCGAACCGCAGCCGTTCCTTGGTGACGGCCATCCGCGCGAGCTGGTTCCGGGTGTCGTGCAGCACGTGCACCAGGTCGGCCAGCCGGGTCAGGCCGAACACGATCAGGCCGGTCAGCAGCGTCGACTGGCACAGATAGACGCTGTCCAGCACCGAGCGGCCCTCCAGCGCGGGCGGCAGCAGCATCGACAGCCCCACCACGGCGTACAGCGGCCAGGCCAGGCGCGGTGGCAGCAGGAGCAGCAGCGAACCGGCGAAGAATCCGGCCATTCCGCCCCACTCGGCCTCGAAGACGAGGAGGGGAAGGTAGGTCAGAAGCGCCTGGACCCCCAGGGCGGCCACTTTCCGCCGCCAGGGGGCCCGGTGCGCCTCGGGACGCGAATGTCTGAGCTGGAGCGTGAAGATGGCGGCCAGGCAGGCCAGCGCCACCAGGTTCATACCGGTGCCCAGACCGGCGCTGAGCACGTTGAGCATCGTGATGAGCAGGAAGCTGAGCAGCGCGGCCATGAGGATGACACGGGCCAGGCGCGGCGCGGGGGCGTCGGGCCGTCCCGACTCCGTTTCCCCGTCGGCCGATTCGGGACTGTCCGCCGCTTCGGCGGCCGAATGACGTAAACCGTTGTGTGGCGACATCGTCCTACCGGCCCCCTCCGCTAGCCCGCGGCCACGCGCACTGAGAGGGATAATAGGTGAAGGTGGTCGTCGCCCAGAAGTTACCGGGCTACACGAACATCGGCACGGGATTCAGCTCGGCATAGGGCGTCGGTTCGGACAACCGGCCCAGGGCCACCGGGATGTCGAAGAGCCGTCCGGGGGCGAATCTCGGCCAGAAGTGACGCATGCCGGGCACTATCACCTTCACCACGGGCAGGCGCAGGTCCGGGCGGGTCTGATCGAGGACGAGCAGCTCCATCCCGCGCTCGCGCACCAGCTCGGTGACCGCTTCCACGTCGTCGCGCAGATCGGGGCGCGGCCGGTAGCCGCGGCCGTGCGCCGCGACCGGCGGAGCGGCCGGATCCGGCGTCAGATAGGGCTGGTTGGCGAGGGTGGCGGTGCGCCACCAGCGCACCGGGTCCGGGTCGGAGATGGCGTAACCGGTGCCGCCGGGGCCGGGCGCGACCGCGGGCAGCAGCTGTCCCATCTCGGTCAGCGCCCGTCGCAGCGCGATCCGCGGGTCGAAGTGCGCGCCGAAGCCGAACACGATGTCCTCGGTGGGCCGGTCGGTGCGCCGGGACAGCGCCGCCACCACCGGGATGCCGAAGTCCGAGGTGAGATCGAGCGCCCACAGGTCGCGGCCGGCCCGTCGGCAGCCGGAGCGGATCCGGTCGACGTACGGCTCGTCCGCGCTGTCGAGGTCCACGGCGGGCCGGCGGATGCGGTTGTACCACCACAGTGCCACGGCGTCCCGCTCCACCAGTTCCAGGAAGCCCTGCAGCAGGGCGTCCTCCGGGCTGCTGCCGGCGGCGTTGCCGTTGGAGTCGGCGCACAGGCCGTCGGCGGCGGGCCCCTGGCCGAAGTAGAGCATGGACGTGGGCAGCAGCCGCTGGGTGCGGCCGGTCAGCGACCACACCGGCGTCCACTCCGTCGGGCGGTCCTCGGCGAACGGTTCGGGTACGTGGGTGAGCCGGGAACCGGCGGCGTTCCACGCCTGCCGGTCGCGCAGCTGGCGGTCGGCGTAGAGCTGGCAGGCGCGGGGGTGCACGGCGGCCGGGCCGAGCGCGGCGTACGTGTCCCGCAGCACCGGCTCGTCGCCGTGCCGGGTGCCGCTGTAGCGCTCCACCGCCTCGCACAGGGCGCTGGTCCTCGCCTCGGTCTCGGTGACGCCCTTGCCGCCGCTGAGCGCGCGCAGACCGGCCCGCAGCCCGGCCAGGGACGCGGCGCCCATGGCCAGGTTCTGGCCGGAGAGGAAGGACTCCACGAAGTCCGGGCAGTGCCTGGCCCGGCTGATCTCCTTGACGACGCCGGTGACCGGGTCGACCAGGTGGCCGTAGCGGTCCAGCATCTGGTGCGGGGTGAGCGCCCGGTGGCCGCCCGAGTCCTGGGCGGCCTTGGGCCGGGACACCGGTACGAACGGGGCGCGCACCCGCCGGGCGACCAGGTGCGGGTCGCCGCACGACGGGCACTGCGGCAGCCGGGAGACCGGGTGCGCGGCGGAGACCAGCCGCAGGGTGTCCAGGATGTGTACGGCGCCCTGGCCGGGGTGCCGGATGCCGGCCAGCCACTTCGCGGTCTCCAGGGCGGCGAGCTGGGCCGCCGTCGACTCGCAGGCGGGCAGCCCGGTCGTCGGCCGGCCGGCGGGGCCGGTGAGTCCGAGGTGGTGCTGGAGCGGCAGTTCCGAGCGGCGGTGTCCGCGCAGCCGGGCGGCCAGGCAGGACCAGCAGGGTCCGGCGCCGGGCCGGAACACCGGCCCCACCCATGGGTCGGCGCCGCCGGTGCGGGCCAGCAGCCAGGGCGTGTCCCGGTCGCGGAGGGCCGCGTCGACGTCCCTCAGGGCGGGGTCCAGGTAGTCGTCGCACAGGACGAGCGCGAACCCGGCGTCCTCGCCGGCGTCCGCGATCCCGATGCCGGACTCCCGCAGTGCCGTGTGCGTCCGGGCCGGGTCGGTGCCGGGCAGCGCCAGGAGCCGTACCCGGGCGCCGGCCACGTCGCGGGTGGCCCGTTCGCCGTCCAGCCCGGCGAGGTCCCAGTAGGCCTCGGCCGCGGCGGCGGACGGGGTCGCCGGGGTGGCGGGGGCGGTGTGCAGCCTGAGCAGGCCGGCGGCCTCCAGCGCGGCGAGCGCCGACCGGGCCGCCTCCGGGCCGAGGGCCGGGGCGGCGTCGCGGATCACCGTCTCCCGGTCGCGGGTGCCGTCCAGCAGCGGGGCCAGCACCTCGGCCGGCAGCCCCCGCAGCGCGGTGACCCCGCGCTGCGAGAGCAGGTAGGCGGCCTCTCCGGGTACGACGGCGGCCCGCAGGTGGCGTTTGAAGCCGAGGAGGCCGGCGGTGCCGCGGTGTGCCCCGGCGGCGGTCATGCGGCGGGTCTGGCGGACGCCGGGGCGATGTGCGTGTAGGTCACGGTGAACAGCGCGCCGCACTGTTCGGCCGGGACGTCCAGATCCTCGATCACCAGCCGGGCGGCCGGAGCGGCGGTGACGGGGGTGTGCCTGACGGTGCCCGGGTGCGGGGCGTGCGGTGTCATCGCGATCGGTTCCCTTCGCAGTGGGCTTGCTCGGTGGCTACGGGAACGATTCTGCGGAGCGCGGGGGAGCGCACCCAGTGTCGGTGTCATCAGCGGGGGGTGAAGTTTTCACACGGAGCCGTCCTACACCGTGATTTCTTCATGATCCAGCACCTGAGGAATACATCCCGGCCCCGGTACGACGGCACTGTGCCGCCGCCCCGCCGGATGGCACCGTTGACAAACACCGGGCTCCGGCCCGCCGATTCAGGCGAATCGACCTGGAGTTGCCATGGAGATCAGTGTGCTGGGCCCGCTCGACGCGAGTCGGCCGGCGTCCGGATCCCCCCGTCCGCGGCCGAACAGCGGCAGCTGCTCGCCCACCTCCCCCCACACGGACAGCCGCAGAAGCTGATCGGCACCTCGCTCCGCGACCGCAGGGGGTGGTCGCCAAGGAGATCCCGCCCCGCGAATCCGCAAGGGACGGGCGGGAGTTGTCGTCGTGTACGCACAGGGAGACACAGATGGGAGCTGACTGACGGTCATGCTAGAGTTCCGCGTTCTCGGGCCCGTCGGACTGTGGTCCGACGGGGTGGAGGCTCCACTGGGCGGTTGCAAGCAACGGACCATACTGGCCGCCCTGCTGCTCGCCGACGGCTGGGTCGTCTCCGACTCCGACCTCGGCGGGGTGCTGTGGGAACGGCGCCCTCCCACCACGTATCAGGCACAGATCTACACCTACGCCTCGCGGCTGAGGGGTCACTTCCACGGGGGTGCGACGATCACGCGCTGCGGCCGTGGTTACCGCATCGAGAGAGGGGATGCCCGCTTCGACCTGGACGAGTTCTACCGGCTGGCCAAAGAGGGCCAGACGCTGGCGCGTTCGGGAAGGACCGCCGACGCGGCGTCCCGGTTCCGGGCGGCACTCGACCTGTGGAGCGGTCCCACCCTCACCGGGGTGACGGACGCGCTGGTCGACAACGAGCGGTCCCGGATCGAGATGGCCCGGATGGAAGTGCTGGAGAGCCGGATCGACGCCGATCTCCACCTGGGCCGGCACCGGCAGCTGACCGGTGAACTCACGCAGTTGGTGGGAGCGCATCCACTGCGGGAGACGTTCCGGGCGAAGCTGATGATCGCCCTGCACCGCAGCGACCGGCAGGCCGAGGCCTTCGAGACGTTCCACGCGGGCTGCGGACTGCTGCGCGAACAGCTCGGGGTCGATCCGGGGCCGACCTTGCGCAGCGCCCACCAGGCCATCCTCGCGGACGACTTCGCGCCGGTGCTCCCCGGCCGGGGAGATCTCGTGGCCGGACCGACAGGGTGACGGGGGCTCCAGCCTGTGCGCAGTTCCACGGCACTGCGCACAAGCTGGAGAGCAGAGGAAAGGCGCGACGGCCCGGGCGGTCCGCCCGCCCCGCCGGAACGGGTCCGGGCGGGCGCCCGGCGGCGCGGTGCCGCCGGGTTTCACAGGCCCCGGTATGCCGGGTCGCCGCGGGACCGGTCGTACCGCGTCGCCGGCGGGTCCGGGGGGCGTAGGACCACCGGGCCCGGGCGGGTGTGCTCGCGGGCCAGGGCGGCCGAGCGGCCGGGGCCCAGGCGGAGGTCCTCGACCGTCCAGGCGCCTGGTGCGCCGGGCTCGGCGTGGTCGACGCGGACCGGTCCGGGCGCGCCGGTGAGGGCGTCCAGGCCGCGCAGATCGGCGACGATGCCCACTCCGACGGCCTTGAGGACCGCCTCCTTCCGGGTCCAGGCGCGGAGGAAGAGCTCTTCGTGCTCCCGCTCGTTGCCGGCCCCGCTCAGGACGTCGAGTTCGGCGTCCGACAACGCGATCCGGGGCACGTCCCGCAAGCCGCGCCCGGTGTGCTGCTCGATGTCGACGCCCACCTGCCCGCCGGCGGTGACGGCGAGCAGCCAGTACGGCCCGGAGTGCGACAGGCTGAAGTCCAGCCGGGTGGCGGGCGCCAGGATCACGGGCCGCCCGTGCAGGGGGTCACCGCACCGCGGGCACGGGTGCCGGCCGAACCGGACCGCGGCCGGCGGGCCGCCGAGATAGTGGTCGGCGAGGATACGGCGCACGGCGGCGTGCGCCGCCGCGTAGCGGCCGGCGAACGGCGCGCCACGGCGCCGGAAGGTGTCCAGTTCCGTGGCGTCCAGCAAGGCCACGTCGGCCGGGTCGGGGAGGTCCGCGGCCCGGCCGTGCCACACGTGGACGGCGTTGCTCCGGCCGAAGCGGGCGATGCCGTCGCGCACCGACGGCGCGCGGCCGCGGGCGAGCGGCCGAGGGGCTCCCCGGGCGGGGGCGTCGGCCGCGGGCGGGGTTCGGGGCATGACGTGCCTCTCTGCGAGGAGCCGGGGGCGCCGGAACAGGGGAGGGCCAGGGCCGGCCGGGGGATGTACCGGCCCTGGCCCCGCTTCGGTGGCGAGGGCTCCCGGCCGGTCAGTCCGGCAGGAAGCCGTCCACCCGCACGCCGAGCCCCTGGGCCCGGGCGGCGGTCAGGACGTGGTCGGCCAGGGCGATGTCGAGGACACCGAGGCCGAACGGGGCGTAGACGACCGTCCGGCCGGGCTCGAGGCCACTGCCCGTCCCGGCGTCCTCGTCCAGGAGCAGCCGGCCGATCGTCGGGGCGATGAAGTCGCGGTGGCCCGCCGCCCGGACGGCGAGGTCGAGGGAGGTGCGCTCGCGCAGCGCGTGCTCGGTGTCGTCCACGATGTTGTACGCGCCGGGCAGCGACTCGGGCAGCAGGTCCCGCAGCGAGATGTGCAGCACGACCGTGCCCGGTTCGGCCGCCCCCAGATCCAGGTGCGGTTCGATGGCCGAGGTGGCGATGGCGACGAGGCCGTGCGCGGCCAGCGCCTTCTCCGCGCTGTCGAGCACGAGCACCCGCGCCCCGGGGACCACCTCGGCCGCCCGGGCGGCGAACTCGGCCGACCGTTCGGGCGAACTGTCGTAGACCGCCAGCGAGGTGAGGCCGGGCAGGGCCGCGTGCACATGGCGCAGGATCTCCAGGTTGATCACTCCGCAGCCGATCAGCGACAGGCCGTCGGGGCGCCGGTCGCGGGTGAGCAGCTCGGCGGCGAGGGCCGCGCTCGCCGCGGTGCGTGCGGCGGAGATCAGCGAGCCCTCGATCAGGGCCTCGGGGCGGCCCGTCTCCAGGGAGTTGAGGATGATGGCCGCGCTGGCCCGCTGGATCCCGCGCTCGATGTTGGCGGGGAAGGAGGCGATCCACTTCATGCCGGCCGCCGGCCGCTGCCCGCCGCGGTAGGCGGGCAGCCCGATGACGCGGTCACGTGGCCGCCCGGGGAACCGCAGGAACGTCGAGTGCGGCACCGCGGTGTCGCCCCGCTCGTGCAGGCGGTAGGCGTCCGCGACGACCGACATGGTGTCGAGTTCGCAGCCGTCGAGAAGCCGCGCGACCTCGCTGTGTCGCAGGATGAGCATGACGGGTTTCCGTTCCTTCAAGGGGTGGGCGGTGCCGGTCAGCGGGTGGCTTTGAGGGTGCCCAGATAGGGGTGCCACAGGTGGTCGGGGTTGGCCTCCACCGCGGCCACCGCCTCGCGCATGGCGACCAGGGCCTTGGGCTCCTCGTCGTCGTACACGTCGCCCTGGAGCATCTTCAGTACGTCCGTCCGGTACCGGGGGTCCTGGACGAACGCGGTGAACAGGACGTTGAGCCGGTAGTAGATGGAGATGAACTCGTACCAGTAGCGCACCGCCCGGCGGAGCTTGGTCTCGTAGCCGGCGAACCGCTCCTTGCCGTAGTCGCCGGCCGCGTGCGCCGCGATGATGTCCCGGGAGGCGATACGGGCGCTGTTCAGCGCCACGCTGACCCCGCTGGAGAAGATCGGGTCCACGAAGCGGGCGGCGTCGCCGATCAGGACGTAGCGGTCACCGGTGATCTCCTTGACCGAGTAGCTGTAGTCGCCCTCCGCCTTGAGCGGGCGGACCTGGCGGCAGCCCTTGAGCGCGTCGTGCAGTTCGGGGCGGCTGCCGACGAAGTCCCAGAAGAACTCGTCCAGGTCGCCGCTGCCCTCCGCGAAGCGTTTCTTCTGGGTCACCACACCGATGCTCGTGATCGTGTCGGTGATCGGGATCTGCCAGACCCAGGAGTCCTTGATCGGCAGGAAGTGCACGTAGATGTGCTCCGCCTGGGCCGCGGAGGTGGACAGCGCCTCCCGGTCCAGCCCCTCGAACCAGGCGTGCACCGCGTACTGGTCGAAGACCGGGTCGGGCACCTTGGTCTTCAGCTGCCGGCCCAGCATCGTCTGCCGGCCGGAGGCGTCCACGACCATCCCGACCGTGTAGTCCACCGGCTTGCCCGCTATCCGGGTGCGGACCACCACCTCGGGGTCGCCGAAGTCGACGCCGAGGACCCGGGCCCCGTTGAGGACGGTCGCGCCCTGCTCCTCGGCGTGCCGCAGCAGGATCGCGTCGAAGCGGGACCGGTCCACGTGGTACGTGTAGTCGCGGTCCACCCCCCGCTGGTCGCGCTCCACGAACTGGATGTCCGCGGTCCAGTCGTGCTGGAGGCCGCTGAAGCCCAGCCGGGGGATGTCACGAGATTCCGCGGACGTCCAGGAGGCGCCGTACTTGCGCGGGAAACCGGCCTCGTCGATCTTGTCGAGGGCGCCGATCTCCAGCAGCACCGGTGTGGTGGCCGGGACCAGGGACTCGCCCACGTGCGGCCGGGGGAAGGTCTCGCTCTCGAAGACGATCACGGAGAGGCCGGCGCGGGCCAGGTAGGAGGCGGCGGTGGAGCCGGCGGGTCCGCCGCCGATCACGGCGATGTCGAAGTCGGTGCTCATCGGACGGTCTCCTGCTCCAGCTCGCGGATCATGGCGGCGATCGAGGCGGCGTTCCTGAAGTTCTTCGCGTCGATCCGGGCGGTGGGCACCGAGACGTCCCACTCGTTGAGGATGAAGGCCTGCAGCAGCGCGATCCGGAGCGAGTCGATGATGCCCCACTCCAGCAGCGGGGTGGCCGCGTCGATCGCGCGGTCCTCGTCGGACCAGAGGAACTCGGTCCTGATGAAGTCCAGCACGCGTGCGGTCACGTCGTCGGTGTTCATGAGCGTCCTTTCGAAAGGGCCAGATGCCGCCGGACCAGCGCCGGACGGTCGATCTTTCCGTTGCGGGTGCGCGGAAGGTCGTCGAGCAGATGGACGTGGTCGGTGATCATGTAGCTCGGCAGCCGCTCCGCCAGGTGCCGGCGCAGTGCGAGCGCGCCGGGCCGGGCGCCGGGCAGGGGGACGACGAAGGCGACCAGCCGGGCGTCCATGCCCTCGCCGGCCACGACGACGGCCGCGCTCTCCACCTCCGCGTGGGCGTTGCAGGTGGTCTCGATCTCGCCGAGTTCGATCCGGTGGCCGCGGATCTTCACCGCGTGGTCGCGGCGGCCGACGTAGTCGAAGGAGCCGTCGGGCAGCACGGTGACGATGTCGCCGGTGGCGTACTCGCCGGAGCCGGGGGTGCGGCCCCAGTAGCCGAGCATCACCGTCGGCCCGGTGACGACGAGTTCGCCGTGTTCGCCCGGCCCGGCGACGGTGCCGGCGTCGGTCCGGGCCCACACCTCGTCGCCGCTCGCCGCCCTGCCGATCGGCACCGGCCGGTCGCGCTCCAGGTCGGCCGGGACGACCTCGTGCCAGGTGCACACATTGGTCTCGGTCGGGCCGTACAGGTTGAGCAGCCGGGCCCTCGTCCACGCGGCCAGGCTGCGGACGTGGGCGATGGGGAACGGCTCCCCGGCGAACAGCACCGCCCGCAGCCCGGCGGGGGCGGGCCGGTCGAGCAGGCCGCCGCCGCGGATCATCAGGATCAGCGCCGACGGCACCGAGTACCAGACCGTGATCCGCTCCCGGTGCAGGAACTCCACCAGCTCGCCGGGCGCGTAGGCCAGCGTGGCCGGGACCAGGCGGACCGAGGCGCCGGCCGAGAAGGCGGCGTACAGGTCCAGCACCGACAGGTCGAAGACGAGCGGCGCGTGGTTGGCGAACCGGTCCTCGGGTCCCGCGCCGAGCAGGTCCACGGCCCAGTCGACGAACGCCCGGGCGTTGCGGTGGCTGATGCTCACGCCCTTCGGTGTCCCGGTGGAGCCCGAGGTGTAGAGGATGAAGGCCGGGTCGTCCGGCTTCACCTCCGTGTCGACCGGGGGCGCCTGACCGTCACCGGGCAGGGGCTCCGCCAGGTCGAGCACCGCGGCACCGTCCAGCCCGGCTACGGCGTCGAGTGCCGCGGCACCGTTGAGGCCGGCTGCGGGGTTGGGTTCTGTGGTGTCGGCGAGGCCCGCTGCGGCGGCGGGTTCCGTGGTGGCGGTGAGCGCCGAGTGGATCTCCGTCAGGCGGGTGCCCGTCGTGCACACCGCCCGGGCGGCGCAGTCGCGGACCACGGTGGCGACCCTGCCGACCGGTGCCGTCCCGTCCTGGGGGACGTAGACGGCGCCCAGGCGCAGCACCGCCTGCATCGCCACCACGACCTCGGGCGACTTGTCGCCCCACAGGACGACCCGGTCCCCGTGGCCGACCCCGGCCCGGGCGAGGAGGAGGGCGTAGGCGTCGGCCGCGCGGTCGAGTTCGCGGTAGCTCAGCTCGCGCCCCGGTCCCGCCACGGCCGGACGGTCCGGATACCGCCGGGCGGAACGGATGACCAGTTCCTGGAGGTTCACAGTCCTCTCTCCCTCGCGATGACGCTCCGGTGGATCTCCGTGGTGCCGGAGAAGAGCGTGCTGGGCACGGCGTCGCGCAGCTGCTGCTCGATGCCGGTCGAGGCGAGGTAGCCGATGCCGCCGAAGACCTGTACCGCGTCCCGGGCGTTGGCGACGGCGGCCTCGGAGACCGCGACCTTGGCCAGCGACACCGCACCGGCGTCGGCGGTGCCCTGGTCGGTGAGCCAGCAGGCGCGGTACAGCAGCAGCCGCGCCCCCTCCAGGCGCTCCGACATCACCGAGATCTTGTGCGAGACGGCCTGGAAGTCGGCCAGCCTGCGGCGGAACTGCTTGCGCGAGCGGACGTGCGCGACGCACCGCTCGAGCTGGTACGTCATCACTCCCAGGTAGATCGCGAACAGGCAGGCCCGTTCCCAGCCCATCGAGTGCTGGAAGACCGCCCGGCCCTGGCCCTCGACGCCCAGCAGACAGCGGGCGGGGACCCGGACCCCGTCGAAGGTGATCCGGCCGGCCGGGCAGCCGTGCAGGCCCATCTTCTCCAGGGGCGGGCTGACGCTCAGCCCGGGCAGACCACGCGGGACCACGAACCCGCTGGTGCCGAGGAACCCGGCCGCCGGCTCGGTGACCGCGTAGGTGACGATCACGTCGGCCAGCGGGGCGTTGCTCGCGAACGACTTCACGCCGTCGATCACGTAGGCGTCGCCGTCGCGGCGGGCGGTCATCTCCAGCCGGGCCGTGTCCGAGCCCGCCCCGTCCTCGGTGATCGCGTTGGAGGCGATGACCGAGCCGGTGGACAGGCCCTTCAGCAGCTCCTCCCGCAGCTCGGGGCCGGCGAAGTCCCGGACCGGCACCGCGCAGGCCAGCAGATGGGCGGCGACCCCGAAGGCGAGCCCGGTGTCCAGGCAGCCCTGCCCGAACGCCTCCAGGCACAGCGCGGTGTCCAGGGCGCCGAGCCCGCCGCCGCCGAACTCCTCGGGCAGGCACAGCCCGGTCAGTCCGAGGGCCGCCGCCCTGCCCCAGTCCTCCCGGTCGAAATGGTCCGCCGGGTCCGTGCGCCGGCGTCCCGGCAGCTCCTCCCTGATCGCGGCCAGGAGCCGGTCACGACGACGCTGCTGCTCGGTCGTCAAGGCGAAGTCCATTGACGTCCTCCTTTCCGTAGGCGTTGAGCTCGGCGTCGGACATCGCGTCGAGCTCGGAGCGGACCAAGTCCTCGATCAGGGCCGCCAGTTCGGCGACGGTCGGGCCCTCGAAGACGGCCCGGATCGGCAGGTCCACGTCGAAGGCGTCCTGGAGCGCTGCGACCAGCCGGATGGCGAGGATCGAGTTGCCCCCGGCCCGGAAGAACCCGGTGTGCGCGCCCACCGGGGCCGCGAGCAGCCCGGTGAAGATCTCCGCGACCCGTTCCTCGACGATCCCGCGCGGCGGCACCAGTTCCCGCTCGCCGGGCACGGGCGCGGGCAGCGCGCCGTGGTCGACCTTGCCGTTGGCGTTCAGCGGCATCGCGGCCAGCGCGGTGAACACGGCCGGCTGCATGTACGCGGGCAGCCGGGCGGCGCACAGTGCGGTGAGCGACCGCGGGGAGGGTTCGCTGCCGTCGGGGACGTAGGCGACCCGGATCAGCCCGTCGTGCGCGGTGGCCACGGCCTGCCGCACCTGCGGGTGCTCGGCGACCACCGCGGCGATCTCGGCGAGTTCGACGCGGTAGCCGCGGATCTTGACCTGGGTGTCGGCGCGGCCGAGGAACTCCACCTCGCCGCCGTCCAGCACCCGGGCGAGGTCCCCGGTCCGGTACAGCCGGTCGCCCGGCTCGCCGAACGGGTCGGGGACGAACCGCTCCGCGGTCTGCTCCGGCCTGCCGGTGTAGCCGCGCCCGACGCCCGCGCCGCCGACGCACAGTTCGCCGACCGCGCCGACCGGGACCGGCCGGAGCCAGGAGTCCAGCACGTGCGTGCGCACGCCGGGCAGGGGCCGGCCGATCGGCACGCCGTCCCGGCCGGAGCCCGCCGTGACCGGGTGGACGGTGGCGCCCACACAGGTCTCGGTGGGGCCGTACTCGTTGATCAGCCGGCCCGGGCCGAGGAGGGCCGCCCACCGCTCGGCCAGGGCGACCGGCAGCGCCTCGCCCGCGACGACGATCCGGGCCGCGAGGCCGGCGATCCGCTCCTCGGGCAGCCCGGACAGGATCTCCAGGTGACCGGGCGTGAGCTTGAGGAAGGCCAGCGGGGCGGCGGCGACCAGGCGGTCACCCAGCTCGGTCAGGTCCAGGTCCTGCGGCAGCAGCGTCGTCGGCCGGCCGGCCAGCAGCCCCGCCCACAGGTTGGGGACGCCGAGGTCGAAGGCGACCGAGGTGAACACCGCCGCGCCGCCCGGCGCCGGGAGCGCCAACTCGTCCACCGCCCACCGCAGATGGCCCGCGAGCGCGGCGTGGGTGATCCCGACGCCCTTGGGTCTGCCCGTCGAACCGGAGGTGTAGATGACGTAGGCCAGCCGCTCCGGGTCGGCCGGCCGGGCGGGCCGGGACGTCTCGGCGCCGTCCGGAGCCGGCGACACGGTCCGGGCGCCCTCGACGGTGGTGGTGGAGACCAGCAGGCCGGCCCCGGCGTCGGCCAGCATGTACCGGACCCGCTCGGCCGGGGTGCCCGGCTCGATCGGCAGATAGGCCGCTCCCGCCTTCCACACGCCGAGCAGGGCGGTGATCAGATCGGCGCCGCGGTCGACCAGGACGCCGACGACCGAGTCCGCGCCGGCGCCGAGGTCCCGCAGCCGGTGGGCGAGACGATTGGCCCGCCGGTCCAGCTCGGCGAAGGTGACCTCGCCGGCCTCGGTGCGCAGGGCGACCGCGTCGGGGGAGGCGTCCGCCTGCCGCTCGAAGAGGCCGGGTGCGTCGGTGGTGTACGCCGGGGCGGGGGTGCCGCTCCAGCGCAGCAGCGCGCCGCGCTCGGCGGCCGGGAGCAGATCGAGGGCGTCCAGGCGGGTGCCGGGGTTTGCCGCGGCCCGCTGGAGCAGCAGGACGAGCTGGTTAGCCAGGCGCGCGACGGTGTCCCGCTCGAACAGGGCGGTGGCGTACTCCAGTCCCCCGGACATCCCCCCGTCGGGGCGGCGGCGCAGATAGAGGGTGAGGTCGGTCTTGGCGATCCGGGAGACCTCCACCAGGGCCGCGAGGTCCGCCGCGTCGGCGGCCGATCCGGTCAGCTCCTCGTCGTGGAGGTCGAAGGCGACCTGGTACAGCGGGGTGCGCGAGGAGTCCCGCTCGGGGGCGAGGTCGGCCACGAGCTGCTCGAAGGGCAGGTCCTGGTGGGCGAAGGCCGCCCGGCACGCGTCCCTGACCCGCTGGACGCCCGCGTCGAAGGTCATGCCGCCGGACAGGCCCAGGCGCAGCACCAGGCTGTTGAGGAAGAAGCCGACCACGCCCTCGGTCCCGGGCCGGTCCCGGCCGGCCACCGGGGTGCCGAGTACGGCGTCCCACTGTCCGGTCCGGCGGGCGAGCAGCGTGCCGAACCCGGTCAGCAGCGTCATGAACGGAGTGGCGCCGTGGCGCCGGCCCAGCGCGACCAGAGCCTCGGTGACCTCGGGTGACAGCTCCAGCGGCACCATCGCGCCCTTGCCGTCGCGCACCCGGGGCCGCGGGTGGTCGGGCCTCGGCTCCAGCGGGGCCGCGCCGTCCAGCGCCGCCCGCCAGTAGGCGAGTTCCCGCTCCACCGCCGCGGGCGTGATCCGCTCCCGCTGCCAGGCGGCGAAGTCGGCGTACTGGACCGGCAGGGCGGGCAGTCGCGGCTCGCGGCCGGCTCGCAGTGCGGCGAGGACCGTGGCGAACTCGCGTTCGAGCACCGAGGAGGACCAGCCGTCGCAGATGATGTGGTGCACCGACAGCACCAGCACCTGCCGGCCACCGGGCGCGGGGTCGCGGGCCAGCAGGGCCCGGGCGAGCGGACCGCCCGCCAGGTCGAAGCCGCGGTCCAGCTCGCGGTCGAGCACGGCGGGCAGTTCTCCGGGGGTGACCTCGGCCGTGGTCAGTTCGAGCGGGACCGGCGGCCGTATCAGCTGCATCGGTTCGCCGCCTTGGACGACGAACGCCGTGCGCAGCGCCTCGTGCCGCTCGACCAGCCGGTCCAGCGCGGCGGCGACCAGGCCGGGGCCCGTGCCGTCCGGCACCGGCAGGAACAGCGCGGACACCCACTCGCGGCTGCGCGGCTTCATCCGGTCCAGCACCCACAGCCGGCGCTGGCCGAAGGACAGGGGCAGCGGCCCGGTACGGGGCAACGGCACCGGGCCGTCGGGGAGACCGGTCTCGTCGTCCTGTGGCACCGGGCGGTACGTGTCGTCCGCGCCGTGGCTGTCCGCCGCGCCGTAGCCGTCGTCCGGGCCGCTCCCGTCGTTGCGGGTGTCGAGCAGGCGGGCCTGGTCGGCGATCGTGGTGGCGGTCAGGAGGTCCGCGAGGGCCAGGTCGCGGCCGGTCGCCTTGCGCAGCCGGTTGACCAGCCGGGTGAACTGAAGTGACGTTCCGCCGAGTTGGTAGAAGTCGGCGTCGGAGGCGATGCCGTCGCTCTTGAACAGGTCGCGCCAGACCCGGGCCACCGTCTCCTCGGCCGCCGACTCCCGCCGGACGGCCGGCGCCGCGAAAGACGGCGCGGGCAGCGCCGCGCGGTCCAGCTTGCCGCTGGACGTGGCCGGGAACCGGTCGACCGCGAGCAGCACCGACGGCACATGGGTGCCCGGCAGCCGCTCGGCGAGGTAGTCACGCAGCCCGTCCGGCACCTTCGGTGCCCGGACGTAGGCGGCCAGGGCCGGTCCGCCGCCCGGCGCCTCGACCGGGACGACGGCGGCGCCGCCGACCGCGGGATGGGCCTCCAGGACGGCCTCGATCTCGCCCGGCTCGATCCGGACACCGTTGATCTTGACCTGGCGGTCGATGCGCCCCAGGTACTCCAGGGCTCCGTCCGGGCGCACCCGGACCCGGTCGCCGGTGCGGTACAGCCGCGCGCCGGCGGGCCCGTACGGGTCGGGTACGAACCGCTCGGCCGTCAGGCCGGCCCGCCCGAGGTAGCCCCGGGCGACCCCCACCCCGCCCGCGAACAGCTCGCCCACGTCGGCCGGCTGGCCGCTGTCGTCCAGCACCAGCACGCGCGTCCCGGTGATCGGCCGGCCGATCGGCACGGGACCGGTGCGCTGCGCGGGGTCGAAGCGGTGGGCGGTGATGTCGACGGAGCACTCGGTGGGCCCGTAGGTGTTCCAGACCGTGACCTCGCAAGGGGCCAGCGCGAGCACCCGCTGGACCGCCTCCGCGTGCAGCGGCTCGCCGGCGCAGCACAGCACGCGCAGCGCGCCGCAGCGGTCCCAGCCGTCCTCCTCGGCCAGCGCGCGCAGCACGGACGGCACCAGCTGGAGCACGCTCGCGCCGGTGTCGGCGACGGCCCGGAGCAGGGCCGCCGGGTCCCGCTCGGCACCCTCCGGCGCGAGGACGACCGTGCCGCCGACGGTGAGCGGCGCGAAGATCTCCCAGCCGGCCGCGTCGAAGGTCACCGGCGTCTTCTGCAGCACCCGGTCCGAGGCGTCCAGCCCGAGCGAGTCGACCGCCCAGCGGACGCGGTTGGCGAGGCCCGCGTGGTCGATCACCACGCCTTTCGGGCGACCGGTCGAGCCGGAGGTGTGCATCACGTACGCGGCCCCGTCCGGCTCCGCGAGGGCCCACGCGAACCCCTCCGCCGGGGGCGGAGCGTCGGGGAGTATCGGGGTGGCGCCGGTTGCGGTGACCCGGGGGTGGCCGGTGTGGTCGGTGACGATCAGGGTGAGGCCGGTCTGCTCGATCAGGCCGGACAGCCGGGCGGAGGGGTGGCCGGGGTCCAGGGGCAGGTAGGCGGCCCCCGCCCGCCAGACGGCGAGCAGGGTGACGACGAGGTCGAGGCCGCGCGGCAGCAGGACGCCGACCGGGCGGTCCGGTGCCGCGCCGTGGGCGACGAGGGCGTGGGCCAGGGCGTCGGCCCGGGTGCCCAGCTCGGCGTAGGTCAGCTGCCTGCCGGCCGCGGCCACCGCCGGCCGGTCCGGGGTCAGCGCGATCTGCCGGGCCACCAGCTCGGGGACGGGCGTCGGGGCGGTCATGACAGGGTCTCCTTCGGGTGTGCCGGGAGTGCGGGTGTGCCAGGATGCGGCAGCGGGTCCGGGGTGCCGGAGCGGGTCAGGGGGTGAACTGCGGGACGCCGTAGCGGGCGAACCGCTCGGCGACGTCCGCGGGTTCCCGGGTGGTGGCGAGCGTGAGCAGCAGCAGGATCCGGGCCTTCTGCGGCAGCAGGTCCTCGGCGGGCAGGACGCCGGGGGCGTGGGCGTCGTACACGGCGCCGCCGCCGGTCCGGGCCGCGGCCACGACCGTCACGCCCTTGCCGAGCGCCCCGCGCAGCGCGCCGGCCTCGCCGGGCGAGGGGTCGCCGGCGACGACGATGCCCTCGACGCCCGCGTCGGCGAACGCGGTGATCGCCTCGCCGCCGGCGTCCGGGTAGGAGGCGACGATCTCGGTGCGGGGCAGCTCCTCCCGCTTGATCCCGGCCAGGTCGAACGGTGTGCGCCAGCCGCTCTCGCCGCACCGCTGGACCCGGGCGGGCGCCCGCGGCAGCCGGATCCGGTCGCCGTCGACGGTGCCGAGCACCCCCGCCTCTCCGGCGTGGAACGCGCCGGGCCTGAGCGTGGTGGTCTTGGTGGCCTCGCGGGCGGCGAGGATGTCGTTGCCGAACGCGACGACCGTGCCGAAGCACCGGGTGCGTCCGCTCGCGGCCAGCACGACGGAGTTGTAGAGGTTGGCGGGGCCGTCCGCGCCGAACACGTTGGACGGCCGCATGGATCCGGTCACGACCACCGGCTTGGGGCTGCGCACGGTCAGGTCGAGGAAGTAGGCCAGTTCCTCCAGCGACTTGGTGCCCGCCGTGACGACGACCGCGTCCGCCGTGCGCAGTGCCCGGTCGACCTGCCGGGCCAGGTCGTAGTAGTCGGTCATCGCGGTCTGCTCGGGCCCTTCCCGGGTGACGACCCGCGCCACCTGGTCCAGCTCCGGACGCAGGCCGGACACGATGTCCGCGACGGGCAGCGCGCTGCCGTCGTAGTCCTCGAAGCCGGCCCGGTCCTTTGCGACGCCGGTGATGGTGCCGCCGGTGCCGATCACGACCACCTCGGGCCCGGCGGCCCGCCGCGGCCCGGCTTCCCTCGCGGCGACGGCCGGCGCCGAGGAGGCCAGCCCCACGAGGAGGGCGGTGACGGCCAGGGCGAGCCGTCTCACGACAGCACCTGCCCGTTGTCGGCGCGCAGGGCGCGGGACCTGCGGTGGTCGAGGTGGATGAAGGTCCGGTGCAGCCAGCGGTCCTCGCCGTCGTAGCGCGGGGTGAAGTGGGTCCTGCCGTGCAGGGTGACCCGGTTGTCCACGATCGCGAGGTCGCCGGGGCGCAGGTAGACGGCGCGGGTGACGGTGTCCAGCGCGGCCCGCAGGACCGTCATCGCCTCGGCGGCCTGCTCGTCCTCGGGGTGGGTGGCGTGGAAGTCCACCCGGACGTCGGGGTCGTCGAAGTCGCCGCACAGGACCGGGTGCGGCGGGGCCTGACCGCCGGGGCTGCCGAAGGACGGCGGGACCTCGGTGCGGAACCGTTCCTCGCCGAGCACCTTGCGCACGTCGTACGGCAGCAGCGCGACCGCCCGGCGGATCGAGGCGATCCGCAGACCGGCGCCGCCGTCGTGGTCGGGGCGCAGGCACAGCAGTGCGACCATGTCCGGCCGGTAGGGGTGGAAGGCGTTCTCCACGTGCAGTTCCAGCGGGACCGATCCGGCGTTGCTCTGCTGCTCCTCCCGGCCGGCCACGGGGACGACGTTCTGCACCAGGGCGCCGCTCTTCTCGTCCCGGTAGGCGATGACCTCGCCGATCTGCGAGGAGACCAGGGCGATGGTCCCGGCGGCCGGGGTGGCCGCCCGCTCGACCGACTCCCGGACGGCCGGGGTGGGCACGAGCGCGGGCCCCAGCGGCAGGTTGCGCACCAGCAGCATGCCGTCCGCCTCCGGGTCGTGCCGGAACGCCCGCAGTCTGCGGCGCAGCCGCTGCGGGAGCTCCTCGGACATCCCCCGGCAGGCGTCCAGCCAGCTCCGGTCGTCGACCAGGCGGGGCTCCACCCCGGCGAGCGCTTCGGCGACCGCTCCGGTCCGCTCCCGCTCCGCCTCGGTGAGGGTGAATACGTGGTCCTCGGTCATGACGTTCCTTCCTGAACGGGTTCGGACAGCTCGCGGACCAGCGGGTCCCGGCCGCGCGCGACCGCTTCGAGCACCCGGGCGCAGCGCGCGGCCAGCCGCCGCGCCTCGCCGGGGCCGAAGGCGTCGGGCCGGTGCCCGAGCCGCAGCGACAGCCGCTCGCCCGGGACCACCGCCAGCCGGAGCGGGAAATGGGTGTCGTCCGCGGCCGCGAACGCGCGCATCCGCAGCCGCCCGTCGAGGGCCGCCGCCCACGCGGAGGGGTCCATCGGGTAGTTCACGAACAGCGTCGTGGTGTCGAACAGGGAGCGCAGGCCGGCCGCCCGCTGGATCTCGGCCAGGCCCAGGTGGTCGTGCGGTTGCAGTGCGGCCTGCTCCCGCTGGAGGCGGTGCAGCGCGGCGGGGAACGGCTCGTCCGGTGCCAGTCGCACCCGCACCGGGACGGTGTTGGTGAACAGCCCGACCATGCCCTCGACGCCGGGCAGTTCGGGCGGCCGGCCGGACACCGAGGACCCGAAGACCACGTCGTGGCCGCCGGTCAGCTCGCCCAGCACCACCGCCCAGGCGCCCTGGACGACGGTGTTCAGCGTCAGACCGTGCGCCGCGGTACGCGCGGTCAGCGCCCGGGTGGTGGCCTCGTCCAGCTCGTGGACGACCAGTCCGTGCGGCACCTCGGTACGGCCGGTGGTGCCGACGAGGGTCGGACCGGGCAGGCCGGCCAGCGCCTCCCGCCAGGCCTGGCGTGCCGCGTCCCGGTCCCGGCCGGCGAGCCAGGCCGCGTACCGCCCGTACGGCGCGACGGGCGCGAGCCGGCCGCCCGCGTACAGGGCGAACAGTTCCCGTACGAGCACCGAGGTGGACCAGCCGTCCCACACGATGTGGTGGACGGTCAGCACCAGCCGGTGGTGCCGTGCGCCGAGCCGGAGCAGGAGGAACCGCAGCAGCGGGGGCCGTGCCGGGTCGAACCTGGCGCGGCGGTCCGCGCCGGCCAGCCGTGCGGCCTCCGCCTCCGGATCGGCGCGGCCGGTCAGGTCCTGTTCCCGCCAGGGCAGCGCGACCCGGGCCGGCAGGACCTGGACCGGCTGGTCCAGGTCGCCGTAGTGGAAGGCGGCGCGCAGGTTGGCGTG
>NZ_BAAASM010000015.1:0-50298 GCF_039532885.1 Streptomyces nogalater | reverse complement strand
CTTCGAGGTCGACGGCCAGCTGGGCCGCGTAGACGTCGAGCGTGTGCTCCGTCCGCATGCTGTGGACGAGGAAACCTTCTTGCAGCGGGGAGAGCGGCAGCAGGTCGGCGAGCGGCCCGTAGTGCCCGGCCAGTTCGTCGATCTCGTCCTGGGACAGTCCGACCAGCGGCACGTCGGACGGGGTGAGCCCGCCCGCCCCGGGACCCCGCCCGTGCCGGGCCAGGGCTTCCAGGGCCGTGCGGAACAGGGTGGCCAGCTCGGTGATCCGCTCCTCCTGGAAGAGCCGCCGCGGCCAGTGGAGGGTGACGGTCAGCTCGGGGCCCGACGGGCCGTCGAAGGTGGCCGCGAGGATCTCCAGTTCGTGCGCGAACGGCATCCGCGGGTCGGGGTCGGCGTGGAAACCCCCGTCGGTCAGCTCCCAGTCGGCGTCCTGCCCCGAGGAGAACCGGCCCAGGTAGTTGAAGCCGATCCGCGGCGCGGGCAGCCCCGACAGCCGGGCCCGGGCCGGTTCGTGGAGGTAGCGCAGCATGCCGTAGCCGAGGCCGTGGTCGGGCAGCGCGCGCAGCTGCTCCTTGACCCGCTTGAGCGCGTCGCCCAGGGCCGGGCCCGCCGCCACGACCTCCGGCCAGGCGACCTCGCCCGGGTCCAGACGGGCCGGGTACATGCTGGTGAACCAGCCCACGGTGCGGTCCAGGCGGACGCCGGTGAAGACGTCCTCCCGGCCGTGCCCCTCCAGCTCGCACAGCACCGCGCCGTCCGCGCCGCGCCAGCGGCGGCAGGCCAGGGCCAGCCCGGTCAGCAGTACCTCGGTGACCCCCGCGCGGAACGCGGCGGGCACCTCGGTGAGCAGAGCCCCGGTCGTCTCGGGGGAGAGGGCCACCCGCACGCTGCGGGCGGTGGCGAACAGGTCGGCGGCCGGGTCCAGGTCACCGGCCGCGACCGCCGGATCGGGGGTGCGCGCGATGTGCTCCCACATCGCAAGCTCGCCGGCCCGCTCCGGGGCCGCCGCGGCGAGCCGGCGGGCCCAGGTGCGCAGCGAGGTGCCCACCGCGGGCAGCGGGGCGCCGGTCATCGCCGAGGCGAGGTCCTGGAGCAGCACCCGCCAGGACACGCCGTCCACGGCCAGGTGGTGCACGGTCAGCTCCAGCAGGCCGGGCGCGCCGGGTCCGCCGGGGGACCAGACGGCCTGGTGCAGCACGCCCCGCGCCGGGTCGAGCCGGTCCCGCGCCGCCGCCCGCCGGTCGTCCGCGCGGCCCGGTCCGGATACGAGGGCCGACTCGGATACGACGGCCAACTCGGGTACGACGGTCGGCTCGGGTACGACGGTCGGCTCCGACACGCGGGCCGACTCGGGCACGGCGTTCGCCTCGGATACGCCGGCTGGCTCGGGTACGACGGTCTCGGACACGGCGGTCGGCTCGGATACGACGGCTGGCTCGGGTACGACGGTCTCGGACACGACGGCCGGCTCCGGTACGACGGTCAGCTCGGGTGCCACCGTGCCGGGCGGCCTGACCTCCAGGCGTCCTCCCTCGCGCAGCCGCAGGCGCAGCGCGTCGTGGTGGTCGACGAGGGTGCGCAGGCCGTCGGACAGGGCGTCGGCCGTGGTGCCCGCGGGCGTCCGGACCGTTACCGACTGGCTGAAGCGCGAGCTGGGGGCGTCCTGTCCGGCCAGCCAGGCCACGATCGGGGTGAGCGGCACCTCGCCGATCCCCGCGCCGTCGGGCTCGACGGCCCCCGCGTCCGGCAACGGCCGTGCGATGGCGGCCAGTTCGGCGGCGGTCGGGTGCAGGAACACCTCGCGCGAGGTGAGTTCGAGCCCGGCCCTGCGGGCGCGGCTGACCAGTTGCAGCGCCATGATGCTGTCGCCGCCCCGGTCGAAGAAGGAGGCCCCGGCGCCCACCCGGTCCAGCCCCAGGACCTCGGCGAAGAGCGCGCGGAGCGTCTCCTCGGCCGGGGAACCGGGCAGGTCCGTGTCGTCCTCCCGCGCCTCGGGCGGGGCGGGCAGCGCGCGGCGGTCGAGCTTGCCGTGCGGGGTCAGCGGAAAGGCGTCGAGCACGACGAGTGCGGAGGGCACCATGGCCTCCGGCAGGATCCGCCGGGCCAGTTCCCGGACCTCGGCGGGGTCGAGCGGTCCGGCCGGTACCAGATAGCCGACCAGGCGCCGGGTGCCGGGACGGTCCTCGCGGACCGCCACGGCCGCCGCGCGGACACCGGGATGCCGGCTCAGCGCCGCCTCGACCTCGCCCGCCTCGATCCGCAGCCCGCGCAGCTTGAACTGCCCGTCGCCGCGGCCGAGATACTCCAGCTGGCCGTCCGGCCGCCACCGGACGCGGTCCCCGGTCCGGTACATGCGGTCGCCGCCTGGGCCGTACGGGCAGGGCAGGAAACGGTCCGCGGTCAGCTCCGGGCGGCCGTGGTAGCCGCGCGCCACCCCGGCGCCCGCGATGTACAGCTCGCCGGGGCAGCCGGCGGGCACCGGCTCCAGCCGCTCGTCCAGTACGTAGACCCGCGCCCCGGAGACCGGGCGGCCGATCGGCGGCCGGCTCTCGCCGTCCAGCGGGCCGCTGCCGGTCGCCGCCACGGTCGCCTCGGTCGGCCCGTACATGTTGAACATGCGGCGGCCCGGCGCCCAGCGGGCGACGAGCGCCTCGTCCACGGCCTCCCCGCCGACGATCAGCACGTCCAGGTCGGGCAGCTCCCGGGCGGGCAGACCGGCCAGGACGGCGGTCGGCAGCGCCAGATGGGTGATACGGGCCGTGCGCAGCAGTTCCGCGAGGTCGTCCGGTGCCAGGGCGGAGGTCTCCGGCGCGAGTACCAGCGCGGCACCGGAGACCAGCGCGGGCCAGATGTCGCCGACGGCGGCGTCGAAGCCGGGCGAGAGGTACTGCAGCACCCGGCTGCCCGGCCCGAGCCCGAACCGCTCGGCGTGGTCGAGGGCGAGGTTGGCGAGCGCCCCGTGCGGGACGACCACGCCCTTGGGCAGTCCGGTCGAGCCCGAGGTGTAGATGAGGTACGCGGCCGAGTCCGGGTCGGGACGGCCGAACGCGCCCCCGCCCGCCCCGGCGGGACCCTCCTCGGTGAGGACGCACACCGGAGCGGCGTCCGCCAGCAGGTGGTCGATCCGCTCCCGCGGGTATCCGGGGTCGACCGGCACGTAGGCGGCACCGGCCCGCAGGCAGGCGAGCATCGCCACGACGAGGCCGGCCGTGCGCGGCATCAGCAGCGCGACGTTCGTCCCCTCTCCCGCCCCCCGCTCGCGCAGCCGGGCGGCCAGGGCGTCGGCGCGCGCGTTGAGTTCGCCGTAGGTCAGCGTGGTGCCCCCGCACTCCACGGCCGGTGCCCCGGCCGGGCGGGCGGCGACCAGCCCGGGCACGTCACCGCCGTACGCCGGGGAGGGCGCCCGGTCCGGCAGCAGGGCCGCCCGCTCGTTTGGGGTCAGCAGCTCCAGCTCGCCGACCGGCGTGTGCACCGAGCCCGCCGCCCGCAGGACGAACGCGGTCAGCCGCGCCGCGTGCGCGGCCAGACCGGCGGTGTCGTGCAGCCCGGGGTCGGCGTCGAAGAGCAGCGCGCCCGGCGAGCCGTCGACACGGCCGCCGACCGCCACGGACAGGCCGGGGGAGGGGCCGGAGGCCAGGTTCGTCACCCGGCCGCCGACGCCGCCGAAGTCCAGGTCGCGCTCGTACGGCATGAAGTTGACCAGGGTCCCGAGCAGGCCGCCCTCCCGCCCGGTGACGCCCAGTTCGCGGCACAGGTCCTCGTGCCGGTAGCGCTCGTGCCGCAGCGCGGCACCGATCTCCGCCGCCACCACGGGCACCAGCTCGGCGAGGCTCGCCCGCGGCGGGACGTCGAAGCGCAGCGCGACCGTGCCCGTCGCCATCCCGGGCACCCGGCGCGCACCGGGACCGCGCCGCCCGGAGACCGGCAGGCCGAGGATCACGTCGGTGCGCCCGGTCATCCGGCCGACGTAAGCGGCGGTGGCCGCGACGAGGAGGGTCTGCCAGGTGGTGCCGGCGGCCTGTGCGGCCCGGTCCAGCGCGGCGCGCCCGGCCTCGGGCAGCGGCTGCTCCCGGCGCAGGCGCGGCGGCCGGCCACCGGCGGGGGCGACGCCGGGCAGCTGGACGGGGTCCGGGCGGTCCGCGAAGCGGGCCGTCCAGTAGGCGCGGTCGGCCTCGAACCGGGGCGAGCGGCGGTAGCCCGCCTCCTCCTCGGCGAGTGTGTGCAACGGCTCGAAGCCGGCCGGGCCGGGCCGTTTGCCGCACAGTTCGGCGAGCCGGCGGCGCAGCAGATGCACCCCGTAGGCGTCCACGAGTATGTGGTGAATTCTGTAGTAGAACAGCAGCCGTTCCGGGCCGAGCCGGAAAACGGCCGCGTGCGACAACGGCCCTTTCTCCAGGTCCACGGACGTCGCCAGATCGGCTTCCATCCATTTCCGGGCGGCCCCCTCCGGGTCGGCGCTCTCCCGCAGATCGACCAGGGCAGGCGCTTTCGCCGGGGCCTCGGTCACGTATTGCCGCAGACCCTCGCCGTCCTCGCCGACCGAGGTCACCCGCAGCACCTCGGCCTCGGAACACAACCGCGTCCAGGCCCGCCGGAGCACCTCGGGGTCCAGGTCGCCGCGGATGTCGATGCACTCACCGCAGTTGTAGCGCCGGCCCGAAGGGTCCAGCTGGTGGGCGAACCAGACGCCCTGCTGCGCCATGGAGAGCGGAAGCCGCCGTTGGTATTCCATGCCGGAGAGCGTGCGCGGCCCGGCTATCAGCGGCCTATAGCAAAACGACCTCCGGTCATGACGCCGGACGGGTATAGCGGCAATATGGGCGCCTTATCGGATGCGCTTCGACGCTCGGCCCCATGGTGATAGCCGCGAATCCGGTGGCGCCCCTTCCCGCGGACCGGCTGCTGGCCTTTCTGCTCCAGGCGGGCCTGCTGCTGGCCACCGCGCTGGTGCTCGGCAGGCTGGCCCGGCGGGTGAACCTGCCCGCGATCGCCGGCGAGCTGTGCGCCGGAGTGCTGCTCGGCCCGTCGGTGCTCGGCGCGCTCGGCCTGTGGCACGGCCCCGGCACCGAGCAGCTGCATCTGCTCGACGCCACCGGCCAGCTGGGCGTCCTGCTGCTGGTCGGCCTCTCCGGCGCCGAGCTGGACCTGCGGCTCGTGCGCACGCGCGGGGCGACCGCGGCGAAGATCAGCCTCGGCGGGCTGCTGGTGCCGCTCGCCTTCGGGGTGGCGGCGGGCTTCGTGCTGCCGCTGTCGCTGCTGTCGGGCGGCGCGGACCGGACGGTCGTCGCGCTGTTCCTCGGCGTGGCGATGTGCGTGAGCGCGATCCCCGTCATCGCCAAGACGCTGCTGGACATGAACCTGCTGCACCGCGACGTGGGCCAGCTGACCCTGACCGCGGCCGTCATCGACGACGTGTTCGGCTGGCTGATGCTCTCGGTGGTCTCCGCGATGGCCACGACCGGGCTCGGTGCCGCCACGGTGCTGGGCTCCGTGGCCGAGATCGCCGCCGTGCTGCTGGTCGCCGCGTTCGTGCTCCGGCCCGCGGCCCGTGCCGTGCTGCGGCGCGGGCCGGGGATCGCGCCGGTGACGGTCATCATCCTGTTGGGCGCCGCCGCCACCCAGGCCCTCGGTATCGAGGCGGTGTTCGGCGCCTTCGTCTGCGGGGTCGTGATCGCGTCGGTCGCCCCCCGCCCGGAGACCCTGGCCCCGCTGCGCAAGGTCGTCCTGACCGTCCTGGCGCCGCTGTTCTTCGCCCTGGCCGGACTGCGCATGGATATGACCGCGCTGGCCGATCCCGAGGTCGCCGCGGTCGCCGCCGGCATCCTGCTGCTGGCCGTCGCCGGCAAGTTCCTCGGCGCCTGGATGGGCGCCGCCGCCGGCGGTCTCGGCACGGCGGAGGCCCTGGCCTGCGGCGCCGGCATGAACGCCCGCGGTGTCATCGAGGTGATCGTCGCGATGACCGGGCTACGGCTCGGCGTCCTCAACGCCACCGCCTACACCACGATCGTGCTCGTCGCGATCGTCACCTCCCTCATGGCCCCGCCCCTGCTGCGCAGGGCGATGGACCGCATCGAGCAGACCGCCGAGGAGCGGACGCGGCTTGCCTGGCCGTCCGTCCCGGAGAAGAAAACGGAGATCCCATGAGCGACCTGCCCCACCTCGTCGAGGGCGCGCCCGGCGCCCCGCCGCTGCCCGAGTTCACCGCGCTCCACCGGGACGACCTGCGGGCCCGGCTGTCCCGCCACGGCGCCGTGCTGCTGCGGGGCTTCTCCACCGGCCCCGACCAGCTGCGCGGCGTCGACGACGTGGTCCGCGCCTTCTCGGGCCCACCGCTGGAGTACGCCGAGCAGTCGTCCCCGCGGACGGCCCTGCACGGCAACATCTACACCTCCACGGACTATCCGCCCGACGAGGAGATCTTCCTGCACAACGAGAACTCCTACCAGGCCACCTGGCCGGGCGTGCTGTTCTTCACCTGCGTCGAGCCGCCCCTCACCCGGGGGGCGACCCCGCTCGCCGACACCCGCGAGATATACCGCTCGATCGACCCGGCGGTCCGGGCGGAGTTCGCCGAGCGCGGCTGGATGGTCGTACGCACCTACCGGCCGCGCTTCGGCGTCGACTGGCGGACCTCCTTCGGCACCGAGGACCGCGCCGAGATCGCCCGCCTGTGCGCGGCCCGCGACCTGCGCTGCTCCTGGACGGACGGCGACGTGCTGCGCACCGAGGGCGTCCGCGGGGCCGTCCACCGGCACCCGGTGACGGGGGAGTCCGTCTGGTTCAACCACATCACCTTCTTCCACGGCAGCACGCTCCCGCCGGACGTCCGGGAAGGCCTGCTGGAGCTGTTCGGGGACGACGGCCTGCCGGCCAACAGCTACTACGGCGACGGCGGCACCATCCCCGACGAGGTCGTCGCCCACCTGCGCGACTGCTACCGCACGGCCTCCCGCAGGTTCGACTGGCGGCGCGGGGACGTGCTCCTGGTCGACAACATGCTGGCGGCGCACGGCCGGGAGCCGTTCACCGGCCCGCGCAGGATCGCCGTGGCCATGGCCGAGCCCGTCGTCCCGGCGGTCGCGCGGTGAGCTGGTTCCGCACGTTCCACGCCCGGCCCGAGGCCCGCGTCCGTCTGGTCTGCCTTCCCTACGCAGGCGGCGGCGCGGGCCTCTACCGCGCGCTGGCACAGAAGCTGCCGCCCGAGATCGAGGTCGTGGCCGTGCAGTACCCGGGCCGTCAGGACCGGCGCGCCGAGGCCCCGGTCGCGGACCTGGCGGCGCTGGCCGACCGGATCGCGGGCGAGCTGACCGCCCTGGACGGCCCACCCGTCGCGCTGTTCGGGCACAGCCTGGGCGCCACGGTCGGCTTCGAGGTGGCCCGCCGGATGCTCCCCAGGTTCCCGTCCCCGGTCGTCCGGCTGTTCGTCTCCGCCCGCAAGGCGCCCGCCGACCACCGGCCGAGCGGGCGGGACTTCCGGGCGGACGCCGTGCTGCGGGCCTGGGCCGAGCGCTCGGGCGAGGCGGCCCGCCGGGCGGCGGCCGACCCCGACCTGTGGCAGCTGGCGGCTCCCTCGCTGGCCGCGGACCTGATGATGTCGGAGACCTACACGGTGCGTCCCGGCGCCAGGGTGACCTGCCCGGTCACCGCCATCGCCGGCACCGGCGACCACGGGTGCGGGGTGGCGGAGATGGGCCGCTGGGCGGCGCACACCATCGGCGGCTTCGAGCTCGCCGAGGTGGCCGGCGACCACTACTTCATCGACGATCCGGCCGCCGACCTGTGCCGGGTCGTGGCGGGACTCGTCCGCGAAGTCCGGGTCTGAGAGCGCCAAGCCCGCGCCGAAGGACACGCGAAGTCCGGGCCGAGGGCATGCCGAAGGGGCGGGATCCCACAGGATCCCGCCCCTTCGGTGTGGCCCTACTCCCCCTTGCCGGCCAGATCGAGCAGCCGGCCCCGCAGGAAGAAGCGGGTGGCGACGACCGCGACCGTCACCGCCACGACCGCGCAGGCGGCACCCACGGCGACGACGGCCCCCCACGGGACGGAGAACGCGAACCCGCCGGCCAGCTTGGTGAGCGCGGCCCGCTGGCCGACCACCACCAGACCGGCCGCGACCGCGCCGAGGATCCCCCCGGCCACCGCCGCGACCGCGGTCTCCGCGGCGACGTACTTGAGCGTGTCGCCGCGGGTGGCGCCGGTCAGGTTGAGGGCCGCCAGCTCCCGGCGCCGGCCGGGGGCCGCCATCACCAGGGTGTTGGCGATCGCGAGCAGCGCGTAGCCCAGCGCGAGCGCGAACACGATCAGCGTCGCGAGCCGGGCCTGCTCCTGCTGGTCGTCGCGGACCTCGTCCAGGAACGCGGCCATCGGCGCCACCTGGACCGGCTGGTCGCGCGCCGCCTCGCGCAGCGCCGCGGCGACCGCGGCCCGGTCGCCGTCCCGGCCGACCTTGACGTCGATCCGGGTCGGCTCGCCACCGGCCGCGTGCGCGGCCGACACATAACCGGTCTCGCCGAGCACCGAGGGTCCCGTCAGCGCCGCCACCGTCAGGTTCACCGCCGTCCCGTCGGGCAGCCCGGCCTTCACCTCGTCCCCGGCCCCGATGCCGAACTCGGCCGCGGTGTCCTCGTCCAGGACGAGCTGCCCGTCGCCGAACCGGTCCAGCGAACCCTCGGTGATCTTCAGGTTCTGGGTGGCGGCCAGCGCCCCGGGGTCCACCGCCCAGCTGGACAGCGTCCCGATGTAGCGGTCCTTCGCCCCGGACAGGCGCAGTTCACCGGGGGTCAGCGCGGCGGCCCGGACGCCCGGCAGGGCGAGCACCTTCTCCCGGGTGGCGGCGCCGATGGCCGCGCCGTCGTCGGCGACCATGGTGAAGTCGGCCCTCGCCTGGGCCCGCAGCCCCGCGGCCCCGGCGTCACCGGCGGCCACCGGCGCGGTGAGCAGCGCGCCGCCGAGACCGAGCGCCAGCACCACCGGCGCCGCGACCGAGGCGGTGCGACGGCCCGCGAACAGCGCGCCTTCCCGGACGATCATGGCCCCGGCGCCCAGCCTGCCCAGCGGCCAGGACGCGAGGAACAGCACCGGGCGCAGCAGCAGCGGGGTCAGCAGCGCGCAGCCGCCCACGATCAGCACGGGCACCGGGAAGTAGTTCTGCATGCTCATCGCGGTGAGCGGGTTGTCCACCGCCGAGAAGCTCTTCTGCAGGCCGAGGCCCAGCAGGGCGATGCCGAGCACCAGGCGGACGGGGGTCAGCACCCGGCGGCGCCCGGTGGCCTCGCGCAGCGCCTCGGCGGGCTTGACCCGGCCCGCCTTCCAGGACACGGCGGCGGTGCCGAGCATCGCCGACAGCAGGCCGGCCGCGAACGCGATCACCAGGGGCGGCCAGACGACGTCGATCTCGTACCAGGCCGGGGCGATGTCCTTGTCCACCATGAAGTCCCGCAGCAGCGCGGCGAACCGGGCACCGGCCAGACAGCCCAGCGCGGAGGCCGCGGAGGCCAGCAGCAGCGCCTCCAGCAGCACCATCCGCCGCACCTGCCAGGGGGTCGCCCCGATGGTGCGGAACAGGGCGAGTTCGCGGCGGCGCTGGTCGACCACGAACGCGAAGGTGGCGATCACCACGAAGACCGCGACGAAGGCCACGATCATCAGCGAGGTGCCCGCCATGCCCTCGGCGTCCCTCAGCTGGTCCCGGCCGCCCTCCTGGTCGGCCTCGGCGAGCAGCCGGGACTCCCCGGTCAGCACGCTCGCCCGGCCGGCCGCCGAGCGGACCTGGTCGAGCGGGCCGTAGGCCACGACGGCCTGGACGCCGGGCGACAGTCTCCCGGCCTCGGCGTCGGTGAAGAACACGGCGTCCTCGAACCAGACCAGCTCGGTGACGCCGACGACCCGGTAGCCGGTGAAGGCGCCGTCCACGGCGACCTCGACCCGCTTGCCCAGCAGGGCGGGGTCGCCGCCGCCGACCACGATCTCGTCGGCGGCCCGAGGCGCCCGGCCCTCGGCGAGCCGGTACGGGGTGAAGGCGGCCGTCGACCACGGATGGCCGACCTGGTCGCCGGGACCGCCGGGCAGCCGGGCCGGGAACGACCGGTCCTCGATGGTTCTGCCGGTGGCGGCCAGCGCGCTCACGGTCCGCGCGGGCAGGTCGCCCGGGCGCGCGATCGGGAACTCCCGCGGATCGCCGTCGTCGTCGGTCAGTTTGTAGGTGACGGGCTGGGTCACGACGGCGGGGGCCGCGGCGTACCGCTGCGGCCCCGACAGATCGGCGGATCCCACGGCCCACAGGGCGAGTGTCATCATCGCGATGATGCCGACCCCCAGCGCGAGGGCGAGGAACGCGCCCGCGAACGAGACGGCACGGGCTCGCACGGTCGCGAGCGCAAGCCTCACCATGACTGCTCCAGTTTCGTGATCCGCGCCGCGGCCAGCTCGGGGGTGGGGGATTCCAGCAGGCCCGCCGGGCGGCCGTCGGCGAGGAAGACGATCTGGTCGGCGTAGGAGGCGGCGACCGGGTCATGGGTGACCATGATGATGGTCTGCCCGGTGGTGTCGACCAGTTCGCGCAGCAACTGCATCACCTGCCGGGAGGACTTGGAGTCCAGCGCCCCGGTCGGCTCGTCGGCGAACAGCACCTTCGGCCCGGTCAGCAGCGCCCGCGCGAGCGCGACCCGCTGCTGCTGGCCGCCGGACAGTTCGCCGGGCCGGTGCTGCTTGCGCTCGCCCAGCCCCAGCCGGTCCAGCGCCTCGTCCACGGCCTTGCGGGCGGGCTTCTGCCCCGCGAGCATCAGCGGGAGCGCCACGTTCTGCCGCGCGGTCAGCGACGGGATGAGGTTGAACGTCTGGAAGACGAAACCGACATGCTGTCTCCTCAGCCTGGTCAGCGCGGCCTCGCTCAGCCCGCGCAGCCGGGTGCCGGCCAGCGTCACCTCCCCGGAGTCGACCCGGTCGATGCCGGCCGCGCACTGCAACATGGTCGACTTGCCCGAGCCCGAGGGTCCCATCACCGCGGTGAAGACCCCTTCGGGGAAGTCCAGCGTCACGTCGTCGAGGGCGATGACCCTGTTGTCGCGCTTGCCGAATCCTCTGCTCACGGACTCAAGCCGCACCATCGCCGTTCCCGTATCCATATCCGGGACGGTAGGGGCGCGATCTATATCCGTCCCATACGTGCGCCCCGGTCGGCCGGATCCGGCCGCGCGCACCGCTCCTGGCCTCGCTGTATCTGGCGAATATGGCTTGGTTATGGCCGGTTCCCGAAGCTCGGGAGGGTCCGTCTCGGCACGGATCCCCTGTTCACCGGAGGTGGGAAATGCACGCTGAGGAAGCCGACGACCGCCGCTATCTCGTGGTGCTCAACGACGAGGAGCAGTACTCCGTCTGGTGGGCCGACCGGGCCCTGCCGGCCGGCTGGCATCCGGAGGGCACCGAGGGCAGCAAGGACGAATGCCTGGCCCACATCGGCAAGATCTGGACCGACCTGCGGCCGGCGAGCCTGCGCCGCCGGATGGCCGCGGCCCGATGAGCGGCGCCCGCAGGCTGGTGTCGCTGGAGGACCTCGGCGACGGTGACCTGGAGCGGATCGTGCGCCGGGGCGTCTCCCACTCCGCGGGCACCTCCGTCCACCACGAGCCGCTGGCCGGCCAGGTGGTCGGCATCTACTTCGGGATGACCTCGACCAGGACCAGGACCGCGTTCTGGTCCTCGGCGCTCCGGCTCGGCGCCCACGTCATCAACTTCGGGCCGTCGGACCTGCAGACCAACACCGGTGAGGCGTCCTCGGACACCGGGCGGGTGCTGTCGGGGATGCTCGACGTGCTCGTCGCGCGGACCGGCCGGCCCACCGGGGAACTGGCGGAGTGGGCCGGGCAGCACCGGATGCCGGTGGTCAACGCCATGACCGAGGAGGAGCACCCGACCCAGGCGCTCGCCGACCTCACCACCTTGCGGCGCCACTTCGGCTCCCTCGAAGGACTGCGGGTGCTCTACGTCGGCGAGGGCAACAACACCGCCTCGGCGCTGGCGCTGGCCCTGGGCCGCACCCCCGGCGTGGAACTCCAGCTGCGCACCCCGCCCGGCTACGGCCTCGACCCGCGCTTCCTGGAACTGGCCCGCGGCCACGCCCGGCGGTCGGGGGCCCGGATCGAGGAGAGCCACCGGATGGAGCCCGCGCCCCGCGGCTTCGACGTCGTCTACACCACGCGCTGGCAGACCACCGGCACCACCAAGCCCGACCCCGGCTGGCGGCGGACCTTCCAGCCGTTCCAGGTGACCCGGGAACTGTGGCGGGGCAGCCCGGACGCGGTGTTCATGCACGACCTGCCCGCCCACCGGGGCGAGGAGGTCACCGCGGACGTGCTGGACGGCCCGATGAGCATCGCCTTCCAGCAGGCCGAGAACAAGATGCACAGCGCCATGGCGGTCCTGGAGTGGTGCCACGGCGCCCCCATGGAGGACCGCGTGGCGGGCGCGGCCGTCGGGGAGGGCCGTACCGGGAGCGAAAAGGCCTCCCTGTGGTGACCGGGATCAGTCCCAGCGGCGCGTCGGCCAAGGCCGGCGCGCCGCCGCCGTTGCGGCGCAACCGGGACTTCCTGCTGCTGTGGACCGGTGCGGGCGCCACCCAGCTCGGCGCCCGCACCGGCGTGATCGCCTACCCGCTGCTCGTCCTGTGGGGCGACGGCACCGCCGCCGACGCCGGGCTGGTCGCGTTCGCCGGCCTGCTGCCCATGCTGGTGCTCCAGCTGCCCGCCGGGGTGATGGTCGACCGCTGGGACCGGCGCCGCCTGATGCTGGTCTGCAACCTGATCGGTCTGGCGGCGATGGCCAGCGTGGTGGCCGTGGTGCTGGCCGGCCGGGTCTGGCTGCCGCACATCCTCGCGGTCGCCTTCGTGGACGGCGCGGCGACGATCTTCTACCAGCTGGCCGAGCGCACCGCGGTCCGCAACGTGGTGCATCCCGACCGGCTGTCCTTCGCGCTGGCCCAGAACGAGGCGCGGGGACGGGCGGCGGGCCTGCTCGGGCAGCCGGTCGGCGGTGCCGCGTTCTCGGTCGCGGGCTGGCTGCCGTTCGGGGTGGTCGCGGCCGGGCACCTGCTGTCCCTCGTCAACCTCAGCCTGGTCAAGGCGCCCTTCCAGGAGGAACGCGGACCGGGCGGACGGGACTGGAAGGCGGAGGTGCGCCAGGGCCTGTCCTGGCTGTGGGGCCAGCGGTTCCTGCGCGCGGCGATCTGCGTGGTGGCGGTGACCAACCTGCTGTTCCAGATCGTCAACATGGCCCCGCTCGTCGTCATCCGGGAACACGGCGGCTCGGCGGCCCAGGTCGGGCTGATCGGGCTGGTCTCCGGCCTCGGCGGGGTGGCCGGCGCACTGTCGGCGGGCAAGCTGCTGACCGGGATCCGGCTGCCGAACATCCTGCTCGGCACCCTGCTGAGCTGGACGGTCCTGGTCCCCGCGGTGGCCCTGACCACGCAGTACGGGGTCCTGCTGGCGCTGTACGCGGCGATGTCCTTCACGGGGGCGGCGCTCAACGTCGGCGCCGGCGCCTATATGGCGCACCTGGTCCCCGACGAGATCCACGGCAAGGCGATGAGCGCGGTCATGCTGGCCTCCTGGGGCGCCAACTCCCTGGGCGCGCTGGCCGCGGGCTTCCTGCTGTCCGCGTTCGGCACCGGCACCGTCCTGCTCGGCGTCGCCGCGGCCATGCTCGTCTGCACCGTCACGGCCGCCGTCAGCCCGGCGATCCGCCACCCGTGAGCACAGCCGCATCCCCCGACGCCTGAGGCTCCCCACCCGGTCACCGGGCGGGGAGCCTCAAGCCGTCGGCCACCCCCACGAAAACCCCCGCCCACAGCCCCCGGCCCACGAACAGCCTCACCGGCCGGACCCACCCGTACACCAGAAGCCCCGGCCGGCGGGACCCCGCACAGGGGGAGCCCCGCCGACCGGGGCCCGTTTGCGCGCGGCGCCGGTCCGTACGCGAGGTGTCTGTCGCTCGGGCGGGGCAGGGTGTCGGGCCGGTGCCCGTGTACGGCGAAGGCTCTCCGCCCCGAGTGGGGTGGAGAGCCTTCGCCGTGGGAGCCGCGGGGCCCGCGGAGCGGTTACGTGAGGGCGGTGCAGAGCCTCGCCGCCGTGCGGTACTCGAACACCTCGCGGACCGAGACGCGCACGCCCTCGCGGCGCAGGGTCTCGGTCGCCCGGAAGGCCCGGACGGAGTCGCCGCCGAGGTCGAAGAAGTCGTCCTCGACACCGATCTCGTCCACCGGGAGGACCGACCGCCAGACGGCCACGACCCGCTCCTCCAGCGGTGTCCGGGGCGCGACCGGCACAGCCCTCACGTACGCCCCGGGCCCGGGCAGGGGCAGCCCGCGCAGGTCGGTCTTGCCGGTGACCGTGCGGGGAAGGGCGTCCAGCAGCACGTACGCCACGGGGATCATCGGCTCGGGCAGCACCCGGGCCAGCGCCCCGCGCAGCTCGGCCGGACCCGTGCTTTGCCGCCCCACCGCATACGCCACCAGTTCGCCGCCGACCGCGACCACGGCCGCCTCGGTGACCAGACCGGTCGCCAGCAGGGCGGCGCGGACCTCGCCGGGCTCCACCCGGTGCCCGCGGATCTTCAGCTGGTCGTCGAGCCGGCCCAGGAACTCCAGGGAGCCGTCGGCCAGCCGGCGGACCCGGTCGCCGGTGCGGAACCGGCGGGCCCCCGGCCCGCCCGCAGGGTCGGGTACGAACCGCGCGGCCGTGCCCCCGGGGTCGCCGAGGTAGCCGAGGGCCACCCCCGCACCGCCGATGTACAGCTCGCCCGGCACCCCGTCCGGGACCGGGTGCCCCGCCGCGTCCAGCGGCTCGGCGCGCACGCCCGGCAGCGGCCGGCCGATCACGCTCCGGCCGGTACGGGCGAGGTCGTCGGCGGTGATCCGGTGCGCGGTGGCGTAGATGGCGGTCTCCGTCGGGCCGTACATGTTGACGAGGACCGTACGCCCCAGCCGCCCCGCCCACGGGGCCAGCTCCGCGAAGCGCGCCTTCTCCCCGGCGAGCACCACCGCCCGCAGCCCGGGGTCGGCGCCCTGTGCGACCAGCTCCGTCAGCCCCCGGAAGGCCGTCGGCGTCTGGCAGAGCACCGTCACACCGTGCTCGTCGACCAGGTCGAGCAGTTCGCGCGGTGACCGGGCGGTCTCCCGGTCCGGGACGACCAGCGTCCCGCCCGACAGCAGCGCGCCGAAGATCTCGAAGACCGACACGTCGAACGCCGGGGAGTGGGTCAGCGCCCACACCTCGCCCTCGGCCATGCCGATCCGTTCCAGCGCGGCCAGGACGACCGACGCCGCCTGGGTGTGGGTGACCGCGACGCCCCTGGGCCGTCCCGTCGAACCGGAGGTGTGGATCACGTACGCCAGGTCTCCGGCCGGTTCCGGGGCGGCCACGGGACGCCCGCTCGCGGCGGGGGACACGGAGTCGAGTCCGGGCAGGGCGGCGAGCCCCGTCCCGGTCACCGCGATCCGGGCGCCCGCGTCGGCCGCGTACCCGGTGAGCCGGCCGGCCGGCAGGGCCGGGTCGAGCGGCAGGTAGGCGGCGCCCGACTTGAGTACGCCCAGCAGCGCCACGACGAGGTCGGCGGAGCGTTCCACGTGCACGCCGACCCGGTCGCCCGGGCGGACCCCGTGCCCGGCCAGCCGCGCGGCCAGGTCGTCCGCGCGCCGGTCGAGCGCCGCGTACGAGAGGGTGACCGGCCCGGACACCACCGCGGGCCGGTGCGGGATCCGGGCCGCCTGCTGCCGGACCAGTTCGTGCAGCCGGGCCCGGACCGGTGCGGCCGGCTCCGGCACGGCGGCCGGGCCGGGCAGGACCGGGCCGCGGGCATCGCCCTCCGGGTCCCCGGCCATGGCCTCCAGCACGGTGCGCAGCATCCGCCCGACGCGTTCGGCCTCGGACCGGGACACGGCACGCGGGTCGTGGCTCAGCCCCAGCCGGTCCGGCCGGGCGATCACATTGAGCCCGAACTCGGTCCGCAGGCTGCCGCCCCGGCCGGCCGCGACGTCGACCAGCTCGCTGTCCACCTGGTGGAAGTCCACGAAGTTGAAGATGGTGTCGATCAGCCGGCCGGTGCTCCAGCCGCGCTGGAGCGCCGACATCGGGTAGCGGCGGTGCGGCCACAGCCCGACCTCGCGCCGGTACACCGACCGCACCAGCTCCCGCCAGGTCGCCGCCGTCCGGTCCACCGGGAACGGCACCGTGTTCAGGTACATCCCGTGCACCCGGTCGGCGCCGATCCGCTCCGGCCGGGTGTCGCACACCAGCCCCACATGGACGTCCCGCTCGTCGGTGAGCGCCCCCATCACCTTGACGAACGCGGCCAGCAGCACGCTCTTCACCGAGGCCTCGGCGCGCGCGGCGAGGTCCCGCAGCGCGGGCTGGAGATCGGCGAGCCCCACCACCACGTCGGCGGTGTCCGCCGGTTCGGCACCGTCGCCTCCCCAGCTGTCGGGGAAGGCGAAGGGCACCCGGTCCGCCAGGACGCCCTCCCAGTAGGCGCGGTCCTCCGCCGAGGCGAGCGAGGCCAGTTCCTCGGCGACGAAGTCGGCGAACCGGACGGCGGGGGGCCGGTGCGGTTCCGGCTCCAGCCCGTCCCTGAGCCGGCGGTAGCAGGCGACCAGCTCCATCAGCAGCTGGTGGTAGGTCCACCCCTCGGTGATCAGATGCGCCTGGGTGAAGACGACCGTCCAGTGGCCGTCCGGTTCCAGCAGCACGGTCATCCGCATCAGCGGCGCCCGCGCCAGGTCGAACAGGTCACCCTGCCCGGCCATCGCGCGTACGGCCGCCTCCACGCCGGCCGGGGTGCCGTCGCTCAGGTCGCGGACCTCGACCGGGATGTGCGCGCCGTCGTGGACGAGCTGCATCGGCACGGAGTACCCGGACAGGTGCATCGAGGTCCGCAGCATCTCGTGCCGTGCCGTCAGTTCGTCCACCGCCCGGCGGAACGCCTCGGGCACGAACGGCCGCTCGTCCTTGATCCGGAACGAGGTGACGTCGTGATAGCTGTCGCGGCCGTCGCCGGACAGCATCTCCACGGCCATGCCGATCTGGTTCTGCGCCAGCGGATAGGCGTCGGCGAGCCCGTCGGGCAGCAGCGGCCGGTCCTCCTCGGGCACCAGCGCGAACGGTGCCACGACCCGCTGGGCGGCGGCGTCGAGCAGCGGCCGTCGCTCCAGCACCGCGCAGAGCGCGGCGACGGTCCGCAGCTGGAAGATGTCCCGCACGGTCACGTCCAGGCCCTCGGCGCGCAGCACGCCCGCCACGGTGACGGCCCGGATGGAGTCGCCGCCGAGGTCGAAGAAGGCGTTCTCCACCCCCACCCGGTCCACCGGCAGCGCGTCGAGCCAGGCCGCGGCCACCCGCCGCTCCAGGGCGGTGCGGGGGGCCACGTGGGCGGCCCGGGCGAACGCCGCGGCTCCGGGATCGGGCAGCGCCTTGCGGTCCACCTTCCCGTTCGCGGTGAGCGGGACGCGCTCCAGCGCGACGAACGCGGCCGGGATCATGTAGTCGGGCAGGGTGGGGGCCAGCGCGGCCCGGAGCGCGGCGGGGTCGGCCGCCTCGGCCACCACGTACCCCACCGGCTGCCCGCCCCGCACGGCCACGACGGCCTGCCGCACCAGCCCGGTCGCGGTGAGCGCGGCCTCGATCTCGCCCAGCTCCACCCGGTGTCCGCGGATCTTCACCTGGTCGTCCACCCGGCCGAGGTACTCCAGGCTGCCGTCCGCCCGCCAGCGGGCCAGGTCGCCGGTGCGGTAGAGCCGGTCGCCGGGCCGCCCGCCGAACGGGTCGGGGACGAAGCGCTCGGCGGTCAGCGCGGGCCGGCCGCCGTAGCCCCGGGCGACCCCGGCGCCGCCCGCGTACAGTTCGCCCGCGACCCCGGCCGGCAGCAGGCGCAGCTCCTCGTCGAGGACGTACAGCTCGGTGTTGCGGACCACCGTGCCGATGGGCACCCGCTGGGCCGGCGCGGTGTCCGGGGTCAGGATCGCGTGGGTGATGTCGTCGGAGCACTCGGTGGGGCCGTAGGCGTTGACCAGCGGGATGCCGGGGAAGCGCCGGAACCAGCGCGCGCACAGCTCGGGCGGCAGCTCCTCACCGGTGACCACCAGCCAGCGCAGCGTCTCCAGCGAAGGCGCGCCGGTGCCCAGGTCCCACAGGTCGAGGGCGGCCCGCAGCAGGGACGGGACGACCTCCAGCACGGTCACGGACTCGGCGTCCACCAGGCCGAACAGCGCCTTCGGGTCGAGCGCCACCGAGCGGTCGGCCACCCGGGTGCGGCCCCCCGTGACCAGGCCCGCGAGCATCTGCCACACGGAGATGTCGAAGCCCTGGGAGGCGTTCTGCACGATCGTGTCGGCGCCGGTCAGCCCGAGGTCCTCCACCTTGGCCAGCAGGTGGTTGCCCATGCCGCGCCGGTGCACCAGCACCCCCTTGGGCAGGCCGGTGGAACCGGAGGTGTAGATGACGTAGGCCAGGTTCTCCGGGTCCGCCGGACGGTCGGCCGGCGCGCTGTCCGCGTCCGGGCCCGCGAGGCCCGGCGACCGGCCGGTGTCCGGGTTGTCCAGGGTCGGCGACCGGCCGGTGTCCGGGGCGTCCAGGCCCGGTGCGCCGCCCGTGTCCGGGACCGTCACGCCTGACGCCCCGCCCGTTTCCGGAACCGCCAGGCGCGGCACGATGCCGGCGCTCAGGCCGTCCGGGGCGCCGGGGCCGGTCACCAGCCGGCGGGCACCGGCGTCGGCGAGCATGTAGGCGAGGCGGTCCGCGGGCAGCTCCGGGTCGAGCGGCAGATAGGCCGCGCCCGCCCTGAGCACCGCCAGCACCGCGACGACCAGCTCCGCGGAGCGGTCCATGCACAGGCCCACCACGGTGTCCGGGCCGACGCCCTCGGCGGTCAGCCGGCGGGCCAGCCGGCCGGAGCGCTCGTCCAGCTCCCGGTAGGTGAGCGTGCCCGTCGCATCGGTCAGGGCGGGCGCGTCCGGGGTCTCGCGCGCGAACCCGGCGACCCGCCCGGGGACGTCCAGGGTGAGCGGGGTGCGGGCGTTCGCGGTCCACGCGGCGAGCCGCTCGCGCTCGCCCTCGGGCAGCCGGATGGCCCGCGCGTCGCCGTCCGGGCCGGCGGCCATGGACTCCAGCACCGCGCGGAACATCCCGGCGACCCGGTCGGCGTTGCGCTCGTCCACGAAGCGGGGGTCCGCGGTCACCCAGATGTGGCCCGCGCGGGAGGAGACGGTCAGCGGGAACTCGGTCGGGCTGTCGTCGGTCCCGGCCATGTCGATCAGATCGGTGTCGACCTGCCGGAAGTCCTGGTAGTTGAAGTACACGTTGACCAGGCGCTGCCGGCCGGGCACGTCCCGCTGGATCTCCGCGAGCGGGAACCGGCGGTGCGGCCAGAGCTCCACCTCGCGCTCGAAGGTACGGCGGACCAGATCGCGCCAGGTCGCCGCGGTCCGGTCGGCGGGGAACGGCAGCGTGTTGAGGTACATGCCGTAGACCCGGTCGGCGCCGGCCGTCTCCGGCCGGGCGTCGCAGATCAGCCCGGTGTGGAACGCCGCCTCGTCGGTGAGCTGGCTCATCACCTTGGTGTAGGCGGCGACCATCACGCTCTTCAGCGAGGCGTCGGCCGCCGAGGCGAGCGCGCGCAGCCCGTCCTCCAGGTGGGACCAGGGCGTACGGCGGACCAGGTACCGGGAGCCGGTGGGCAGCGACGGGTCGCCCCAGCCCGCGGGCACCCGCATCGGCGCGTAGCCGCTGGTGATCCCCTTCCAGTAGGCGCGGTCCTCCGCCGAGTCCACGGAGGCCAGTTCGGCCGCGACGAAGTCGGCGAACCGGACGGCCGGCCGCTCGAACGGCTCGGGTTCGAGGCCGTCCCGGAGCCGGTCGTACAGCCCGAGCAGCTCCATGATCAGGGTGTGGTGGCCCCAGCCCTCCAGGATCGGGTGGCATTCGGTGACCGACAGCCAGTAGCCGCCGTCGTCGGTCACATGGCAGAAGACCCGCATCAGGGTGGGCGTACCCAGGTCGAACAGGTCCGCGCGGTCCCGGGCCGCGTAGTCGGCGAGGACCCGCTGGACCTCCTCGTCCGGGAGCGGGCCCAGCACCTCCACGCCGACCGGCATCACCGCCTCGGCGTGCACGACCTGCGTCGGCACCGTGTAGCCGGACAGGTGCAGCGAGGTGCGCAGGATCTCGTGCCGGGCCACCGCGATCCGGGCCGCCTCCCGCCAGGCCGCGAGCGAGAACGGCTTCGGGTCCTTGATCCGGAACGAGGTGACGTTGTGATAGCTGTTCTGCTCGTCGGCGAGCATCTCGACGAGCATGCCGATCTGGTTCTGCGACAGCGGATACGCGTCGACGGCATCCTCGGGCAGCCGGGCCCGGTCCTCCTCGCCGATCAGCGTGAACGGGGCGACACCCCGGTCCTGCCCGGCCAGCGCCGGGCGGGCGGCCACCAGGTCGCACAGCGCGGCGACGGTGTGGTGGGCGAACACGTCCCGGACCGACACGTCCAGACCCGCCTCCCGCAACGCGCCGACCAGCGCGACCGCCCGGATGGAGTCGCCGCCGAGGTCGAAGAAGCTGTCGTGGACGCCGACCGCGCCGCCCGGCAGGACGTGCGCCCAGACCGCGGCGACCCGTTCCTCCAGCGGGGTGCGCGGGGCCGTCCCGGCCGCGTCCCGCGCCGGACCCGGGGCGGGCAGGGCCGCCACGTCCAGCTTGCCGACCGGGGTGAGCGGGATCCGCTCCAGCGCCGTGAACGTGCCGGGGATCATGTGCTCGGGCAGGCTCAGCGCCAGCCGCTCGCGCAGCGCGCCCGGGTCCGGGGCGTCCCCCTCGGGCACGTAGTACGCGGCGAGCCTGCCGTCCACGGCGAGCACCCGCGCCTCGGTGACGGACGGATGCCCGGCCAGCGCGGCCTCCACCTCGGCCGGTTCCACCCGGTACCCGCGGATCTTCAGCTGGCGGTCGGCGCGGCCGGCGAACTCGACGGTGCCGTCCGCGAGGACCCGGCCGAGGTCGCCGGTGCGGTACAGGCGGGAGCCGGGCTCGCCGTAGGGGTCGGGCAGGAACGTGTCGGCGGTCGCCGCCGGCCGTCCCGCGTAGCCCCGGGCCACCCCGGCGCCGCCGACGCAGACCTCGCCGGTGACCCCGGGCGGGACGGGGGAGAGGGTCTCGTCGAGCACGTACATGGTGGTGCCGGGGATGGGCAGCCCGATCGGGACGACCTCGCGCTGGGCGCCGGCCACCGTGTGCGTCGAGTTGCCGACGGTGATCTCGGTGGGGCCGTACTCGTTGACCAGGCGGCCCGCGCCCAGCAGGGTGTCCCAGCGTTCCGCGGTCGGGCCGAGCAGGGCGTCCCCGCCGGTGACGACGGTATGGGCGAGCCCGTCGATGTCGGCGTCGGCGAGCTGGTGGCCCAGCAGTTCCAGGTGGCCGGGGGTGAGCTTGACGAACGCGTACGGCGCGTCCCGGGTCAGCAGGGCACCCAGGTCGGCGAGGTCGAGGTCCTGCGGGAGCATGTGCACCGGCAGCCCGGCGAGCAGCGGGCCGAACAGCACCGGGACGACGACGTCGGAGGCGACCGTGGAGAACAGCGGGGCGCCGGTCGCCCGGGTGCCGCCGATGTACTCGGCCAGCACCCAGTCGAGGTGCACGGCCAGCGACCCGTGCGAGATCTGCACGCCCTTGGGGCGGCCGGTGGAGCCCGAGGTGTGGATGATGTACGCCAGCGCGTCGGGGCCGGGCAGCACGCGGGGGCCGGGGGCGTCTTGGGGATCGGCCTCGTCCACCACGACGATCTCGCCGGGGAAGACCTCGGCGAGCCGGCCGGCCCGGGCCCGGTCGGTGACGGCGACCCAGGCGCCCGCGTCGGCGAGCAGCGCGGCCCAGCGCTCCGGGGGGAACTCCGGGTCCAGCGGGATGTAGCCGCCGCCCGCGCGCCAGGTGCCGAGGAGGGCGGCGAGCAGGTCGGGGCCGCGGTCGAGCAGCACGCCGACGACCGCCTCCGCGGCCACACCGCGCCGGGCCAGGCGGCCGGCGAGGATTCCGGCGCGGTCGTCCAGGGCCCGGAAGGACACGGTGCCGCCGGCGCCGGTGACGGCGGGGGCGTCCGGGGTGGCCGCGACCCGCTCGGTGAACCGTTCCGGCACGGAGCGGTAGGGGGCGGCGGGCGCGCCCCGGCCCGCGGCCAGGAACCGGTCCCGTTCGGCGTCGTCCAGGATCTCCACGGCGGACAGCGGACGTCCGGGGGCGGCGGTGAGTTCGTCCAGCAGCCGGACGAGGTGGCGGCCCATCCGGGCGACGGTGTCGTGGTCGAACAGGTCGGTGGCGTAGATCAGCCGGCCGGTGAAACCGTCCGCGCGGGAGTCGCGCACCTGTAGTTCGAGGTCGCAGCGGGCCACACCGCCGTCGGCGAGGAAGGGTTCGGCCGTGACGCCGGGCAGCCCGAACCGGGCGCCACCGCCCTCGTGCAGGGTGAACACCGCCTGGTAGAGCGGGGTGCGGGAGAGGTCCCGCTCGGGCTCGACCTCGGCGACGACCTTGGCGAAGGGAACGGCCTGGTGGTCGTACGCGTCCAGGCTGGTGCGCTTCACCCGGTCGACCAGGGCGGCGAAGGAGTCGTCGGCGGCCCACCGCGTCTTCAGCACCAGGGTGTTGACGCCGTAGCCGAGCATGCCCTGCAACTCGGGCCGGGTGCGCCCGGAGACGACGGTGCCGACCGCCACGTCCCGGCGGCCGGTGTAGCGGCCGAGCAGCACCTGATAGGCGGCGAGCAGCACCGTGAACACCGTGGTGCCCCGCTCGTCGGCGACCGATCCGACCCGCTCGGCCAGGCCCTCGGGGAAGTCCAGGCCGACCTCGGCCCCTTCGTGGCCGCGCACCGCCGGACGCGGCCGGTCGAAGGGCAGCTCCAGCGGTTCCACGCCGGTCAGCTGGGACTTCCAGTAGGCGAGCTGCCCGGCGAACCGGTCACCGGAGGCCTGCCCGCGCTGCCAGGCGGCGAAGTCGGCGTACTGCAGCGCGGGTGCGGGCAGCGGCAGCTTTCGGCCCTCGGCTCCGGCCGCGTAGGCGGCCGCCAGCTCGGCGACCAGGATGCCGGTCGACCAGGCGTCGCAGGCTATGTGGTGGGAGACCAGCAGCAGCACGTGGTCGTCGTCCGTGAGCCGGATCAGCAGGGCCCGCGTCGGCCAGTCGCGCGCCAGGTCGAAGGCGCGCGCGCACGCGTCCTCCACCGTCTCGCGGGCGTGTGCCTCGTCGCCCGCCTCGGCGACGGCGAGCGTGCCCGGCCGGGCCGGGTCGACGACCTGCTCGGGCTCGGCGCCGGTCAGCACGTGCCGGGTGCGCAGGATCTCGTGCCGCTCGACCATCGCGTCCCAGGCCCGGCCGAGCGCGCCCGCGTCGAGCGGTCCGCGCAGCCGGAACGAGACCGGGACCAGGTACTCGGTGCTGCCCGGGTCGAGCCGGCTGAGGAACCACATCTGTTCCTGGCCGAACGACAGCGGCAGCGCGCCCGAGCGATCGGCCGGCTCGATGACCGCTCGCGCGCGCCGCCCCCCTCCGGCCAGCCGCTGCCGCAGCAGCTCGGCGCGCACCTCGTCGGCGGGCTGCGCCATCACGGATTCTCTCGGGGTCATCTCGGCCTCTTCCAGTCATGGATGACTATCAGCCTTCCGATGCTGGCGACGGCCGCCATACCCGCTCCATATTCGGGATTCGGGCAACGGCACATCCGGCCCCGTGGCGGCGGCACCGGCGCGGGGCCGGCGCGGTGTCGGTGAAGGCGTGACAGATCCCGGTTGCGAAGTCGGGTGGAGGCGGCGGGCCGCGCGGACCACCGGCCGGCCGGAAGGCCGGCGCCGGTGGGGCCGGGCGGCGGGCCGCCGGGGGAACGGCGGGCCGCCGGGCTGCCGGATCCGCGCGCCCGGCGGCCGCTCAGGAGGAGGGGACGGGGAGTTCCGGCTTCCACAGCTGCGAGACCTCGCCGAACCGCTCGCTCACCCAGAGGTCGTCGTAGATGGTGTCGAGATAGCGGTCGCCCCGGTCGGGGAAGACCAGCACACAGGTGGCGCCGTCCGGGATCTCGTCGCGGATCTGCTGGAGCGCCGCGACCACCGCCCCGGACGAGCCGCCGGCCAGCACCGCCTCGCTGCCGACCAGCCGCCGGCAGCCCACCACACAGTCCAGGTCGGTCACGTGCACCACCCGGTCGGCGGCCGAGGCATCGAACAGGGCCGGCCGGACCGACGCGCCGTGCCCGGGGATGAGGCGCCGTACCCGGCCCCCGTCGCCGAAGAGCACGCTGCCGACGGCGTCGACCGCGACCATGGTCGTCCCCAGGCCGTGGGCCCGGGCGTACCGGGCGCAGCCCTGGAGGGTTCCGGTGGTGCTGGTGGCGCAGAACAGGTAGTCGACTCGGCCGTCCAGGGCGTGCGCGATCTCCCCCATCGTGTGTTCGTGCGCGGCGGGGTTGAGCGGGTTGGCGTACTGGTTGGGCCAGAAGGCGTGGGGGATGGCCGCCACCAGCCGGCGGACCCGCTCCAGCCGGCGCTCCAGGAACTCGCCGGTGCGCGGGTCCGGTTCGGTCACCTCGTCGATCTCGGCGCCGTAGGCCCGCAGGATCGCCAGGTTCTGCCGCGACGTCTTCGCGTCCACGACGCAGATGAACCGGATTCCGTGGTAGCGGCACAACTGGGCGATTCCCACGGCGAGATTGCCCGAACTGGATTCGACCACCACCGAACGGGCCGGGTCGATTTCCCCGCTGCGGATCCGGTCGAGGACCATGCTCACCGCGGTCCGGTCTTTTATGCTGCCCCCCGGATTGAAACCTTCGATCTTGGCGAATACCCTTCCGCCGAATCCGGGCAGAAGCCGGTGCAGCTCCACCAAGGGCGTGCCCCCGACTGTTCCGAGGATGCTGCCCGCAGCCGTTCCGTCCATAGCCACTCCTCCTCGAAGTACCTCCCGCAACCGTTGGCCCAGGCGCTATAAGAGCCCTATACAAAGGCTGATACGGCCGAAGTGCGGAAATGCGCTCCAAGCGCACACGGAAAGCCCGGCTCCCTGATCGCGGAGGCGGGCTTTCCGTGTGCGGTCCGGGATTTCAGCCGGACATCGCCACCAGGACGCGGCGCGGCCCCGTATAGGGCCTGCGCCCGTGTGCCACCAGTACGTTGTCGACGACCAGGAGGTCCCCCACCCGCCAGTCGACGTCCACCGCGGCGGCCAGGCCCCGGTCGCGGATCTCCAGGACGTACGCCGGGTCGATCGGCGAACCGTCCGCGAAGGTGACGTGCTGCGGCAGGTCCTCCTCCGGCATGATCCGGGCCAGCGCGGCGGCGGTCTCGTCGCCGAGCGCCGCGTGATGCCACTGGTCGGCCTGGTTGAACCAGACCTCCGTGCCGGTGACCGGATGGGTGACGGTCGCCGGGCGGACCTGCGTGATCCGCAGCCCGCCGTCCCGCTTCCACTCCCAGGCCGTGCCGGGCATCCCCGCCAGATACCGTTCCACCTCGGCCCGGTCGGCGGCCTCGAACGTCTCCTGCCAGCTCTTGCCGAAGCCGTGGCCGTCATGGAGGTTCTGCGTGTAGCGCACACCCCCGGCGAAGGCGGCGCGCAGCCCGGGCGGGAGCGCGGCCAGCCAGGCGGCGCCGGACACGACCGGGGTGGCACCGCCCGAACCCGGCGCGGTCTCGCAGTAGAAGGCCAGCCGGGCCGGCCAGCGCGCCGAGTACGACAACTCGTTGTGCATCGAGATCGTGTGCTCGGCGGGGTACTCCGTGGACGTGTACACGCGGTCGCCCACATGGCTGCGGGGCGAATTGCCGTGCACGTACGCGAGCCGGTCGCGCAGGACGCGGTCCAGTACGCCGTCCAGCGCGGAAGGCGTGATCCCGAAACCGCGGAACACCACGGCACCGGCGCTCGGCAGCAACTCGTCAAGGCGCCCGGCCAGCAGGCCGGGCAGCGGGCCGTCCGCCGGAGTGATCTCCGCGGGGGCCCAGGTGATGGTCTCCGTCATGACCACGAGCGTCCCGCCGGGAGCTATACCGGCCCGATATCACCAACCGGCCGCCACCGGACCACCACCGGCCGGTGTCCGGGGCCCGGTGGACGGCCGGCCCCCGGCGGCACTCAGAGGGCCGCCGGAACGCCCGGCTCCAGGGCCGTGGCCGGGTACGGCGCCGGGTCCGTGACCCAGCCCGCGGCCAGCACCAGACGGGAGTCGCGGTCGGCGGCGAGGAAGCCGAAGGGGCGGTCGAAGGCGACCCGCACGACCGTGGTCTCGTAGCGGTACTCCGGCAGTCCGCCCGGCGTCATCGGCACCGCCGTCACCGCCGCCGCCCGGAAGCCCAGCGCGCCGAACTGGGCCACCGCCGACTGCCGGGCCTCGCCGACGGCCAGCGGACGGTCGCTCACCCCCGGGAAGTGCCCGGCCCGGCGGTCCATCGCCGTGGTCAGCCCGAACAGGCCGGACAGGGCGAGCAGATCGTGGTCGGCCCGGACCTCGTACGCCACCGTCCGCACGTCCAGCGTCCTCGGCTCCGGTGTGACGGCCGGCTGCTGCTCCACATGCAGGCCGGGGCCGACATGCCCGTGCGGCAGGGCACCGCCCCCGGTCAGCGGCAGACCGCGCTCCACGATGCCCACCCCGGCCGCCAGCACCTGGCCCGGCGCCATCCGCTCCTCGCCCAGCACGAGATGGACGTCGACGCCGTTGTCCCCGGGGACCGTCAGCGCGGTGACGAAACCGTCCGGGGTGCCCGTCACCCCCACCCGGTCCGGCCGCACACTGCGCCGGTACAGCCCGCGCAGGGTCCGGTCCCGCCAGGGCCCGGCATCCGGCAGCAACGGCAGCTCGGTGAAGGGCTGGCGCCAGCGGGTCCGCAGCGCCAGCGCACTGGCCAGCACCATCAGGCTGTCGCGGGTCAGCGTCACCGGCATCCGCTCGACCAGCCCGCCGGTCCGCTCGGCCGCCCACGCGTCCAGCCGCTCCTGCGCGGTGACCAGGTCGTCCCCGAAGCGGCCGTGGGCGCCGGCGGGCAGCCCGGCCCGCCACTCCTCGGCGAGGACCAGCGAGTGGTGCGTCCACAGGCCGAGCGCCGCGTCCAGACCGGGCACCGACGCGAGCCCCGCCAGCAACTCCCGGGCGGCCCCGGCCGCCTGACCGGCCGGCACCCCCAGGGCACCGGACAGCTCCGCGCGCGCCGGGCCGGCCGCGCCGTCGGCCAGGAAGGCCAGCAGGGGCCACGCGCCCGGCGCCGAGAACACCGTCCCCCCGGTCAGGGCCTGCGCCCAGCGGGCCGTCAGCCCGTTGACCCGCCGGACCGTCTCCTCGGCCACCCCGCTCACTCGCGCCCCTCCCGGCCCGTCCCGCTCATCGCCTGCCCGCCCCCGCTCGTCCCGTGCCCGTCCGGGGCCGTGTTCCGCCCCCGCCCGGGCCCCGCTTACCATGCGGCCAGTCGTACGTCAGTCCAGCCGCCGGCCGGCCGCCGGTCCTGTGCTGCCGCCGCCCGACCCAGGAGCACGGTACCGGTGTCCATACCCCCGCCTTCCGGCCCCCACCAGCCAGAAGGATCCGCCCCGCCGCCCCAGGGGCCGTACGGCCCGCCACCGTACCCCCGGCCCCCGCACGCCTCTCCCGGACCGCCGGCGTATCAGCCGTGGACGCAGGGCTACCGCCCCCACGCCGTCCCGGCGCCGGTCAACGGCCTCGCCATCGCCTCCCTGGTGCTCGGGGCGCTGTGCTTCCTGCCCGGCGTCGGGCTGGTGCTCGGGCTGGCCGGGCTGCGGCAGATCCGCCGGCGCGGCGAGCGCGGCACCGGACTGGCCGTGGGCGGCGCGGTGCTGTCCGGGGTGGGACTGCTGCTGTGGGCGCTGCTGTTCGCCACGGGCGGTGCCTCTGCCCTGTGGCACGGAATCAAAGAGGGCGCACGCGACGGCGCCACCGCCTCGCTGACGGAGGGTCAGTGCTTCAACGCGCCGGGCGGTGCGCTGTCCGGTGTGACGTACGACGTGGACACGGTGCCGTGCACCGGCGCGCACGACGGCGAGGCCTTCGCGGTCTTCCGGCTGCCGGGCGGCGGCCCCTACCCGGGGGACGACGCCGTCACCGAGAGCGCCGACCAGCGCTGCCAGGCGCTGCGGGACGGTTACGCGATGGACGGCTGGGCCGTGCCGGGGTACGTCGACGTGTACTTCCTGACGCCGACCGAGGAGAGCTGGGACGCCGGGGACCGCGAGGTCACCTGCGTGTTCGGGCACACCGACGAGGGCGGCGACCTCACCGGGACGCTGCGCAACGACGAGACCGACCTGGACGCCGACCAGGTCGCCTATCTGAAGGCCGCCCACGTGCTCAACGCGGCGCTGGAGACCGCCCCCGACGAGGAGTACGCGGAGGACGACCTGCCGGGCCACCGGGCGTGGGCGGGCCGGGTGTCGGCCGCGCTCGGCGAGCAGGCCCGGATGCTGCGCGCGCACTCCTGGCCGGCCGACGCCGCCGGGCCGGTCACCGCGCTCACCGCCGACCTCGACAAGGCGCGCGCGGAGTGGGCCGAGGCGGCCGCGGCCGGGGACGCGGACACCTTCACCACGCACTACGACAACGGCCTGGACCTGATCGATCCGGTCCGCGCGGTGTTCGTCCGGTCGGTCCTCGGGCTGGCCACGACCCCGCCCACGGCAGCGGACGACGCGGGAAGAGGCAGCGGCATGCAGGTGTGAGCCGGTGCGGACCGAGGGCACCTATACGAGAGGAAAAGTGCCTGCGTAAAGGCCTACCCGCCACCAAGTCATCACATCGAGTGATTCTCTGGCCTCTGCTTGCACCGCTCAACCCACGGTTGCCAGGCTGTTGCTGTCTGTACAACCTGAGGGGAGTGGCCAGTGGCTTTCGGTGAGCAGCCGGCGTATCTGCGCGTCGCGGGGGATCTCCGCAAGAAGATCGTCGACGGCTTGCTGCCGCCCCACACCCGGTTGCCCTCGCAGGCCCGCATCCGCGAGGAGTACGGCGTCTCGGACACGGTCGCGCTGGAGGCCCGCAAGGTGCTGATGGCCGAGGGGCTGGTCGAGGGCCGCTCCGGTTCGGGCACCTATGTGCGCGAGCGGCCCGTGCCCCGGCGGGTGGCCCGCTCCGGATACCGCCCGGCCGGCGGCGCCACCCCCTTCCGGCAGGAGCAGGCCGACACCTCGGTGCGCGGCACCTGGGAGTCCAGCAGCGAGCAGGCCGAGGCCGGCGTGGCCGTCGCCGAACGGCTCGCGATCCAGGCCGGGGACCGGGTGATGCGCACCCGGTACGTCTTCCGGGAGGCCGGCGAGCCGATGATGCTCTCCACCTCCTGGGAACCCCTCGCGGTCACCGGCCGCACGCCCGTGATGCTGCCCGAGGAGGGCCCGCTCGGGGGGATGGGCGTGGTCGAGCGGATGCGGGCCATCGACGTCATCGTGGACAACGTCACCGAGGAGGTCGGCGCCCGCCCCGGCCTCGCCGAGGAACTGCACCTGCTCGGCGGGGTCCCCGGCCATGTGGTGCTGGTCGTCCAGCGCACCTACTTCGCCTCCGGCCGCCCGGTCGAGACCGCCGACGTGGTCATCCCGGCCGACCGCTACCGAGTCGCCTACCACCTGCCCGTGAAGTGACCCCACCCGCCCGGACGGTGCCCGACGCCTGCCACCGGCCCTGCCTGTCGATGGCCCCGGCCCCGCCCGTCGCGTTCCCTCGGTCCCACCCCGTTGGATGGTCCCGGCCCCGCCCGGCGGATGACCCCGGTCACCCCGGTCGGCGGCCGCGGCGGGCGGAATCGTGTCATCCGCTCGGAGTGAGCTAGCGCACACCACCGTGCGCCGCCGGGCCGGCCGGTGGTGTCCGCAGGGCGCCGCCGTTCTCTCCCGGCGCCCCGGGGATCCGGCCGTCGTCCCAGGTGGGCCCCCGGTCGGCCCGGCGGGGCCGTGAGCCGGGGCGGTGGTATCCCCGGCGGCGCGTTCGGTGGTGTGCGCCCCCGGCGTTCTGGCTGGTTGCGTACCTCTTTGTGAAAAGCCGTATGCGCAGCGTGAAGGTAGGGCGTACGCTCGGGCATATGCGGAGTGCGGTTTCCTCGTCCGCGGAAGGCGGGTGGGACGGTGCGGGAAGGGGCACGGGCGGTGGGGGCGATGAGTGAGGGCACGGTCTCCCTGCCCTGGATCGTGATACGGCAGGACGACAACGGCAATCGCTACCGCGTCGGCCGGTACGCGACCCGCGCGGAGGCGCAGAAGACCGCCGACAGCCTCGGCGGCCAGGGGCGCGAACAGCTCTACTGGGTCGAGCGCATCGGCCAGAACGGGGACGGCGCGCAGAACTGACCGGGCGCGCGCTCCCGTAGGCTCCCCTCCATGACGCGCACGACTGCCCGGGTGGAACCGATCGTGGTGGTGGGAGCCGCCCTGTTCGACGACGGCCGGCTGCTCGCCGCGCGCCGCAGCGCGCCCGCCGACCTGGCCGGGCGCTGGGAACTGCCCGGCGGCAAGGTCGAGCCCGGCGAACGGCCCGAGGACGCCCTGGCGCGTGAACTGCGCGAGGAGCTGGGCGTCGACGCCGAACCGGTCGAACGTGTGCCGGGACAGTGGCCGCTGCGCGCGCCGTACGTCCTGCGGGTGTGGACCGTCCGCCTGCGCCCCGGCTCGCCCGCCCCCCGGCCCCTCCAGGACCACGACGAGCTGCGCTGGCTCACCCCGGACCGCGTCTGGGACGTCGACTGGCTGGGCCAGGACGTCCCGGCGGTGCGCGAGGTCGTCGCCCGCTGGAGCGCGGGAGACGGCCGGCCCTGACGAAACCCGGGGACACGCGCCGACCCGGGACGCCGGGGGCCGGCGACCCCCGCGGAGCACCCCGTACGCCGTTCGTGCCACAGTGCGCCGTCCCGCGCGGTACTGCCCACCGCATATCGGGTATGTCCCCATTAACCCCACGAAACCGGACGTGGGTGGGCTCCGCTGGCCTGGGAAGTGATCGGCGTGATCGACACCGATGGCGGCTGCGCCGAGTGGACGTTTCCCGCGGAGCCGGGCGCCGTGCGCTCCGCCCGCGCGGTGGTCCGGGGCCAGTTGCACGGCTGGGACCTGGACTGCGTCGCCGACCTCGCCGCGCTGCTCGTCAGCGAACTGGTCACCAACTCGCTGCGGCACGCCACCGGCCCCATCGGCGTACGGCTGCTGCGCCCCGCCGGACTCGGCGACACCCTGCGGGTGGAGGTCTCCGACCCGCTCCCCGTCCCCCCGCGCGAACGCGTCGCCCACCCCGAGGACGAGAGCGGACGCGGCCTCCAGCTGGTGGCCGGCTCCTCCCGCCGCTGGGGCACCCGGCCCGGGGCGAAGGGGAAGACGGTCTGGTTCGAGCTCGCGGTGCCCGGGTGAGCCGGGGGCACCCGCGGGGCACGGGGGTGTACGGCCGTCGACGTGCCGTACGGCGTGCGCGCCGGGGGCGCACATGGTTCGACGGCGGGTGGTTCGGCGGTGTGTTCCCTGGTTAGAAGAGTGGAAGTGTTGTCACGGACCGGTCCGAAAAACATCTGGACCGACCTGTGATCGTGAACACCGTGTCCTGTGGCGCCGTAGTGCTGGATACTGCGGGCAGCCGCCCCCGGTGACCGGTGCCGGACGCGGTGAGCTGGAGGGGACGGTTCGCGTGAGCGAGATACCAGCGAAGGCCACGGAGTCCGAGGACCCGTCGGACGGCGCGAGGAGTCAGGCCGCGGAGGCTGAGGCGGAGGCGGCACGCGGCGACGCCATGTGGCAGAGCAGTCCGCCCGGATCCATCTACGACTACATCCGGGTGGCGTCCTTCTCCATCAGTCCCGGCGGCCTCGTCGACCAGTGGAGTCTGCGCGCCGAGCAGCTGTTCGGCATCCCCGCCGACCGCGCCGTCGGCATGGACCCCATAGAGGCCTTCGTCGATCCCGATCTGCGCGAGCGCGGCCAGCGCAAGATGGCCGAAATCCTCGACGGGCGCGAGTGGACCGGAGTGGTGCCGTTCCGGATGCCGGACCGGCCCGACGGCAGCCGCGGCGAGGAGGGCCTGGCCGAGGTGTACGTCATGCCGACGCGCACCGCCGAGGGCGAGAAGGCCGCCGTCTGTATCGTCGTGGACGTGCGCACCCTGCGCAGCATCGAGACCGATCTCGCCGCCTCGCAGGCGATATTCGGCCAGTCGCCCTTCGGCTTCCTGCTGATCGACACCGACCTGCGGGTCCGCCGCGCCAACGAGCGGTTCGCCTCCATCTTCGGCGGCATCCCGGACGACCACCGCGGCAAGGGCGTGCACGACTATCTGCCGCGCCCCGAGGCAGAGCGGGTCTCGGCGACCATGCGGCGGGTGCTGGAGTCCGGCGAGTCCATCACCGACATGCACGTCACCGGGTACGTGCCCGGCTCCGAGGAACGCCGGCACTGGTCCATCAACCTCTACCGCGTGCACAGCGGCAGCGGCCGGCCCATCGGCGTCGCCTGGCTCGGCACGGACATCACCGCCCGCCGGGCCGCCGCCCGCGAGGCCGCCGCCGCCCGCCGCAACCTCGCGCTGCTCAACGAGGCCGGCGCCCGCATCGGCAACTCCCTCGACCTGGAGACCACCGCCCGGGAACTCCTCGACGTGGTCGTCCCCGGCTTCTGCGACCTGGCCACCGTCGACCTGTACCAGGGCCTGCTGGCCGGCGACGAGACCCCGCCCGGCCACGCCGACGGCAGCGCCGAACTGCGCCGCGTCGCCTTCGCCAGCGCGGTCTCCGGCGCCCCCTTCAGCAGCTCCGGGCAGCCCGTCGACGTCGGCGCGGTCCACCACTTCCCGTTCCACTCGCCCTGCGCCGAGGCCCTGCGCACCGCCCGCCCGCAGCGGGTGCCCGCCGAGGAGGGGGGCCTGGTGCAGTCGACGCTGGCCGTGCCGATGGTCGCCCACGACACGGTCGTGGGGCTCGCCCAGTTCGCCCGCACCAAGGGCAGCGAGCCGTTCGGCGACCGGGACCGGGACCTCGCCGTCGAACTGGCCGCGCGCGCCGCCGTCTGCATAGACAACGCGCGCCTGTACCGCCGGGAACACGAACGGGCGCTGATACTGCAACGATCCCTGCTCCCGCCCGGCGACCCGGAGGCGTCCGGTCTGGACATCGCCTGCCGCTATCTGCCCGGCAACGCGGCGACCGAGGTGGGCGGCGACTGGTTCGACGTCATCGAACTGCCCGGCCACCGCACGGCGCTGGTCGTCGGCGACGTGATGGGCCGGGGCCTGCGCGCGGCCGTCGCGATGGGCGAACTGCGCACCGCCGTACGCACCCTGGCGCTGCTGGACCTGGAACCGGCGGAAGTGCTGTCCGCGCTGGACGAGATCGCCCGCGGCCTCGGCACGCCGGGCGGGGTCCAGCAGGCCACCCGTACCGCCCGGCAGCCCAGGGACGCCGACCTGTCCGAGGTGTACCTCGCGACCTGCGTCTACGCCGTCTACGACTCCGTCACCAGACGATGTACGTTCGCCAACGCGGGCCATCTGCCGCCGGTGCTGGTCGAGCCCGGCGAGCCGGCGCTGATGCTGGACGTGCCGCCGGGCATGCCGCTCGGGGTGGGCGGCGAGCCGTTCGAGGAGGTCGAGGTCGAACTGCCGGAGGGCGCGCTGCTCGCCCTCTACACGGACGGCCTGGTCGAGTCCCGCGACCATCCGCTGGACGAGGGCCTCCAGGCTTTCATCGGGGCCCTCACGGATCCCTGCCGGCCGCTGGAGGACGTCTGCGACCACGTCCTGAGCACTCTCGACACCCACCACGGCGAGGACGACATCGCCCTGCTGATGGCCCGGGTGCAGGGCCTGCCCGCGGACTCCGTCGGGGACTGGACGCTGCCCCGCGAGCCGCGCAGCGTGGGCCGGGCCCGCGAGTACGCCCGGAACCGGCTGCAGTCCTGGGGCCTGGAGGCGCTGGTCGACACGACCGAGCTGCTGGTCAGCGAGCTGGTGACGAACGCCCTGCGGTACGGCGAGGGGGAGATCCGGCTGCGGCTGCTGCTGGACCGCACGCTGGTGTGCGAGGTCTGGGACTCCGGCCTGGTCCAGCCCCGCCGCAGGCGCGCCCGCGACACCGACGAGGGCGGACGGGGCCTGCAACTGGTCGGCCTGCTCAGCGCGGCGTGGGGCTCACGGCGGACGCCCCGCGGCAAGACGGTGTGGTTCGAGCTGCCGCTGCCCGGAGGCGAGGGCGGCCTCACCGACCCGGCGGAGGCCCTGCTGAGCCTGTTCTGACCCTTCCTCGCCCACCCGCTCACCCGGCCCGGCCGCCTGGAGGGCGGGCGGGCAGTCACCGTCGCCCTCCCCCGGGGGAGGTACGCGTGGCGGCGACGGCCCGGACGTTCCCCGGAGTCGTCCGGGTGCGGGCCCGCCGGGCGCGCCGCAGCCGGCCGTACCCGGCCAGGGCCACGGCCGCGACCCCGGCGATGAGCGGCAGCACGAGGTCGGCGGCCGGCGTCCCCTCCGGCCGGGGCGCGGCGGAGCGCGCCGTCGCGCCGGCGCGGGCCGTGGGAACCGGACCAGGGGCCTCGACCGTCGTCAGCGGCAACACCAGCCACACGGTCCCCGTCAGGACGCCCAGCAGGGCATGCGCCACCCGTACCCGTATGTGCGCCGTGGCGCGCCGGGGCCGGCCCCGGATCAGGAAGGACGTCACCTTTCGGAGCGTATGGGCGGGTGGACGGCTCCGCGAGCGGGCGGATACGGGCGGGGGACCAGCCACACGAGGGGGCGGAATGGGCGAGAAGCCGATGGGCGAGAAGCCGATGGACGAGGTCCGGGGCGACGACAGCCACGCGGACGAGAAAGCGGCCGGGGAAAAGCCCGCGCCGGAGAGCCGGCCGGACGAAACCCACGCGGCCGGCAACAGCCGCAGGCGACGGGTCCTGCGTCTCCTCGCCGCTCTCCTCGCCCTCCTCCTGCTCCCGCTGCTCACCGCCGAGACCGCGCTCCGGATCAACTACACCGGCGACCCGGCCCCCGGCACCCGCACCCGGCACCGGGACGCCCTCTGGCTGGGGCATGCCTGGGTGGACGGCCGGAAGACCGACCGGGACGTCCGGGCCCTCGCCCGGCGGCTGAGCGGCACCGGCATCCGGGATCTGTACGTCCACTCGGGCCCCCTGGAACACGACGGCACCCTGCCCGCGTCGGCGTACGAGAAGGCCCGCTGGTTCACCTCGGCCGTGCACCGGGAACTCCCCGGCGTCCGGGTGCAGGCATGGCTCGGCGACGTGCTGGCCACCGAGACCCCCGACGGGCTGCGCCTGGAGCGCGCGGCGACCCGGGCCGCGATCCTCGACTCCACCCGCGCCGTCCTCGCCGCCGGCTTCCAGGGCGCGCACTTCGACCTGGAGCCCCTGCACTCCGGCGACCAGGACTACCTCGCCCTCCTCGACGACCTGCGCGCCCTCACCCACGCCCGGGGCGCCGTGCTGTCCGTCGCCGCCCACCAGATCGACCCGCTGCCCGCCTTCCACTCCTTCTGGGGCACGACCACCGGCCACCCCAAGTGGTGGTCGCAGGCGCACTTCGGGCAGGTGGCCCGCCGGGTGGACCAGATCGCCGTCATGTCGTACGACACCATGCAGCCGTTGCAGAGCCTGTACGGCGGCTATGTGGCCCAGCAGACGAGCCTCGCCCTGGAGGTCACCCCGGACGGCACCGACCTGCTGATGGGCCTGCCCTTCTACCACGAGAACCGGTTCGGCCACTGGGCGCACGCCGAGACCGTCCCGGCCGCCGTGCGCGGGGTCCGGCTCGGCCTGAGCCGCACCGACGCCGGCCGCGCCCGCTTCGGCGTCGCCCTCTACGTCGACTTCGCGGCCACCGAGGCGGACTGGCGGGCGTACCGGGACGGCTGGGCGGCTACGCCCCCGACCGCCTCCTGATCTTCGAACCGAGCCACACCAACGGGTCGTACTTGCGGTCCACGGCCCGTTCCTTCAGCGGGATCAGCGCGTTGTCGGTGATCTTGATGCCCTCGGGGCACACCTCCGTACAGCACTTGGTGATGTTGCAGTAGCCGAGGCCGTATTGGTCCTGCGCGGCGCGGGCGCGGTCCAGGCCGGCCTCGGCCGCCGCGTCCAGCGGGTGCATGTCCAGTTCGGCGACGCGCATCAGGAAGCGCGGACCGGCGAACGCCGGCTTGTTCTCCTCGTGGTCGCGCACCACATGGCAGGTGTCCTGGCACAGGAAGCACTCGATGCACTTGCGGAACTCCTGCGAGCGCTCCACGTCCTGCTGGAACATGCGGTACTCGCCCGGCCCCAGCCCGGCCGGCGGCACGAAGGCCGGGACCTCCCGCGCCTTGTCGTAGTTGAAGCCGACGTCCGTCACCAGATCGCGGATCACCGGGAAGGCGCGCAGCGGGGTGATCGTGATCGTCTCGGCGGGGTCGAAGACCGACATGCGGGTCATGCACATCAGCCGCGGGCGGCCGTTGATCTCCGCCGAGCACGAACCGCACTTGCCCGCCTTGCAGTTCCAGCGCACGGCCAGGTCGGGTGCCTGCGTGGCCTGGAGGCGGTGCACGATGTCCAGCACCACCTCGCCCTCGTTCACCTCGACGGTGAAGTCCCGCAGACCGCCGCCGTCGGCGTCGCCCCGCCACACCCTGAAGCGGGCCTCGTAGCCGCTCATTCGTACAGCTCCTCTTCGGCGAGGTACTTGACCAGCTCCTCCTTCTCGAAGAGGGCGAGCAGGTCCGGGCGGATGGGGTCGGTTCTCTCGCGGGTGAGCCGGATCTGCGCCCGGGCGGGGTCGGCGGCCGCGAGGGTGCCGGTGGGGTCGGCGAGGGCGCACAGCAGGTTCACGTTGCGCCAGGCGCGGTCCATCGCCGGGTGGTCCTCGCGGGTGTGCCCGCCGCGCGACTCGGTGCGCTCCAGCGCGGCCCGGGCCACGCACTCGCTGACCAGCAGCATGTTCCTGAGGTCCAGGGCGAGGTGCCAGCCGGGGTTGAACTGGCGGTGGCCCTCCACCCCGGCCCGCCGGGCCCGGACCCGCAGCTCGGCCAGCCTGCGCAGGGCCTGCTCCATCTCGCCCGCCCGGCGGATGATGCCGACCAGGTCGTTCATGGTCTGCTGGAGTTCCTGGTGCAGGGTGTAGGGGTTCTCCGGCGGCCCCGCCTCACCCCCGGCAAAAGCCCCGGCCCCGGCAAAGCCTCCGGCCCCGGTGGCGGGCTCACCCGCGGCCTCCGCGGAGAACGGGCGCAGTGCCTCCGCCGCCGCCGCGCTCACCTGGGCCTCGTCCACCGGCGGGCGCCGGTTCGCCAGGCCCCGCGCGTACCCGGCCGCGTGCAGACCCGCGCGGCGGCCGAACACCAGCAGGTCGGACAGCGAGTTGCCGCCGAGCCGGTTCGAGCCGTGCATGCCGCCGGCCACCTCCCCGGCCGCGTACAGCCCGGGCACCCCGCGCGCCGCCGCCGTGTCGGAGTCGACCGCGACCCCGCCCATCACGTAGTGGCAGGTCGGCCCGACCTCCATCGGCTCGGCCGTGATGTCGACGTCCGCCAGCTCCTTGAACTGGTGGTACATCGACGGCAGCCGGCGCCGGACCACCTCGGCGGGCATCCGGGTGGAGACGTCGAGGAAGACCCCGCCGTGCGGGGAGCCCCGGCCCGCCTTCACCTCGGAGTTGATCGCACGGGCCACCTCGTCGCGGGGGAGCAGCTCCGGCGGGCGGCGGTGGTGGTCCGGGTCCTCGTACCACCCGTCGGCCTCCTCCTCCGACTCGGCGTACTTGTCCTTGAAGACGTCCGGGACGTAGTCGAACATGAACCGCCTGCCCTCGGAGTTCCTGAGGACCCCGCCGTCCCCGCGCACCGACTCGGTGACCAGGATGCCCTTCACCGACGGCGGCCAGACCATGCCGGTCGGATGGAACTGCACGAACTCCATGTTCACCAGGGGAGCGCCCGCCAGCAGCGCCAGCGCGTGGCCGTCCCCGGTGTACTCCCAGGAGTTGGAGGTGACCTTGAAGGACTTGCCGATGCCGCCGGTCGCCAGGACCACCGCCGGGGCCTCCAGCACCAGGAAACGGCCGGTCTCCCGCTCGTAGCCGAAGACCCCCGCAACGCGCTCACCGTCCTTGAGTACGCGGGTGACCGTGCACTCCTGGAAGACCTTCAGCCGGGACTCGTAGTCCCCGGTCTCCCGGTGGTCCTCCTGCTGGAGCGCGACGATCTTCTGCTGGAGGGTGCGGATCAGCTCCAGCCCCGTGCGGTCGCCGACGTGCGCGAGCCGCGGGTACTCGTGGCCGCCGAAGTTGCGCTGGGAGATCCGCCCGTCCTCGGTCCGGTCGAACAGCGCCCCCCAGGTCTCCAACTCCCACACCCGGTCCGGGGCCTCCCGGGCGTGCAGCTCGGCCATCCGCCACTGGTTCAGGAACTTGCCGCCGCGCATGGTGTCGCGGAAGTGGACCTGCCAGCCGTCGTTTACGTTGGCGTTGGCCATCGCCGCCGCGATGCCGCCCTCCGCCATCACCGTGTGCGCCTTGCCGAACAGCGACTTGCAGATCACGGCCGTACGGGCGCCCCGCTCGCGGGCCTCGATCGCGGCCCGCAGCCCGGCGCCGCCGGCGCCGACGACCACGACGTCCCACTGCTGCCGTTCCACCGCTGCCATCAGAAGAACCTCGGATCGTCGAAGACACCGGACGCGACCAGGTACACGTAGAAGTCGGCGAGCGCCACGCTCAGCAGCGAGGCCCAGGCCAGCTGCATGTGGCGGGCGTTGAGCCGCCCGACGAACTGCCAGGCCCGGTAGCGCGCCGGGTGCTTGGAGAAGTGCTTGAGCTTGCCGCCGACGATGTGCCGGCAGGAGTGGCAGGAGAGGGTGTACGCCCAGATCAGCACGATGTTGGCGAGGAACACCAGGGTGCCCAGGCCCATGTGCCCCCACCGGTAGTGCTCGTCCCGGAAGGCCAGCACGGTGTCGTAGGTGAGCACCCCGGCCACCAGCAGGGCGGCGTAGAAGAAGTACCGGTGGACGTTCTGCAGGATCAGCGGGAAGCGGCTCTCGCCGGTGTACGACCGGTGCGGCTCGGCCACCGCGCAGGCCGGCGGGGACGCCCAGAAGGCGCGGTAGTACGCCTTGCGGTAGTAGTAGCAGGTCAGGCGGAAGCCGAGCGGGAAGATCAGGATGATGATCGCGGGCGAGACGCCCCACCAGCCGCCGAACAGGTCGGCGTTGGGCCCGGCGCGCATGGCCCGGCAGTTCTCCGCCAGGCACGGCGAGTAGAACGGCGAGACGTACGGCGCGGCGTAGTAGTGCGCGTTCGCGAAGGCCCGCCAGGTCGAGTAGACGACGAAGGCGAGCAGACCGGCCGCGGTGCAGGCGGGCGCCAGCCACCAGCGGTCGGTCCGCAGGTGCGGTGCGGTGATCGCGGCGCGCGTACCGGTGCGTACGCCGCCGCGCTGCTGGGGGGATTCCGTACCAGTGGCCAAGTCGGGACTCCGGTCGGTAGCGGGTTCAGGGGGCGCGGCGGTCGCGGGCGCCCAGGCCCTCGTCGTCCGAGTCCGTCCACAGGCTGATGTCGTAGGGCGTGTCGGAGATGGTGACGAGGTCGGGCCGAGGGGGCGCGGCCGGGGCGGTGGCGGTCTCCCGCAGCAGGGCCAGGCTCTCGCGCAGGTGCGCGGCGTCCAGCCGGACCCGGCGTATCTCCAGTCCGCCGCGGCCCAGCTGGTGCTCCAGGCGGCCCAGCGAGCGGTTGAGATCGTCCAGACAGCGCTGGACGGCGTTGATGTCGTCGTGCACGGACATGACTTGCCCTCGCTTCCACGGGACCGGCGGGCCATGGGCGGCAACGTTCATGCGCCTTGGAGTGTCGCGCCTCGGCCTGCCGGTGTGAAGGGATGTGCGGCGATTGGCCGGGGCGTACGGGTGCATCGTCCGGGCGGTGTGCGCCGCATGGGTGGGCTTACCGGCTGTCGCCGCCGTGTCGCCCGCCGTGACCGGATCCTTTCCTCTTCAGTGGCGGCATAGATCTGATCAGCTCCATATACCGCCAAATGCGAGCATAAGGCCCGTGGCTCCCCGGAGGTAGCAGAAATGTCCTACGACGGCGACGCCCCCCACGCGGTCGCGGCGGGGCCGCGCCCCACAGGCGCGCGGCCGGCCACGACACGCCGGCGCCCGGCCCGCACCGCACCCCGGGCCCTCCGGCGCGGCGCCCTGCGCTCGCTCACCTTCCTCACCGCCGGCGCCCTCGCCGTGCCGCTGCTCGCCGGCTGCGGCGAGGACGACAAGCCCCCCGCCCCGCTCGCCGGGCAGGACATCGCCCCGGTCGCCCGGGACCTGGTCGCCGACGGCTCCACCCTGAAGTGGGCCGTGGACGCCCTGCCGGAGACGCTGAACACCTTCCAGGCCGACGCCGACGCCGGCACCAGCCGGGTCGCCCAGGCCGTGCTGCCCTCGATGTTCCGGCTGGACGAGAACGGCCGGCCGGTGGCCAACCCCGCCTACCTGGAATCCGCCGAGGTCATCGAGACCGAGCCGCGCCAGGTGGTGCTGTACAAGCTGAACCAGCAGGCCGTCTGGAGCGACGGCCGGGAGATCGGGGCCGCCGACTTCGCCGCCCAGTGGCGCGCCCTGTCCGGCCGCAACAGCGCCTACTGGACCGCCCGCAACGCCGGCTACGACCGCATCGCCAAGATCGAGCGCGGCGAGAACGACCTCCAGGTCCGGGTCACCTTCTCCCGCCCCTACGCCGACTGGAAGTCGCTGTTCTCCCCGCTGTACCCGAAGGACGTCATGGGCACCCCGGACGCCTTCAACGACGGCGCCCGCCGCAAGCTGAAGGTCACCGCCGGCCCCTTCCGGGTGGAGAAGGTCGACACCGCGAACAAGGACGTGGTGCTCACCCGCAACCCGCGCTGGTGGGGCAGGCCGGCCAAGCTCGACCGGCTCGTGCTGCACGCCGTACCCCGCGACCAGCGGGCCGCCGCGCTCGCCGACGGCAGCGTGGACCTGGCCGAGGTCGACACCGCCGACGCCCAGCGGATCGGGCTCGCCCACCGCGCGGGGGGCACCGGGACCCCGCTCCAGGGCGGCGGCCGCACCTCCGTGAAGAAGCTGCGCGACTGGGCGCTCGCCCACGGTCTGGAGGCCGGGAAGGACACCGGCCGGGGAGAGCTGGGCAGGACCATCGGCCGGTACCTGGAGCAGCAGCAGGCGCTGCGGGACGTGGAGATCCGCAAATCGCTGGAGCCCGCCTACACCCAGCTCGCCCTCAACGGCGGCGGCGGCCCCCTGGCCGACGAGCGGGTGCGCCGGGCCGTCGCCCGCGCCCTGGACCGCGTGGAACTGGCCCGGCTGGTGCTCACCCCGCTGGGGCTGCCCGCCGTACCCGTCGGCAGCCACCTCGCCCTGTCCGGGCAGGCCGCCTACGCCGACAACAGCGGCGCGCTCGGCGCCCAGGACGCCAAGGAGGCCCAGGCGCTGCTCGCCGACGCCGGCTGGGTGCGCGGCGGCCCGCTCAAGGAGCAGGACAAGACCCGGAAGGCGGCGGGCTCCGAGCATCACGGCGAGGACGTCTCGCCGGGCGGCGAGGACGGCGCGTACGTCGTCGGCGAGGACGACAAGGGCAACCGCCACGAGACGGCCGGCGACCAGCACGAGCGCACCGACCCGCAGCTCGCCCGGGAGGGCCGGCACGGCGGTGCCGCCGGCGCCTACGCCCCCAAGGGCACGGCCGCCCCGGCCGCGGCGCCGGCCGGGCCGCTCGCCAAGGACGGCAAGCCGCTCGCGCTGCGCTTCGTGCTGCCCTCCGGGCCGGGCTCGGACACCCTGAACTCGGTCGCCGAGCGGATCTCGGTGATGCTGGAGCAGGTCGGCATCCGCGCGACGATCACCAAGGTCTCGGACGAGAGCTACTTCAAGGACCACATCGCCGCCGGCGACTACGACCTCGCCCTGTACTCCTGGCCCGCCACCGCCTTCCCGGCGACCGACGCCCGGCCCGTCTACGCCAAGCCGCTGCCGGCGGCGGACGGCTCGGTGAACGTCGAGCAGAACTACACCCGGGTCGGCACCGACCAGGTGGACCAGCTCTTCGACCAGGCCGCGACCACGCTGGACGAGGACGAGGCGCGGGACCTGATCAAGAAGGCCGACTCCCGGATCTGGGCGGCGGCGGGCTCCATCCCGCTCTACCAGCGCCCCCAGCTGGTGGCAGCGCGCACGAACGTCGTCAACGCGGGGGCCTTCGGATTCCGGACGCCGGTGTACGAGGACATGGGCTTCTTGAAGAAGGGAGCGAAGGTCTCGCCCGGCCCGGGCAAGGGGTAGGACGGCCCGGGCGAGCCCCTTCGGCGGCGGCCAAGTACCATGGGGTGAGGCCGTGGCGTGTCCAGCCCGGCAGGGCCCGCGCGACACGGACGTACGCGCAGGGCAGTCCGCACACTCCGGGAGTACGCCACAATATGACTGCGTTTTCTACGCGTCACGACATCCGCAACGTCGCCATCGTCGCCCACGTCGACCACGGCAAGACCACCATCGTCGACGGCATGCTGAAGCAGGCCGGCGCCTTCGCCGCCCATCAGCTCGACCAGGTCGACGACCGGGTGATGGACTCGAACGACCTGGAGCGTGAGAAGGGCATCACGATCCTCGCCAAGAACACGGCGGTCAAGTACCACCCGAAGGACGGCGGGGACCCGATCACGATCAACATCATCGACACCCCCGGCCACGCCGACTTCGGCGGCGAGGTCGAGCGTGGTCTGTCGATGGTCGACGGTGTCGTCCTGCTCGTCGACGCCTCCGAGGGCCCGCTGCCGCAGACCCGCTTCGTGCTGCGCAAGGCGCTCCAGCAGCGCCTGCCCGTCATCCTGTGCATCAACAAGACGGACCGCCCGGACGCCCGGATCGACGAGGTCGTCAACGAGACCTACGACCTCTTCCTCGACCTGGACGCGGACGAGGAGCAGATCGAGTTCCCGATCGTCTACGCCTGCGGCCGTGACGGCGTCGCCTCGCTGACCAAGCCGGCCGACGGCACCGTCCCGGCCGACAGCGACAGCCTGGAGCCGTTCTTCTCCACGATCCTGGAGCACATCCCGGCGCCCACCTACGACAAGGACGCCCCGCTCCAGGCCCACGTCACCAACCTCGACGCCGACAACTTCCTCGGCCGTATCGCGCTGCTCCGGGTCGAGCAGGGCGAGCTGCGCAAGGGCCAGACCGTGGCCTGGATCAAGCGCGACGGCTCCGTGCAGAACGTGCGGATCTCCGAGCTGATGATGACCGAGGCGCTCACCCGCAAGCCCGCCGAGAAGGCCGGCCCGGGCGACATCTGCGCGGTCGCCGGCATTCCGGACATCATGATCGGCGAGACCCTGGCCGACCCGGAGAACCCGGTTCCGCTGCCGCTGATCACGGTGGACGAGCCGGCCATCTCCATGGTGATCGGCACCAACACCTCGCCGCTGGTCGGCCGTGGTGCCACCGGCAAGGGCGCCGACAACAAGGCGGCCGTCAAGGACCGCAAGGTCACCGCCCGCCAGGTCAAGGACCGCCTGGACCGTGAGCTGATCGGTAACGTCAGCCTCCGGGTCCTGGACACCGAGCGCCCGGACGCCTGGGAGGTGCAGGGCCGTGGTGAGCTGGCGCTCGCCATCCTGGTCGAGACCATGCGCCGGGAGGGTTACGAGCTGACCGTCGGCAAGCCGCAGGTCGTCACCAAGGAGGTCGACGGCAAGGTCTACGAGCCGGTCGAGCGCATGACGATCGACGTGCCCGAGGAGCACATGGGCGCGGTCACGCAGCTCATGGGCGTCCGCAAGGGCCGCATGGACAACATGTCCAACCACGGCTCCGGCTGGGTCCGCATGGAGTTCGTCGTGCCGTCCCGCGGTCTGATCGGCTTCCGCACCGAGTTCCTGACCCAGACCCGCGGCACCGGCATCGCCCACTCCATCCACGAGGGCCATGAGCCCTGGTTCGGCACGCTGCAGACCCGGAACAACGGCTCCCTGGTCGCCGACCGCTCCGGTGCCGTCACCGCGTTCGCGATGACGAACCTCCAGGAGCGCGGCGTGCTCTTCGTGGAGCCGGGCACCGAGGTGTACGAGGGCATGATCGTCGGCGAGAACTCCCGCTCCGACGACATGGACGTCAACATCACCAAGGAGAAGAAGCTCACCAACATGCGGTCCTCGACGGCCGATGTGACCGAGTCGATCGTCCCGCCGCGCAAGCTGTCGCTGGAGCAGTCGCTGGAGTTCTGCCGCGACGACGAGTGCGTCGAGGTGACCCCGGAGGCCGTTCGCATCCGCAAGGTCGTGCTCGACCAGCGCGACCGCGCCCGCGCCGCGAGCCGCGCCAAGCACGGCTGATCTCCCGGCACTTGAGCCCGGGTGCCCCCGTCACGGGGGGGCACCCGGGCTTTTTGCAACCCGTTTTCCGGGCATCGATGTCCGACATGTGGTGATCAGTGCCCGATACCCATGTAACAAGTCCGTTTCGCGCCTTCTTCCGGCGAACAGTTTGTCCAGTTTTTGGAAGGTCTACGCGCGAGCCGTGACGGAATTGAGATCTACGGGCGGTGGTCGGTAGTCGACCGATGGCAGATAGTTAGCGGCGTAGCGCTCGGGTCAATGGGTCTCGCGCCGTGGGGACGGCGTCCGGCTCACGAGCACCAGGGGGTGTCCGCGCGTTCTCGGAGTACCCGGGTATCTCTCACGCTTACACCTGTGAAACGGACGAACCGTGACAAGTCCTATCGATACGGAGGGCGGCGGGGCGTCGGTCGTCGCCTCCGGGGAGTTAAGGCCGGAGCCGGGGGCCCAGGCCGTCGAACTCGCGGGCCGGTCGCCCGGCCGGCTGATGTGGCTGCGCTTCCGGCGTGACCGCACGGGCGTGGTCTGCGCCGTGGTGGTGATCGGCTACTTCGTCGTCGCGCTGCTCGCGCCGCTGCTGGTGAGGCTGCCCGGCACCGATCCGTACACCCTCTACGGCCAGGACCCCACCTACGCCGACCATCCCGTCCTCGACGAATTCGGGCTGCCGCTCGGCTACTTGGGGGGCGTCTCGGGCGAGCACTGGTTCGGCGTGGAGCCGCAGTACGGCCGCGACCTCTTCGCCATGCTGCTGTACGGCATGCGCACCTCCCTGTACATGGCGCTCGGCATCACCGCCCTCATCATGCTCACCGGGGTCGTGATCGGCCTGGTCGGCGGGTACTTCGGCGGCCGCACGGACTACTGGATCGGCCGCGGCACCGACTTCTTCCTCTCCTTTCCGCAACAGCTGTTCTTCATCGCGTTCATGCCCGTCGTGACGTCGTTCTTCGTGGACCCGCGCGAGGAGACGCCGACCTACTTCCGCGCCGTGGCCATGCTGATCGTGCTGTGGCTGCTGGGCTGGATGGGCATGGCCCGGCTGGTGCGCTCCACCGTGCTCTCCCTGCGCGAGCGCGAGTTCGTGGAGGCGGCCAGGGTCTCGGGCGCCTCGCCGTGGCGGATCGTACGCAAGGAGATCCTGCCCAACGTCGTCACCCCGATCCTGGTGCAGTTCACGTACCAGCTGCCCAGCACCATCCTCAGCATCGCCTTCCTGTCCTTCGCCGGGGTCGGCTTCGTCGAGCCGACGCCCGACTGGGGACGCCTCTTCGCGGCCGGCGCCCGGTACGCCGAGCAGGACCCGGCGTTCATGTTCTTCCCCGGGGTGGCGCTGGTGATCTTCGTCCTGTGCTTCAACCTCCTCGGGGACTCCGTACGGGACGCGTTCGACCCCAAGTCCGGGCGCTAGGACGTCCGTTGGGTGGGGGGTGGCTGCCGCCCCCGCCGGCCGGCCCGGCCGGCGCCCGGCAGATCTCACGGATCACAGACCCGACAGGTAGGTGGATAGGCCACATGATGTCTCAGCGTGCCCGCGCAGCGCGTGCCGTCGTGATCGCCCTCGCGGCCGGCTCCCTCGCTCTCACGGCCTGCTCGAAGAACGAGGGCGGCAAGGCCGGCAAGGACACCAAGGAGGACCAGAAGGAGGCGGCGGTCCAGTCCAAGGCGGTCGCCTACGCCGACGCCGCGGGATCGACCGGCCCCGCCGAGGACGTGCCCGGCGCCCGGCCCGGCGGCACGATCACCGTCTACCAGGAAGCGGGCCTGTCCCATCTGGACCCCGGCCAGATCTACGTCGCCGACTCCGGCCAGGTCGCCAATCTGCTCTTCCGCCGACTGACCCAGTTCCAGGAGGACGACCAGGGCAACGTCACGGTCGCCGGCGACCTCGCCACCGACTCCGGCAAGCCCTCCGAGGGCGGCAGGACCTGGACGTTCACGCTGAAGGAGGGCGTCAAGGACGAGAACGGCAACCCCCTCACCTCGGCCGACATCCGGCACACCGTCGAGCGCCAGTACGCGAAGTTCATCTTCGACGGCCCCACCTATCTGCAGACCTGGCTGAGCGGCACCGACTACCGCAAGGCCCTGCCCGGCGGCGGCTACGACGGCAAGCACCTGCCGGCCTCGGTGCTGGACACCCCCGACGACAAGACGGTGGTCTTCCACTTCGACCAGCCGCGCCCGGACCTGCCGCAGACGCTCGCCCTGCCCGGCTACGCCGTCGTCCCCGCCAAGGGCGACACCAAGGAGCGGTACGAGAAGAAGCCCGTCGCCACCGGACCGTACAAGATCGCCGAGAACAAGGCCGGCAAGAACCTGAAGCTGGTGCGCAACACCCACTGGGACCCCAAGACCGACTCCGTGCGCCACCAGTACGTCGACGGCTTCGACATCCGGTTCGGCGTCACCGAGTCCACCCAGACCAAGCGGCTGATCGCCGACGAGGGCGACAACAAGAACGCCATCCAGCTCACCCGCGGTGTCGACGCCACCCAGATCCAGGACGTCATCAAGAACCCGGACGTCAACAAGCGCACCGTCAGGGGCTACCAGCCGTACGTCATGTCGCTGACCTTCAACCTCGACCGGGTCAAGGACAAGAAGGTCCGCGAGGCCGCCGCCTACGCGGTCAACTCCAAGTCCCTCATCGCCGGGGAGGGCGGGGCCTACGGCGGCGACGTGGCGCCGAACCTCTTCGCGCCGACGCTGCCCGGCTACGAACCCGCCTACGACCCCTACGGCCGTCTGAAGACCCCGCAGGGCAACCTCGCCAAGGCCAAGGAGATCCTCAAGGACCTCCCCGCCGCCGCGAAGAGGCTCGTCTTCGCCTACGCCAACAGCGAGATCGGCCAGCGCCGCAAGGTCGCCGTCGAGGACGCGCTGAGCAAGGCCGGCTTCGACGTCATCGCCAAGGAGGTCGACGCGGCGAGCTACTACGAGCAGATCGGCAAGCTCGACAACCCCTACGACATCTACATCACCGGATGGGGCCAGGACTGGCCGTCCCCCGGCACGGTCGTCACACCGATCTACGACGGCTCGCAGGTGTTCGACGGGTCCTCCAACTACGCGCACGTCAAGGACCCGAAGGTCGACGCCCTCATCAAGAAGGCCCTGACCCAGGAGCCGGCCGAGGCCGCCAAGACCTGGAAGGAAGCCCACCACTACCTGCTGGAGAACATCATCCCGGCGGCCCCGCTGTGGTACGCGAAGAAGTTCCAGCTCTCCGGCTCCAACGTGGGCGGCGGGCGCTACAGCACGGTGTCCAGCCTCATCGACATCAACCGGCTGTACCTGAAGTCGTGACGCGCGGCCGGGGACGCCGGGCGCGCCGCGCGGCGGGCGCCCCGCCTCCCCGGCCGTCCCGGCCCGCCATCCGTCCCCCACCGACTCCGCAGAGAGCAGCCAGCCCGCCATGGTCCAGTTCATCATCCGGCGCACGGTCGGCGCCTTCGTCACGCTGTTCCTCATCGGGGCGGCGACGTTCTTCCTCTTCGTGGCCGCACCCTCCGACTACGCCTCCCTGGCCTGCGGCAAGGACTGCTCGCCCCAGCGGCTGGCGGACATCAGGGAGGTACTGGGGCTCGATCTGCCCCTGGCCCGGCAGTTCTGGGACTTCATGTCGGGCGTCGTGACGGGCCGGGACTTCCCCACCGGTCACTGCTCGGCGCCCTGCCTGGGCGTGTCGTTCTACTCCGGGGACATGGTCTGGAGCACCATCATGGACCGGTTCCCGCTGACCCTCACCCTGACCGCCGGCGGCGCCGTCGTCTTCCTCCTCATCGGGATCGGCGCCGGCATGCTCGCCGCCTACCGGCGCGGCACCCTGGTGGACAAGGTCGCCACCGGCACCTCCATGGTGCTCAGCTCCTTCCAGATCTACTTCCTCGGCCCGGTCGTGCTGACGATCCTCGTGTACAGCACCGGCTGGATGGAGGACCCGAAGTACGTGCCCCTCACCTCGGACCCGGTCGGCTGGTTCGTCGGGATGTCGATCCCCGTCTGCGTGCTGGCCACGATCTTCACCGCGCAGTACACCCGTATGGCGCGCTCGTCGATGATCGAGCAGCTCGCCGAGGACCATGTGCGCACCGCCCGTGCCAAGGGCATGTCCCGCAGGTACGTCTTCCTGCGCTACGCCTGGCGCGGCTCGCTCATCCCCATCGTCACCATCCTCGGCATCGACCTCAGCTCCCTGCTGGGCGGTGCCGTCGTCACCGAACTGACCTTCTCCCTCCAGGGCATCGGCCGGCTTGCCGTGGACGGCGCGGTCAACAAGGACCTGCCGCTGACGATGGGAGTGATGCTGTTCGGCGCCTTCTTCATCCTGCTCATCAACATCCTCACCGACATCACCTACGCGTGGATCGACCCCCGCATCCGGCTCTCCTAGGAAGACCAGCCATCGTGACCACAGTGACCAAGGCCGAGGGCGCGCCGGGCCCGACCGGGCCGGGCGGATTTCTCTCGGTGCGCGATCTCCAGGTGACGTTCTCCACCGAGGACGGCCCGGTCAGGGCCGTCGACGGGCTCTCCTTCGATGTCGACCGCGGCCGGACCCTCGGCATCGTGGGCGAGTCGGGCTCGGGCAAGTCGGTCACCAACCTGACCGTCCTCGGGCTGCACGACCCGCTGTTCACGACGGTCGACGGGGAGATCGTCCTGGACGGCAAGGAGCTGATCACCGCCACCGAGAAGGAGCTGGAGAAGCTCCGCGGCAACCGGGTGGCGATGATCTTCCAGGACCCGCTCACCGCGCTGTCGCCCTTCTACACCATCGGCCGGCAGATCGCCGAGCCGTACAGGAAGCACACCGGCGCCTCGAAGAAGGCCGCCTGGGAACGCGCCGTGGAGATGCTCGGCAAGGTCGGCATCCCCCACCCGCAGGAGCGTGCCCGGGACTACCCGCACCAGTTCTCCGGCGGTATGCGCCAGCGCGCGATGATCGCCATGGCGCTGGTCTGCGACCCGGACCTCCTGATCGCCGACGAGCCGACCACCGCGCTGGACGTGACCGTGCAGGCCCAGATCCTGGACCTGCTCAAGGACCTCCAGCGGGAGTTCGGCACCGCGATCGTCTTCATCACCCACGACCTCGGGGTCATCGCCGACGTGGCCGACGACATCATGGTGATGTACGCCGGACGCGCGGTGGAACGCGGCACGGTCGACGAGGTGCTCCGCTCGCCGCGGCACCCGTACACCTGGGGCCTGCTGAACTCCATGCCCCGGCTGGACTCCGACCTCGCCACCCCGCTGTCGCCCATTCCCGGGACGCCGCCGAGCCTGCTCACCCCGCCGTCCGGCTGCCGCTTCCACCCCCGGTGCGCCTTCCGGGACCGGGTCGGCGGCGACCGCTGCGTCACCGAGCGCCCCGCGCTGGCACCGGGCCGCTCCTCGGCCTGCCATCTCGGCGCCGAACAGAAACGCACCATCTTCGCCGAAGAGATCAAGCCCCGACTGGGCTAGGAGGACAACCGTCATGACAGAGGACCTGGTCCTCCCCGCCGCCCGCGAGCCCGGTGCCGGCGCGCCGCCGGAGCCCCTGCTGGAGGTCTCGGGGCTCACCAAGCACTTCCCGATCAAGGGCGGCTTCCCCGTCAAGCGGACCGTCGGTGCCGTGCAGGCCGTCGACGGACTGGACTTCCAGGTCGCCGAGGGCGAGAGCCTGGGCCTGGTCGGCGAGTCCGGCTGCGGCAAGTCGACCACCGGCCGGCTGATCACCCGCCTGCTGGAGCCGACCGGCGGCACGATCACCTACCGCGGCCGGGACATCAGCCACGCCACGCGCAGACAGCTCGCCCCCATCCGCTCCGAGATCCAGATGATCTTCCAGGATCCCTACTCGTCGCTGAATCCGCGGCAGACGGTCGGGAAGATCATCTCCGGGCCGATGGAGATCAACGGCATCACCC
>NZ_BAAASM010000014.1:290628-425652 GCF_039532885.1 Streptomyces nogalater | reverse complement strand
GGGAAAGGCGTGGGGGGAGTTCAGGTGGGGGGCGTGGGGGGAGTTCAGGGCGGGGGGACAGGTGTGGGGGGAAGTCCGGTAAGGGGGTTCAGAAGGAAGGCTCAGAAGGAAGGTCCAGACGCCGGCCGTCCGGTTCCATGACCCGGTCGGGAAAGTGTCCTGACGTCGTTCCGGGCATGGATCACCACCTGAGCGAAGGGAGTGGGAGAAGCACCTCGTTCGGTGCGTTGACCTGCACCTATGACGCTACGGCCCGGCACACGCGTCGGCAATGTCATCTAGCATGCAGAAACAGACATCGACGTTGCCGGCCGGGGGAGCTAGTGCACACCGTTGAACGACTGATCGTCATCGTGCTGTTCGAAGGCGTCGACCTGCTCGACGTCACGGGACCACCGGAGGTGTTCTCCCTCGCCCGGCGCGAGACGGAGGACGCGGCGGGCTACCACGTGGTCCTCGCCGCCGAGACCATGGCCCCCACCGTCACCGCCGCCGGGGTCCGGGTCCTGCCCGACGTCACCTTCGACGAGCTGGCGACGCGGAGCATCGACACGCTCGTCGTGCCGGGCGCGGTCGAGGTCGACAGCCACCGCCGCGTGCACGCGCTGGTCGATCCCGCCGTGGTGGAACGGGTCGTACAGCTCGCCCCCAGGACCCGGAGGGTCACCTCCGTCTGTGTCGGGGCGCACATCCTCGCCGCGTCCGGACTCCTCGACGGCAAGCGTGCCACCACCCACTGGTCGACCGCCCAGCAGCTCGCCGCCGACCATCCCGCGATCGAGGTCGACTCCGATCCGATCTTCATCCGCCAGGGCAACGTGTGGACCGGCGCGGGCATCAGCGCCTGCCTCGATCTGTCACTCGCGCTCATCGCCGACGACCTCGGCGAAGCCGTCGCACTGCGCGTCGCCCGGCAACTGGTGATGTACCTGAAACGGCCGAGCGGGCAGAGCCAGTTCAGCGTCCCGCTGGAACAGGTCGCCGCGACCCGGCGCATCGAGGTACTCCGCCACTACATCCTGCGCCACATCGCCGAACCGCTCACCGTCGCGCACCTCGCCGAACACGCCCATGTCAGCGAGCGGCAGCTCACCCGGATCTTCAAGAACGAACTGGGCATGACACCGCACGCCTACATCGAATCGGTGCGTGTCGAACGGGCCCGCAACCAGCTGGAGGCCACCGACGCCACGGTCGAACGCATCGCCACCGCCTGCGGATTCGGCACGGTGGACACCCTGGTCAGAGCCTTCCGCCGCCGGCTCGACACCACACCCACCGACTACCGGCGCCGGTTCCGGACCAGCCCCGGCTGAACGCCGCGGCCTCGCCACGCCCCGGCACCCGCCGGGGCGCCGGCCCGGGGCGGCGGGGTCACTCGTCGGCGAGCGTCAGGTTCGGGACCCGCCAGGCCGCGATCAGGAAGGCGACCAGGGCCACCGCGGCACCGGTGACGAAGACGAGCCGCATCGAGGCGATGTACCCCTCCAGGAACGGCAACGCCGCGCCCCGGTCGACAGCCCGCAGGAAGGCCGAGTCCTCCAGGTCGACACCGCCGCCGGGGCGCAGCACACCCGCGAGAGCATGGGCGTTGTCGGGCTCGGCCAGCAGCCGGCGGTAGGCCGGGTCGCGGCGGGCCTCGGCCAGCCGCTCGGCTATGCGGCCGCCCGCCGTGGAGAACAGGATGGACAGGAAGGCCGCGGTGCCGACCGTTCCGCCGTTGGACCGGAAGAAGTTGACCGAGGCCGTCGCCGCGCCCATGTCCGTACGGGGCACCTCGGACTGCGCGAGCGTGGTGAGCGTCTGCATCGACGCGCCGAGCCCCGCGCCCATCAGGGCCATCCCGAGGGCCGCCTGCCACAGCGGGCTGCCCACGCGCAGGGTCGCGAAGACGAGCATCGCGGCGGCGAACGAGCCGATACCGGCGACGAGATGGACCTTGAAACGACCCGTACGCGCGATCAGCCGGCCCACCAGCAGCGTCACGGCGAGGTTCGCGGCGACCGTGGGAAGGGTGGCGAGCCCCGCCTCCATGGGGCTCATGCCGCGCACGAGCTGGAGGTAGAGCGGCAGCGTCGTCATCGCGCCGAACATGCCGATGCCGACGACGAAGTGCAGCCCGACCCCCAGCCGGAAGGTACGGATGCGGAACAGTCCCGGCGGCAGCAGCGCGGCCGCGCCCATCCGATGCTCCACCAGGACGAAGACGACGAGTCCCAGCGCGCCGACGGCGTACATCAGCAGCGCCGCCGGTGAGCCCCATCCCCAGGTGCGGCCCTGCTCGGCGACGGTCAGCAGCGGCACGATCCCCACGGCCAGCGCGAGCGCTCCCCGGTAGTCGAGCCGGTGCCGCACCCGCTGGTGCGGGAACCGCAGGACGCGGACGATCGCCACGGCCGCCACGGCCGCGAGCGGCACGTTCAGCAGGAAGATCCAGCGCCAGCCGTCGATGCCCAGCAGCGTTTCCCGGTCCGCGAGGGCCCCGCCCGCCAGTGGGCCGACGATGCTGGCGCCGCCGAACACCGCCATGAAGTAGCCCTGGTAGCGGCCTCGTTCGCGCGGGGTGGTGATGTCGGCGACGATCGTCATGGCCAACGACATCAGCCCGCCGCCCCCGAGCCCCTGCACCGCCCGGAACGCCGCCAGTTCGTAGAGGGACGTGGCGCATCCGCACAGCAGCGAGCCGGCCGTGAACAGGCCGATCGCGGCGAGGTACACGGGCCGCCGGCCGTGGATGTCGGAGAGCTTGCCGTACAGCGGGGTCGCGATGGTGGCGGTGATGAGGTAGGCGGTGGTCGCCCACGCCTGGGCCGTCAGCCCGTGCAGGTCGTCGGCGATGGTCCGCAGCGCGGAGGCGACCACCGTCTGGTCCAGCGCCCCCAGGAACATGCCCAGCACCAGTCCGGACATCACCGTGGTGATCTGCCGGTGGCCGAGCCGCACGGGCGCGCCCCCGGCCGCGTTCTGCCGTCGGGTTTCGGAGGAGGTCACATGTCGTCCAGGAGACCTGTCAGCGCGGTGATCTGTGCAGACGGAGGTAAGTTGGCTGCTGACCTGCGCGAATGGTCTTTCAGTTGTTTCATGCTCATGCCGGTTGATGATGCCGGAAGTCCCAGGGAAATCCCAGAGGACCCCCACGGCTGACAGCCGTCCCTTCGGTCTGTTCGCCATAGGGCAGCACGGCGGGGCCGGGGGCACGCGCTGGAGGCGGGCTTTGTTCCTCTGCGGCAGCGGACGGCTCACCTCCGCCCGCGCCGACAGAGGCGGATGGGGTCGAAAGCCGCCCGGTCGAGCGGAACCGCGGACAGGCTCTGATCAACATCGCCGTGGATCCCGTCAGCGTTGCTCCGCGGGTGTGGTTGTTGCCGCATGCGGTCGACTACGTACTCGAACCACCCCTACGCCGCTCGTGACCGCCGGCACCAGGCAACGCCGGCATCGTTCGGGCACCGTGCCTTTTTCCCGGGGCAGGTCGAATCGACACCGCCCGCGACGCCCGCATCGACACGATGCGCGCGGGCTGCACCGCGGGCCAGGGTGTTATGCGGACCCGCCCGACCGCAGAGACGCGAGCAGGGCTTCCGCTGGTTGCTCGCGCAGCGCTGCCGGTGCCTTCGACGTGGCCAGCGTGGCCGTGAAGCCGGGACCGCAGGCGGTCAGCGGGCGCAGTGTGAGAGCGGCGGGCAGGCGGACGTCCGTGTCCGCGGGTGGGTGCAGGGCGGGTGGGCGTCCGGGTGCCGCGACCTCCAGGAGCCGCGGGGGAACGCGCAGGCCGGTGCCGAGCAGCTTCAGCACGGCCTCCTTGCGGGTCCACAGGTCGACCAGGACCCGTGGCCTGAGCGCGGGATGCTGTGCGCGTACGTATTCCGCTTCTCCGGGCGAACAGACGGCCGCGCTCAGCGAGTCGGCGTCCGTGACGCGTCCCGACCGCTCCACGTCGACGCCGGCACGCATGCCGTGCGCGACGGCGACGGCCACTCTCCCCCCGGCGTGCGCGACGGACACACCCAGTTCGGGAGAGTCGAGCGGTCGCGGGCGGCCGTGGTGGCCGGAGCAGTCCGGGCACCGGCGGTCGACACGAACGTCGGCGGGTGCGATTCCCGCGTGCCGGCCCAGCACGGCGCGCAGCAGGGCGGCGGCGGTCAAGAATTCGGCAGCTAGCACATCGCTTCGATACCGGGCAAGGCGATTTTTTTCCTCGGGTGAAAGGACGCGGGAGAACCCGCTCGAGTCTTCCCGCGCCCATGCCCACCAGACGACGGCATGACCGTCGGCAAGAGGGAAGGTGGGGGATGAAATCACCTTTCAACCATAGGTGTCCGAGTGCGGGGGGCGCCATGTGACGCAGATCACTTGCGTCGGAATAATCTCGCTCGTAAGATCCGGATCGCAGCCGAGGGGTGCTTGTCGGCCAACTCGACAGGTGTTTTGAAGCTTTTTGCCACACACATCTTGACTGACCATCATTGATGCATCGCGCCTCAGTGGGGCGTAACGGGGGGTTGGCGCTTTGAGTGCCTCTGTGTCCGAGTTGCCGCAGTATGCGGTTGTTGTGAACGCGGAAGAGCAGTTTTCCATCTGGAGTGCGGGACGGGAAATCCCGCCCGGTTGGCGGCAGACCGGCTTCTTTGGAAGCAAGCAGCAGTGTCTGGCGCACATTGCCGAAGTCTGGGTCGACATGCGTCCGGCCTCCCTTCGCGAGAACGTCTGACGATCGCGGTCGGAGAGCTTAAGGCGCCCGGTGGGCGTCACTCGCGATATCTCGTCGCACGACCTAGGGGGAAGCAGTGTCAGGCGGTTCCGCTATTTCGGGGATGACCCTCGAACAACGCCGTGAGCTGGAGAGGAAACTCCTGGCCACCGCCACGCGAAAGCGGTCGGCGGCAGCCGTACGGCCGCTGCCCGAAGCGGAGGGGCCGGTGCCCGTCTCCCTCGCCCAGCGGCGGCTGTATTTCTTCTACGAACTTCGCCCGCACAGCCCGCTCTACCACAGCTCGGCCTGTTTCGAGCTGGTGGGCTCCTGTGATGTCGAGGCCCTGGCCAGAGCGGTCGACGGACTCCTGGCACGCCACGACATCCTGCGAACACGCTTGGTGAAGGACGCGGACGGGGTGCCGCTGCAGCACGTGGACGCCCCCGACGCCCGCAGTCGCCTCTCCCTTGTGCCGCGCCCTGCGGGACTGACCGACGAGGCATGGGAGTCCGAGGCCCGCCGGCAGCTGACCGCGTTCGTCAATCGCCCCTTCGCACTCGAACGGGATTGGCCGATCCGGATTTCCTGGTGGGCGCTGGACGAACGCCGCAGCATCATCGCCGTCAGCCTCCACCACATCGCCTCGGATGGGCGGTCGATCGAAGTCCTCCTGCGTGACCTGGAGCGTATGTACGCGCACGCGACAGGGGCGACGGATACACCACCCGCCCCGCTCGCCGTGCAGTACGCCGATTTCTCCCGCTGGCAGCAGAGCCAACTCGAAGGCGAGAGCTGGAAAAACCAGCTCGACTATTGGGAGAACCGGCTTTCAGGGCTTCCCGACGCGCTGGACATTCCCATGGACAGGCCCCGGAGCGCGAGCCAGTCATTCCGCGGTAATGCTGTGGAGATCACCGTGCCGGAGGATGTCGCCCAACGCGTCCACCGTTTCAGTGCGCAGCAGAAGTGCACGGCCTTCACCACACTGATGGCCGCTTTCCACGTCCTCCTGCACCGGTACAGCGGGGAGGATTCCTTGGCCGTCGGAACTCCCGTGTCCGGACGAGGTCGCCCCGAGCACCAGGATCTCATCGGCTTCTTCGTCAATACGCTGGCGATCCGCGCCGATTTCCGACCCGAGGCGACCTTCGTCGACATAGTCCGGCAGATCAGGGACGAAGTGCTCGAGGGACTCGACCGCCAGGACGTACCGTTCGATCTCGTGGTGAACCGACTCGGCCTCGGGCGCCGGCTCTCGCACAACCCCGTCTTTCAGCACACGTTCCAGTACAACGCCGGTGGCGCCGCGGAGCTGACGCTGCGGGGCCTGGAATGCCGGCGTGTGTGGCCCCAGCCCCAGGCGAGCGACTTCGACCTGTCGATGTACATCAACGAGACGGCCGGCGGCTTGACCGGCTGGCTGTCGTACAGCACGGACCTCTTCACCGCGGACACCGCCCAGCGGGTGGTGCGGCACTTCGTCACCCTCCTGGACGAGCTGCTCACGCGACCCGAACTCCCCGTGGCACACGCGCGCTTCCTCGCGGCGGACGAGCGTCTCGAGTTGCTCGGCGAACTGGCCGGCGGGCCCCGGACCGAGGTGCCGCGCCGGTCCCTGCACGACTGCGTCGCCGAACAGGCACGCCTTCGTCCCCACGCTCCCGCCGTCATGTACGGGGACGAGTCGCTCAGCTACGCCGATCTGTGGGACCGCTCCGGCCGCCTGGCCGCGGAACTGCGCGGCCGCGGAGTGGGACCCGGTGACGTGGTGGCCCTGTTGCTGCCGCCGTCGCCCGCGGTGAGCGTGGCGGTGGTCGGCGTCCTGCGGGCCGGTGCCGCATACCTCGGCGTCGACCCCCGCTTCACCGGCGCCTGGGTGGACCACGCTCTGGCCGACTCCGGGGCCCGCCTCGTGGTGACCACGCGGGAACTGCGCTCGCGCGGCGGCGGCCTGCCGGTGCTGCTCCTGGACGCGCGCCGGGGCGAGTCCCCGGGCGAGCACGCCGGGGCGCCCGTTCCGGTGGACGCGGCACAGGCGGCCCCCCGGCGGCACGACCTCGCCTACGTCGTCTACACCGGCGGTTCCACCGGGCGGCCCAAGGGCGTCATGATCGAGCACGGGTGCCTGGAGTCGTTCATCGAGCACGGCATCGCGCCCTTGGCGATGCGAGCCGAGGACCGGGTGCTCCAGTTCAGCTCGCTAAGCTTCGACGCCTCCGTCGAGGAACTCGTGGCGGCCTTCGCGACGGGCGCCGCGCTGGTCGTCAAGGACGAGCGGTTCGACCTGTCCCCCGCCCGCTTCACCGAGTGGTGTCGGCAGCGCCGCGTCACGGTGCTCGACCTGCCCACCGCGTACTGGCACGAACTCGTCGACGCCGGTGCGAGCGCCGCCCTGGCCGCCTGCCCGGACCTGCGTCTCGTCTGCATCGGCGGCGAGGCCGCGGCCCCGGACCGGGTGCGCCGTTGGCAGGCCGAGGCCGGTTCGCGGGTCCGCCTGCTCAACGGGTACGGCCCCTCCGAGTGCACCATCACCGCCACCTGGACAGACCTGACGGAGACGGAGATCGGCGACACCGTGCCGGTCGGCCGCCCGGTGGGGAACCTGCGGGCGTACGTCCTGGACGCGAACGGCGAGCCCGTAGTCCGCGGCGGCGTTGGCGAACTCTGCCTCGCGGGGCCGAGTGTGGCACGTGGCTACCTGGGACGCGGCGATCTCACGGCCGCCGCGTTCACGCCCGACCCCTACGGCACGGTTCCCGGCGAGCGGTTGTACCGCACCGGCGACCGGGCACGCTTCCTGCCCGACGGGACGATCGCCCTGCTGGGCCGACTGGACGACCAGATGAAGTTCCGCGGGTACCGCATCGAGCCGGGTGACATCGAGGCGGCCCTGCGCACCCACCCCCAGGTGCGTGAAGCGGTGGTCAGACTGCGTACCGACCAAGGCGGCGAACGACGGCTCGTCGCCTACGTGGTGCCATCGGACCCGCGACGGCCCGGCATGCTCCCCGACGACATGCGCCGGCACCTCGCCGGGCGCCTGCCGGGGTACATGGTGCCCTCCGCGCTGGTCGAGGTCGCCGACATCCCCCGCACCCCCTCGGGCAAGCTGGACGCGGCACGGCTTCCGCAACCCCCGCGCACCGCCACGGAACCACGGCGGGTCACCCCTCCCCGGGACGAGACCGAGCGCACGCTCTGCCGGCTCTGGCAGGAGCTGCTCGGCCGCGAGAACGCCGGCATCGAGGACGACTTCTTCCTGCTCGGCGGCCACTCGCTGCTCGCCGTGCAGCTCGTCCACCGCATCGAGCAGGAGTGCGGGGTCGCGCTGTCGGTGTCGGCGCTGTTCCCCTCCGCGACACCCGAGCGGATCGCGGAACTCCTTCGCGGTCGCGGCCACCACCCGGCGTCGACGGGCACCGCACTCCTGCGCGACGACCCCGAGGGCCGGCTCACTGTGCTGGTGCATCCGGTGGGCGGTGACATCACCTGCTACCTCCCCCTGTCCCGGGCCCTGCCCGCGCCGGCCTCCGTGCTCGGGCTGCGCTCGCCGGCCCTCGACGGTGGCGACCTGCTCCGCGACCGGCGCGATCTACCGGAACTCGCCGTCGTCTACGCCGACTTGCTGGAAGCGTGCCGCGCCGAGCCGAGCGTCTTCGCCGGTTGGTCCCTGGGCGGCGTCATGGCACTGGAGGTGGCCCGGGAGTGGCGTCGCAGGCACGGCCGGGCCCTGCCCGTCGTCCTGATCGACACCGCACCACCCGAGCCGGTGCCGAGCGGCTGCTGGGACGAGGACCGGACGTTCGCCGCCTTCGCCCGGGACATCGGCAGCGTCCTCGGCGTCGAGGTGCCCGACACCAGCCGGCTCGGCCGGGACGAGCGCGTCCAGGCGCTGCACGACTGCCTGGCCGACTCCGGGCGGATCTCGCCGGGCAGCGCGGATGAGTCCGTCGGGCGCAGATACGAGGTGTTCCGGGAACACCTGCGGCTGGCCGCGGCGTACCGGCCAAGGCCCTACGACGGCCCGATGACCCTGATGTACGCCGCCGGACGCCCCGACGCCGCCGAGGTGGTGGCGGCCTGGCGGGCCGTCGCCACGTCGGGACTGCGCGCCGAGCCGCTGCCGGGGGACCACTACACGCTGATGACTCAGGAGCTCGCCGCACGCGTCGCCGGTTGCTGGCCGCTCTCCGTGAACGATCGAGAACGGGCCACGCATGGCTAGCGACAACAGGTGGGGCGCACTGCGGCACAGGGACTTCCGGCTCCTGTTGGCCGGCCGCCTCACCTCCCAGTTGGGCAACTCCGTCTCCGTCGTGGCGCTGGCCTTCGCCGTGCTCGACACGCTCGGCTCTCCCTCGGCGCTGGGCCTGGTCCTCGCGGCGGAGGGCGTGTCGCTCGCGGTGTGCCTGCTCATCGGAGGTGTCGTCGCGGACCGGTTCCCCCGACGCACCGTCATGATCAGCGCGGATGTGGTGCGCTTCGCCTCACAGGGCGTCCTGGCGGCGCTGCTGATCTGGGGCCACGTCCACCTGTGGCACTTCCTGGTGCTCCAGGTCGTCTCGGGCGCGGCGTCCGCGGTGTTCATCCCGGCCGTCGGAGCGGTGCAGCCGGAGGTCGTGCCCAAGGAGGACCTCCAGGGCGCGAACGCGCTGCGGGGACTGGTCATCGCGATCGCCGGCATCGTCGGCCCCTCGGCGGGCGGCCTGCTCCTGATCGTCCTGCGGCCCGGCCACGCCCTCGCGCTGGACTCGCTGAGCTTCCTGTTGAGCGCGCTGTGGGTGTCCCGGATCAAGGCGGGCGACACCGCGGGCAGCCGTGGCGGCAGCGTGCTGGCGAGTCTCGCCGAGGGCTGGGGCGAGTTCCGTTCCCGCCGCTGGCTGTGGACCGTCACCGCGCAGAGCGCGGTGGTCCGCATGATGGGCCTCGCCCCGGTGATGGTGCTCGGGCCGACCCTCTACCACGACGGTGGGGGCGCGAAGTCGTGGGGCATGGTGCTCTCCGGCCTCGGCCTCGGCGCCTTCGTCGGAGGGGTGGTGTCCTCGCGGCTCAAGGTGCGCCGGCCCCTGCTCGTGGCGGTGGCGGGCACCTTCACCTTCGTACCGATGATCTGGCTCCTCGCCGCCGACGCGCCTGCCGTGGCCATCGCCCTGGCCGGTGTCCTGGTCGGTGTCGAGCAGTCGTTGTACTGGACGTACTGGCAGACCACCCTGCACCGGCATGTGCCCTCGGAGGTGCTGTCCCGGGTGAGCTCGTTCGACTGGCTGGGCGCGTACGCGTTCGAGCCGATCGGCTACGCCCTGGCCGGACCCGTCGCGGCGGTCGCGGGGGTCACCCCGACCCTGGTCGCCGCGGGTTCGGTCGTGGCAGTCGGCACCACCGCCGTGCTGTTGGTGCCCGAGGTGAGAAACCTGGAACTGGACGACGACTCCGACGGCACCCCGGCCCGGACGACCGGCGTCACGGGCTGAACGACCCGTCGGACCCGGCCTCGCGGAGCCGCCCGCACCGGGCCGGACCGCGTGGAGCCGCCCGCACCCTCCCGGGCCCGGACCGGTGAACCCCCGCCGCCTCGACCGGCGCTGCCCCGCGGCCGCCGTGCGCACGGCGGCCCCCTTCCCGCGCCCTCCCCTTCCGTCATGCAGGCTTCCCCCTTCCGGCAAGGAGACATCTGTGGATTCCGGCGACCGACTCCATCGGCTCTCCGCTGAGCAGAGGCGTCTGCTGGAGGCACGCGTGCTCAGCCGCCGCGTACGCCCCCAGGCCGACGGCATCCCCGCGCTGGCGGGCGACAGCGGCCCGCTCTCCTGGGCCCAGCAGGGCATCTGGCTCACCCAGCAGATGGCGCCCGACAGCGCCGCCTTCCACCTGAGCCTGCACTCCCGGCTGACCGGCCCACTCGCCCCCGAGCGGCTGTCCGACGCGTTCGCACAGGTCCTCGCCCGGCACTCGGCCCTGCGCACCCGTTTCCCGGTGGACGCCGACGGCACCCCGCGCCAGCAGGTGGACGACAGGGCGTCGGCACACCTGGAGACGACCGACCTGTCCGGCCACCCGGGCCCGGAGCGCGAGGCGCTGACGGAGCGGTTGGCGCGGACGGTGTCGGACACGCCGTTCGACCTCGCCACCGGGCCGCTGATCAGGGCCCACCTCGTGCGGCTCGCCCCAGAGGAGCACATCCTTCTGCTCACCGTGCACCACATCGTGTGCGACGGCGGCTCCGCGGGCATCCTGCTGCGGTCTCTCCTCGACGCGTACGGCGGCGCCGGCGCCCCCGCCGTCTCCGCGTCCCGCCATCTCGACTACGCCGCATGGCACCGCGGCAGGCATGACGCGACAGCCGCGGCGGAGCCCGGGTCCCCGGCCGGCTACTGGCAGTCCCGTCTCGACGGCCACAGCGGGCTGCTGGAGCTTCCCCCGGACCGCCCCCGCCCGGCCCGCTTCGGCTTTCGCGGCGCCCGGCTCAGGCTGCGGCTCCCCGAGGACCTGGTCGCCCGGCTGCGCCGTCTCGGAACCGAGCGGGGAGCGACCCTGTTCATGGTGCTGCTGGCCGGGGTGTACGCGACGATCGCACGCTGCTCGGGGCAGAGCGACATCGTGATCGGCACGCCCGTCGAGAACCGCGACCATCCCGAACTCCGGGACCAGGTAGGCCTGTTCGTCAACACCCTCCCGCTGCGCCTAGACCTGTCCGACGCCCCGGCCTTCGACCGGCTGCTCGACCGGGTCAAGGACCTGACCCTGGAGGCGCTGCGCCACCGCGACGTGCCCTTCGAGCACATCGTGCGCCGTCTGTCGCTGCCCCGCGACCCCAGCGTCTCCCCGCTGTTCCAACTGGCGTTCACCTACCAGGAGGCGCCGGACTTCACCCTGGCCGCTCACGGGCTGTCCCTGGAACCCGTCGACTTCGGCACCCGCACCACCAAGAACGACGTGACCTTCTGCCTGATCGGAGCCGAGCGGGGCCTCGACGGCTACCTGGAGTACAACACCGAGGTCTTCGACGCCGAGCGCATGAACGACCTCGTCGCGCACTTCACGACGCTGCTGCGCGCGGCGGCCGACGCACCGGAACGCCCCGTCGGCGACCTCACCGTCCTCACCGACGAGCAGCGCGCGCGTGTCCTGCGGTACGGCACCGGTTCCGCACCGGCCGCGACCGGACTCCTCCCGGCGCACGAACTGTTCGAGGAGTGTGCCCGGCGGCATCCGGAACGGACCGCCGTGACCGCGCTCGATGGTGAACTCACCTACCGGGAACTCGACACGGCCGCGGAGCGCCTGGCCGCACGCCTGACGGCGCACGGCGTCGGGCCCGAGTCCACGGTCGCCCTGGTGCTGGGCGAGTCGACGCGTGACCTGGTGGTGGCGGTACTCGGTGTCCTGAAGGCCGGCGGCGCCTACGTACCGGTCGACGTCACACAGCCCGCCGCCCGGACGGCCCGGATCATCGACACGGCCGGTGCCCGGGTCGCCCTCACCAACGCCGCGTTCGCCGACCGGGTGCCCGAGCCGAACGGGCTCGAGGTGGTCCGTGTCGACGCCGGCGACCCGGACGGCACCCCGGCCCACCGCCCGCCCGTCGCGGTCACCGCCCGCAACACGGCGTACGTCCTGTTCACCTCGGGCTCGACCGGGCTTCCCAAGGGCGTGGCCGTGGAGCACGGCAACCTCTCCGCCTACCTGGCGGCGGTCACCGAGGAGACGCGGCCCGCTCCCGGCGACAGCCACGTCATGGTGCAGTCCCTCTCCGTGGACAGCTCGGTCACGGCGCTGTGGCCGCCGCTGATCACAGGCGGACGGGTCCATCTGGTGCCGCGCGAGGACGCCGCCGACCCCGCCCGCATGCGTGAACTGTTCGCCCGGTACGCCTTCGACCACCTCAAGATCACCCCGTCGCACTTCGCGGCGCTCCAGGGGGTGGTCCCGCGCAAGTCGCTGGTCGTCGGCGGTGAGAACGCGGACGCCGCGCCGCTGGAGGCGGTGAAGCGGGAGCACCCCGCGTGCGTGGTGATCAACGAGTACGGGCCCACGGAGACGACCGTGGGCGTGGTCTCCCAGGTCGTGCGGGAGGGGACGCGCTCGCCCTGGGCGGCTCTGCCGATCGGCCGGCCCATGCCGGGCGTGCGGGTCCATGTCCTCGACGACCGGCTCCAGCCGGTGCCGCCCGGAGCCGTGGGCGAGATCTGCGTCGGCGGCGCCTTCGTCGCCCGCGGCTACATCGGCCGCCCGGAGGCCACCGCCGAGGCATTCGTGCCGGACCCCTTCTCCGGCGTCCCGGGGGCACGCCTGTACCGCACCGGCGACCTGGGGCGCTTCCTGGCCGACGGCACCCTCCAGTGCCTGGGCCGAGCCGACTTCCAGATCAAGGTGCGCGGCTTCCGCGTCGAGCCCGCCGAGGTCGAGGCCGCCCTCTGCGAACGGGACGACGTGGTGGCCGCGGTGGCGGACGCGCGCACCGTCGGCGCCGGCACCGACAAGGTCCTGGTCGCCTACGTCCAGCCGCGGGCGGGGACAGCGCTCGACGCGGAGGCCCTGCGCCGCCACGTCGCCGAACGGCTCCCGGCACAGATGGTCCCCACCGCCTTCGTGGAGATCGCCGGGGTGCCGCGCACGAGCAACGGCAAGGTCCGGCGCGAGGAGCTGCGCGACCCGGAGCCCGCCGATTTCGCACGGTCCGGCGCCGGCGCGGCGGGCGGTGCCGGGACCACCGACCAGATCGAGGATCTGATGGCGGCGGTCTGGACGGAACTGCTCGGCATCGAACCGGTGCCCCGCCAGGCCGACTTCTTCGCCCTCGGCGGCCACTCGCTGCTGGCCACCCGGATGCTCTCGCGCATCAAGGCGCTCTTCGGAGTGGACATCGCGCTGCGGGAGGTCTTCGACGCACCCACCCTCACCGGGGTCGCCGCCCGGGTCCGGGCGGCACTGACGGACCCCGGCGCCGCCCGGACCGCCGCGCTCCCCATCGAGCGGCAGACCCTGTCCGGTGACCTCCCCCTGTCGCCCGCCCAGCTGCGGCTGTGGTTCCTCACCGCCTACGACCCGGGACTGCCCCTGTACAACGTGCCCATCGCGCTGCGGGTCGAAGGGGTGCTCGACCCCCGTGCCCTGGGCCGCGCCCTGACCCGGATGACCGACCGTCACACCGTGCTGCGCAGCGTCTTCCCGCAGGTCGCGGGGGTGCCGGTGCAACGCGTCACCCCGGTGTCGGACATCGCCGTGGACGTCCGGGACTTCACCGGAGCCGACACCGGGGCCGCCCGGGCGGCGGCGTCCGCGTGGCTGCGCCGGCGGATGGACCTGCCCTTCGACCTGGCCACCGGTCCGCTGCTGCGCGCCCACATGGCGCGGATCGCGGACGACGAGGCGCTGCTCCTGATCAGCCTGCACCACATCGTCTTCGACCGGTGGTCCCAGGAGAACTTCCTCGCGGAGATCTCCGAGTTCTACCGCGCGGAGCGGGCCGGGCGCACCGCCGAGCTGCCCGGACTGCCCGTGCAGTACGCCGACTTCGCGGTGTGGCAGCGTGCCGCCCTGACCACCGGGGCGATGCGCGCTCAGCTCGCCTACTGGCGCGAGCGCCTGCGCGATCTGCCCCCTCCGCTGGAACTGCACGGACAGCGCCCACGGCCCGAACGGCGCGCCCACAAGGGCGACTTCGTCGCGTTCACGGTGGACGGCGCGACCCGTGAGCAGGTGGTGCGGCTGGCCCGCGCCGAGGGCTGCACGCCCTTCATGGTCCTCATGGCCGGCTACCAGCTCGCCCTGCACCGGGCCGGCGGCGGCGAGGACCTGCTGGTCGGCATCCCCATCGCGGGCCGGCTGCGCCCGGAGGTCGAACCGCTGATCGGGTTCTTCGTGAACACCCTGCCCATCCGGGCGGACCTCTCCGGCGCGCCGGGCTTCCGCGAGGTGCTGTCCCGGGTGCGGCGCACCGCCCTGGACGCCTACGCCCACCAGGAGATCCCCTTCGACCATCTGGTCGGTGAGCTCCGGCCGCCCCGCGCCCGGAACCGGGACCCCTTCTTCGACGTGCTGTTCGCCTTCCAGAACGTCCCCCGGGGCGAGGGACTCGACCTGGACGGAGTGCGCCTGACGCCCCTGCCGTTCGACGAGTGGATCGCCAAGCGCGATCTCACCCTGCGCATCGAGGACCAGCGGGGCGAGTACCACGGCGTCCTGGAGTACGACACCGAACTTTTCGAGCGAGCAACGGTCGAGGCGTTCGCCCGGGACTTCGCCGCCGTGATCGCGGCCGCGGTCGCCGATCCGGAAGCGCAGCTGACCCACCCGCGGCCCGCCGGCCCGGGAGCCAACCGCACGACGACGAGGAGGCCAGGCATGACAGCCGACCCGAAGGCGAAGACAGGCGGGCGGGCGGCCTTCGCCCGGATGAAGGAGATCAGGCCGGAGAAGGTCCGGGTGGACGGGGCGCCGCCAGTCCGGCAGGAGTTCCTGCCCGGCCGCGACGGCACCCTGCCCGCGGTGGTGCGGGCCCTCGCGCCCGACACCGACCTGGCGGCGTGGAGCACCGGGAACGGCGAGCTGATCCAGCGGCTCCTCGACAAGCACGGCGCCGTGCTCCTGCGCGGCTTCAGCGTGCCCGACGCCGCGGCGTTCCGTCGCTTCGCCGCCACCCGGATCAGTGAGCTGATGGACTACCAGGAGAGGTCCACGCCCCGGCACCAGGTCGACGAGAACAACGTCTACACCTCGACGGAATACCCCAACGACCAGTACATCGAGCAGCACAACGAGATGGCGTACGCCCACGTGTGGCCGTCACGCATCGCCTTCTTCGCCAAGGTCGCCGCCACCGAGGGCGGCGCCACGCCGGTCGCCGACTCGCGGGCCGTGTACCGGGCCCTGCCCGAGCGTATCCGGGCGCCCTTCGAGGAAAAGGGCGTGATGTACGTCCGCAACTACGGAGCGGGGATCGACCTGCCCTGGCAGGAGGTCTTCCAGACCTCGGACCGCCAGGAGGCCGAACGGTACTGCCGCGCCTCGGGCATCGAGTTCACCTGGCTGGACGGCGACGGACTGCACACCCGTCAGGTCGGGCCCGCCGCCCTCGACCACCCCACGACAGGGGAACGCGTGTGGTTCAACTCGGCGCACATGTTCCACGTCGCGGCGTTCGAGCCGGCCGCCCGGACCAGTCTGCGGACGCTCTTCACCGAGGAGCGCCTGCCACGGCACGCCTACTACGGCGACGGCACCCCCATACCCGACGAGGTCATCGAGGAGATCCGTGCCGTGTACCGCGAGCTCGCCGTCAGCTTCCCGTGGCGCCGGGGCGACGTGATGCTCCTCGACAACATGCTCGCCTGCCACGGCCGGGAGCCCTACCAGGGCGACCGGGAGGTCCTCGTCGCCTTCGGCGACCCCCAGCACGCCGCAGGCTGACCACCCTTCGCCGAGCACCGGGCAGGACGGCCGAGCCGACCCCAACCGCCGGTCCCGGGCATCACACAGGAGACACCAGGGAATGCGAACCGACCCAGACGTCATCGAGGGCTACCCCCTTTCCGAGCAGCAGCGCCGGCTGTGGCACCTGCGCGGGCGCACCGCCGAGGCCCCCGTGGCCCGGCTGGTCGTGGACATCGAGGGACCACTGCACCAGGACCGGCTGCGGGCGGCGCTCACGGCGGTCACCGCCCGGCACGAGGCACTGCGCACCCGTTACGTGGTGGCGGCGGACACCCCGGGCGCGCTGCCGGTGCAGGTGGTCGCGGACGAGCCGACGGTGAGGTGGGACTCGGAGGACGCGCGGGACGGTGCGGTGGCCGCGGTGCTGCGGCGGACCGGACCCGACCGTCACCGGCTGCGGATCACGCTGCCCGCGCTGTCCGCCGACGCGGTGAGCCTGTCCGTGATCGCGGCGGACCTGGCCGACGGCTACCGGGGGGCCGAGCTGCCCGAGGCGGTGTCCTACGCCCGGTTCGCGGCCTGGCAGGACATGTCGGCCGAGGAGGCGGGGGAGGACCGGCCCGGCCCCGGCGACCGGCCCGAGCCTGTCGGCCTCGCCGCGGACGGCCCACGGCCCGCCACGGCCGCCAGGGCCTTCCCGGTGGGCGAGGCGCGGGCGGTGCTCGCGCCGGGCGGCCTGGACCGGACGGCCAGGCTCGCCCGGGACCGGGGGCTCGCACTGGACTCGGTGGTCGGCGCCGCCTGGGCGGTGCTGCTCGGCCGGCGCACCGGACGTACGGACGTCGTGCTCGGTCTGGTCCGGGACGGCCGGGGCTTCGAGGAACTGGAGTCGGTGGTCGGGCCCACCGCCCGCGTGCTGCCCGTCACGGTGGACACGTCCCCCGGGCGGCGCTTCGCCGATGTCGCCGCCGAACTCGCCGCGGCGGCCGAACTCTTCGACGAGTACGCGGAGTCCGGGATCTGGCCCGCCGGAGCCGACGACGTGGACGGCCTGCTGCCGCTCCAGTTCGAGTGGCTGCCGGCCGCCCCCGCCGCGTCCGCCGGCGAGGTCACCTTCACGGTGGTGGAGCGCGTGGCGGCCACAGAGCCGTGCGACGTGCGCCTGGTGGCCGCCGAGACCGCCGACGGGGTGACGCTGGAGCTGCTGACCGGACCGGACGCGGCACCCGCCGCGGACGACCTGGCCGCGGCGCTGCGGACGTTGCTCGCCACCCTCACCGACCTCGACCAGGACGTGGCCGGACTGCCGTGCATGGGGCAGGCCGAGCGCGACCGCCTGCTCGGCCTGCCCGTCACGGACCACGCCGGCGACCACCGGGCGGTGCACACGGTCTTCCACGACACGGCGCTGGCCCACCCCGACGCTCCCGCGCTGGCGGGCGACGGGGAAGGCGAACGCCTCTCCTACGCGGAGCTGGACGCCCTTTCCAACCGGGTGGCGCACGGCCTGCTGCGGGGCGGCGTGCGTCCGGGAGGGCGCGTCGGTGTGCGGGCCGACCGCGGTGCGGACACGGTCGTCGCCCTGCTCGCGGTGCTCAAGGCGGGATGCGCGTTCGTACCGGTGGACTTCGAGCAGCCGGACGAGCTGCTCTCCCATGTGGTGCGGGAGGCGGAGGTCGACCTCGTCGTGCTGCCCGCGCCGGACACCACGGGGCGGCTCGACGCGCTCGGTGCGGCCTGGGCGGATCTGCGCACCCTCGCCGAGGCCGGCCCGGACACCGACCCGGCCGTCCCGGTCGCCCCGGACGGGCTCGCCTACATCGTGTTCACCTCCGGCTCGACGGGCTGGCCGAAGGCGGTGGCCGTCACCCACGCCAACCTCACGCACTACACCGCCGCCGTCGCCGAGCGCCTCGGGTTCCGGCCCGGATGGAACCACGCCACCATCGCGGCTCCCTCTGTCGACCTCGGTTACACCGCGCTGTTCGGAGCGCTACTCACCGGCGGCTGTTTCCACCCCCTGGACCGCGACCGGCTGCTCGACCCGCGGGGTTTCGCCGAGCTGGTCCGCGGCAGGGGCCTGGACTGCTTCAAGACCACTCCCTCCCACTTCCGCGCCCTGTCCGCCGCCGGCGGGGGAAGCGACGTCTTCCCCCGGCGGTTGCTGATCCTCGGCGGCGAGGCGCTGGACCCGTACTGGGCCGCCGACCTCACGGCCGCGGCCGGCTCCTGCCGGGTGGTGAACCACTACGGGCCGGCCGAGACCTGTGTCGGTGCCGCCGCCTTCGTCCTGCCCCCCGACTGGCGTCCCGGACGGACCGCCGGCGGCTCGGTCCCCCTCGGCACCGGCCTCGGCGCCAACCGGCTGCTCCTGCTCGACGCGGCCCGCCGTCCGGTGCCCGCCGGCGTGCCGGGCGAGCTGTACATCGCCGGACCCGGTGTGACCCGTGGCTATCTGGGGCGGGACGAACTGACCGCGGAACGCTTCCTCCCCGACGAGGCCGTTCCCGGCGGCAGGATCTACCGCACCGGCGACATGGCGCTGCTCGACGGCGACGGCCTGCCGGTCTTCCTGTACCGGACCGACGAGCAGACGAAGATCCGCGGCTTCCGGGTGGAACCGGCCGCCGTCCGCGCCCGGCTCGCGGAACATCAGGCGGTGGAGCAGGCGGTGGTCGTCGCCCGGGAACTCGCCGACGGCGACACCGGCCTGGTGGCCTACGCGGTGCCGACCGCGGCGTACTGCGCCACCCTCAGCCCGGTCCTCGACCGGCAGCAGGTCGGCGAGTGGACGGAGGTCTTCGAGAACGTCTACGACGCCGGCACCTCCGGCGACACCCTGCTCGACCTCACCGGCTGGAACAGCAGTTACACCGGTGAGGAGATGACCGAGCAGGAGATCCGCGAGTCCGTCGACGGGATCGTGGGGCGCGTCACCGCACTGGCCCCGCAGTCCGTACTCGAAGTGGGCTGCGGCACCGGCCTGTTGCTGTACCGGCTGGCGCCGGGAACCCGCCGCTACGTCGGCACGGACTTCTCCGCGGAGGTCCTCGCCACGCTCGCACGCACCGTGGAGGCGGACCCCGAGCGGTTCGCCCCGGTGAGCCTGCAGTGCCGGGAGGCCGCGGACTTCCGCGGTTTCGACGACGACAGCTTCGACCTCGTCCTGCTGAACTCCGTGGTCCAGTACTTCCCGTCCGCCGCGTACCTCCGGCAGGTCATCGGCGAGGCGGTCCGGGTGGTACGGCCGGGCGGTCATGTCTTCGTCGGCGACGTCCGGGACCTGCGGCTGCTGGAGGCGTTCCAGCTGTCCGTGGGCATCCACCAGGCCGATGACACCGCCACCGCCGGCGAACTGCTGCGGCAGGCCGCCGCCGCGGCCGAGGACGAGGGTGAACTGCTGCTCACACCCGGCTACTTCGCCGCACTGAGCGACGAACTGGCCGAGGTGGCGGGGCTGGAGGTGCTGCTCAAGCGCGGTCGTGCCGCCAACGAGCTGTCGAAGTTCCGTTTCGACGTGCTGCTGAGGGTCGGCGCCCGGTCCGCTCCGCCCGCGGACGTGCCGCGCAGCCGCGTCGTGCGGACCCCGGCGGAACTCGCGGAACGGCTCGCCGCCGGCGAGCGCTCGCTCCTGCTGCCGGACGTGCCCGACGGCCGCACCGGACCGGACGTGGAGCGGTGGCACGCGGCACGCGCGGGTGCTGACGACCGGCCTGTCGCCGGCCTGCGGGACCGGCCCACCGCCCCGGCGCCCACGCCCGAGGACTGGTGGGCCCTGGAGGCGTCGCACGGCGTCCGGGTGGCGGTCCAGCCGGCCCGCTCCGGCCGGCTCGGTCACTGCGACGTCCTCGTGACGGACGGCACCGTGAACGCCGACTGGCGCCCCGACACCCCGGCGACCCGCCCGGAAGAGCTGCACAACGAGCCGTTCCGGCGCAAGCTCAACCGCGAACTCGCCCAGGAACTGCGCCGTTTCCTCGCCGACCGGCTGCCCGAGTACGCCGTCCCCGCCCACATCGTGGTGATGCGGGGGCTGCCGCTCATGCCCAACGGCAAGCTGGACACCGCCCGGCTGCCGGTACCCCGCACCACCGCCCGCACCGCGCACGTGGCGCCCCGAACCCCCCTGGAGGAGGCCGTCGCCGGCCTGTGGCAGGACGTCCTGGGGGTGCAGCGCATCGGGGTGCTGGACGACTTCTTCGTACTCGGCGGCCACTCGCTGCTGGCCGTGCAGACGGTCTACCGGATCGGCGAGGACCTGGGAGTCACCGTGTCGCTCAAGGAGTTCTTCGATCACCCGACCGTGGCCGAGCTGACCGTCCTGGTGGCCGAGCGCATGCTCGCCGGCCTCGAACCGGCCGACGCGGAGGGAACCGACCTGTGACGACGACCGAACGCGAGGACCGGCCGCTGTCCTGGTCCCAGCGGGCCATGTGGCATGTGTGCCAACTCGCCCCCGACAGCTCCCTGTACCACATCTCCCTGCGCGCCGAGGTCCTCGGAGGACTCCGGGTGCCGGCGCTGCGTCAGGCACTCCAGCAGCTCGTGGACCGGCATCCGGCCATCCGTACCACCGTCTCGCTGCGCGGCGAGGACCGCACGCCCGTGCAGACCGTCCACGAGACGTTCCCGGTCGACTTCGCGGACGCCGGGGCGGCGCCGGGCGACGCGGAACTGGACGCGGCCGTCCTGGCCGAGGCACACCGCCCCTTCGACCTGACCCGTCAGTCCCCCCTGCGGGTGCGGAGGTTCTCGGCGGGCGGACGCCAGGTGCTGCTGTTCGTCTTCCACCACATCGCGTGGGACTTCGAATCGGTCCTGATCGCCTTCGAGGAACTGGCCGAGCTGTACCGGGCGGCCGTGGCGGGCACCGAGGCCGCGCTGCCCCCGCCCGGAGCACCCTTCGCCGAACACGGGCGGTGGGAAGCGGGCTTCCTCGGCAGCCCGGCAGGACTGCGCGGCCTGGAGTTCTGGGAGGCGGAGCTGGCACAGCTGCCGTCCCCCGGCGACCTGCCCGCGCTTCGGACCCGGCCGCCCGCACGTTCCTACCGTGGCGGCGTCCAGCACGTGACGCTGCCCTCCGCGCTCGCCGAGGCCGTCGATCGGGCGGCCCGGGACGCGGGTGTCACCCGGTACGTCGTCCTGCTGGCCGCCTTCGAGGTGTTCCTCGCCCGGATGACCGGCCGCAGCTCGGTCGTGCTCGGTACGGCGGCCACGCAGCGGATGCGCCCCCAGGTGCGCCGCACCGTCGGGAACTTCGTGAACCCGGTGGTCCTGCGCACCGAGCTGACGTGGGAGCGGGGTTTCACACCGCTGCTGAAGCGGGTGAGCAGCACGGTGCTCCGGGCCATGCGCCACGGCAGCGTGCCCTTCCCCGCCCTGGTGGAGCGCCTGCGCCCCGAGTACGACCCGAGCCGCTCCCCGCTCTTCGACACACTCTTCGTGTACGACCGCCCGCAACAGCGCCGGCACGACGGCATCGCCCGGTTCGTCTCCGGCGACGGCACCGTCGACCTGGGCGGACTGGTCCTGCGCGGCACGCCGCTGGAGAGCACGAGCACCGTCTACGACCTGACGCTGTACGCCTTCGACACGACGGACGCGCTCACCCTGCGCTGGGAGTACGACCGGGACCTGTTCGACGCTCGGACGGCGGCCCGGTTCGCCTCGTACTACACCGCCGTGCTGGAGCAGTGCCTCAGCGGTGCCGACCGGCCCCTCGCCGAACTCGACGGCCTCCCGGCCGCCGACCGCCGCACCCTGCTCACGGAGTGGAACGGCCCGACGGACCGGTGGCCGGGCCCCCACCTGCTGCACCAACTGGTCGAGGAGCAGGTGGACCGCACCCCGCAGGCGCTCGCCGTCGTCTTCGAGGACCGCTCGCTGACGTACCGGGAACTGGACCGGCGTGCGGGGCAGCTGGCCGCCCGGCTGCGTCGCGAGGGCGTGGGACCGGAATCCCTCGTCGGAGTATGCCTGCCCCGGTCCCCGGAACTCGTCGTGGCACTGCTGGGGGTCCTCAAGGCCGGCGCCGCCTACGTCCCCATGGACCCGGAGTATCCGCACGAGCGGCTGCGGCACCTCATGACGGACTCCTCGGCCCAGGTCCTGATCACCTCGGCCGAGGGGCCGCCGTCGGTCACCGGCACGGCTTCGGTCCTCCCTCTCGACGAGGGCCTGAGCGTTCTCGACGGCGAGGGCGCCGTACGCGTGGACACCGGGGCGCGGCCCCGGAACCTGGCGTACGTCATCCACACCTCCGGCTCCACGGGGCTGCCCAAGGGGGCCATGAACGAGCACGAGGCCGTGGTCAACCGGCTGCGGTGGATGCAGCAGCGGTACCGGCTCGACGCCTCCGACCGCGTGCTGCAGAAGACCCCGCTGGGATTCGACGTCTCCGTGTGGGAGTTCTTCTGGCCGCTGACCACCGGGGCCCGGCTCGTGCTGGCCCGCCCGGGCGGCCACCGGGACGTGCGGTACCTCGTCGAGCTGTGCCGCCGTGAGGGCGTGACGACCGCCCACTTCGTGCCGTCGATGCTGCAGGCTTTCCTCGACAGCCCCGACCTCGCGCCGCTGCCCGCGCTGCGCCGGGTGCTGTGCAGCGGGGAGGCGCTGACGCCGCGCCTGGCCGCGGCCTTCCACCGCGCTTTCGACTGCGAACTGCACAACCTGTACGGGCCCACGGAGGCGGCCATCGACGTGACCGCACGGCAGTGCCCCGCGGGGGAGGAGACGCGCTCGGTGCCGATCGGGCGGCCGGTGTCCAACACGGCCATCCGTATCCTCGACCCCGAGTTCCGGCCGGTGCCGCCGGGTGTGCCGGGCGAGCTGTACATCTCGGGCGTGCAGGTCGGCCGCGGCTACCTCGGGCGTCCGGACCTGACCGCGGAGCGGTTCCTGCCCGACCCGTTCACCGGCGGCAGGATGTACCGGACCGGCGACACCGCGCGGTGGAACCCGTGCGGGGAGATCGAGTACCTGGGTCGCGAGGACGGGCAGGTGAAGATCCGCGGCTACCGGGTGGAGCCCGAGGAGGTGCGGCACGGTCTGGAGGCCCTGCCGGGCATCGCCGAGGCGGTGGTCTCGGTGGACCGCACCGAGGGAGAGCCCCGGCTGCTCGCCCACGTCGTGCCGGCGGCCTCCGGCACGACGGCGACCACGGCGATCCGGGAGGGGCTGCGCGCCCGGTTCCCCGAGTACATGATCCCGGCGGGCATCGTCGTCGTGGACGCTCTCCCGGTCGGCCCGCACGGCAAGATCGACCGTGCCCGGCTGCCGGCACCGACCCCGCGGGCCTGGGTCCACCGGGCCGAGCACGTACCGCCGCGCACCCCGCTGGAAGAGGAGCTGGCCGCCGTCTGGGCGGAGGTGCTGGGGGTCGAACAGATCGGTGTGTACGACAACTTCTTCGACGTCGGGGGTCACTCGCTGCTGGCCACCCGACTGGTGACAGCCGTCGCCGACGGCTTCGGGGTGCGGATGCCGGTCTCGGACGTCTTCGCCCATCCGACACTCGACGCCTTCACCGAGTGCCTGCTGGCCAGGGTGCTGCAGGACGAGGACGGCACGCGGGGCGGCACGCGGTGACGAACACGAGGAGAGCGCTTATGGACACCACCGACTGGTGGGGTGCCGACCTGCTGAACGGGGGCCGCGCCGACGCCCCCTGGGCGCGGGTCGGCGCCCCGGTGACACGGGGGCGCCTGCGGGAGCAGGTGACCGAGCTGGGCGCCCAACTCGCCGCCGAGGGGGTGCGCCGCGGGGCCTCGGTGGCCCTGCAACTGCCGCCCGGCCTGACCGTACTGCGGGTGATGCTGGCGGTCTGGGCCCACGGGGCACAGGTGATGCTTCTCGACCCGCGGCTGAAGAAGGCGGAGACGGACGCCCTGCTGGCCCGGTGTGCACCGCAGTTCCTCATCACCTCTCCGCAGGCCCGGCAGGTCGCCGCGGGCGTCCTGGAGGAGTGCGAGATCACGGTCACGGCCCGTGCTTCGGGCCGTCCGGCCGACGCCGAGGTGTGCCTGGTCCAGTTCAGCTCGGGCTCCACCGGCGTGCCCAAGGTCATCGGCCGCACCCCGCGGTCGCTGCTCGCCGAACTCGACAGCTACGCGGCCCTCGCCGGAATGCCGGGAGCCGGGGAGCGGATCGTGCTGCTCAACTCGGTGCTGCACACCATGGGCCTGATCGGCGGATTCCTGCACGGGCTGAACTCCGGCGCGGAGATCGTCCTGCCCGGGCGCGCCCAGCCGAACGACATCCTCCGGGCGGCGGCCGACACCCGCGCCGAAGCGGTCTTCGGAGTCCCGGTCCACTTCGACCTGCTCTCCCGCGTGGCACCCCCGCCCCTGCCCGCCCTGCGTCTCGCGGTCTCGGCCGGCGAGGTACTGCCGACCGAGGTGTACGAGCGATTCGCTGCGACGTACGGCATCCCGGTCAGCCCGGTGTACGGATCGACCGAGACCGGCATCATCGCCGCCGACCTGGTCTCGGGGGCCCGGCCGCCGAGCGTGGGGACGCCCGTGTCCGGAGTCCGGGTCCGGCAGGCCGGCGGCGAGCTCCAGGTGGCGCTCGACCGGTCGCCCTACCTGCTGGATGACGGCGTGGACCGGTACGCCGACGGCTGGCTGCGGACCTTCGACCGGTGCGGCCGGGACCCGGTCTCCGGCGCACTGTCGATCCTGGGCCGGGCGGACTCCGTCGCCGTGGTGGGCGGTCTCAAGGTCGACCTCGTCGAGGTGGAGGCCGTACTGCGCGCACACCCGTCCGTCCACGAGGCCGTGGTCCTGGCCGGAGAGGTCATCGAGGCGCACGTGGGCTGCGAACCGCCCGTGGACACCGGCGAACTCCTTCGCTGGTGCCGCGAGCGGCTGAGCGACCACAAGCTGCCCCGGCGCTTCTACACGGGCCCGGCCGTGCCCAGGAACAGCAACGGAAAGATCATCCGCAGCAGGGAGCTCCTCCACGCTGCGTACGCCACCAGCGGGAGCTGACACATGCACGACGAGATCCGCGCCTTCGTGAGCACGGCTCTGGAGGCCATGACGGGAGAGCCCGTCACCATCGAACTGACGGACGACATGCCACTGGGCGCCGGCGGCCTGGAACTGGAGTCGCTGTTCCTGCTCCAGCTCGCCACCCAGCTGGAGCAGGAGTACGGCATCGCGTTCCCGGACGACCTCGGGCCGCTGCCCCGGTACACCATCGGCGAACTCGCCACGCACGTCACCGCGCACATCACCGAGCCCATGGAGGCGAACCACTCGTGATCACCACCTCCGACATCCGCGCGATCCTCGTCGAGAACACCACCATCGGCCTGCCCGCGGATCTGCGGGACGACACCGAAGTGGTCATCGACTCCTTCGCCCTCACCTGGCTCAAGCACGCCCTGGAGACCCAGCACGGACTGGTCATCGACCCGACCGGCGAGGACCTGGCCGGATTCACCTCCGTGCGGGCCATCCACGACTACCTGCGGCACACCCACCCCGAGTCGACGGCGGCGCCGCAGGGCGGCGGCGATGGCCGCTGAGCCCGTCGTCATCACCGGGGCAGGCGTCCACTCCGCGTTCGGCCCCGGTGAACGGCCCTTGCTGGAGGGGGTGTTCACGGGACAGCACGCCTTCGCGCCGGTGACCCGCTTCGACACCTCCCGGACCCGCACCGCCGTGGCCGCCGTCCATGAGGACGGCCGGGGCCAGCCCGGGCAGGCGCGGGTGCTCACGGAGTGCGCCCGCACCGCGCTGCGCACGGCGGGCATCGAGGACGCCTCCGCGCTGCCGGTTCTCCTCGGCACCAAGGGCGACTACCACGCCGTGCACACCTTCTGGCGCGACACCGTGGCCGGCCGGCGGCCGGATGCCGCGGCCACCGCCCAGAGTCTGCCGGGCCAGGTCGTCGAGACGGTCGCCGACGCCCTGGGGCTCGGGCGGCCGCGCACCGCGTTCACCAACGCCTGCGTGGCCGCGGCCGACGCGCTCGTCCACGCCTGCCGGCTGGTTGGGACCGGCCGCGCCGAAACGGTCCTGTGCGGGGGCGCGTACCTCGTCGACCCCGAGGTGTTCGGCAAGTTCGACCAGGCCCGAGCCCTGGCGTCCGACGGTCGGGTGCGTCCCTTCGCCAAGGGGCGCACCGGGCTGCTCCTCGGCGATGGCGCCGCCGTCTTCGTGGTGGAGTCGGCGGCACGCGCGCGCTCCCGCGGCGCCGAACCCCTCGCCGCGGTCTCCGGCTGGGCGCTCAGCGGCGACGCGCACCATGTGGTCCATCCCCATCCCGAGGGAGCGGGCCTGGCCGCCGCGGCGGAGGCGGCGCTGCGCATGGCCGGCGCCGAACCCGGCACTGTCGACTACGTCAACGCCCACGGCACCGGCACCCCGCTGAACGACCGCGCGGAGACCAAGGCACTGCGTCGCGTGTTCGGCGATCACGCCCGCCGTCTCCCGGTCAGCTCGACCAAGAGCATGACGGGGCACGCCCTGGAGGCCGCCGGAGCGCTGGAGGCGATGATCTGCCTCCTCGCCCTGCGCGAAGGCATCGTCCCGCCGACCGCCGGCTTCACCGAGCCCGACCCGGACTGCGATCTGGACGTCGTCTGCGACGGGCCCCGGCGGCTGCCCCTACGACGCGTCCTGTCGCTCAACTCCGCCTTCGGCGGGGTCAACTCGGCACTCGTACTGGAGCTTCCGTGACATCGCACAGCCCCACCGCCCCCGTGCGGGCCTGGGCCGGCCCGGACGCGCCGACCGTCGTCCGCGCCGGCGTGAGCACCTCGGGCCCGCAGGGCGAGGTACCCCCGCTGCCCGGCTTCGTGCGGTCTCCCTTCGCACCCCTCGTCCACGACGCGGTGCGGCGGTGCGTCGGCCCGCCGGACAGCGCGGACAGCCCGGTCGCCGGCCGGGGCGCCCGTACCGCCATCGTGCTGGGGAGCATGGCCTGCGACGCGGTCACCGCCGACATAGCCGGGGAGAAGGTCGCCCGCGGCGGAGTGGCCGAGCCGGTGCTCTTCCACCAGACCGTCACCACCGCCGTCCTCGGTGTGATCGCCCGCGACTACCGCATCACCGGCCCGGTGACCTGCGTCAGCTCCATGACCGACCCGGGGGCCGCGCTGCTCGGGTCGGCGGAGCTGCTGCTCGCCGCGGCGGAGGCGGACCAGGTCCTGGCGATCCTCGTCGAACTCGCTCCCGGCCCGCGCACGTCGGCCGCGCTCACCGCGGCGGCCGAAGAACGCGTGACCGCGCCCGTCCCCGACCGGGACACCGCGGTCGCAGTGCTGCTGCGGCCCTCGGAAGGGGGACCCGGCAGCCCCCTCACCGACTCACCACCGCCCCCCGCGACCGCCACCGCGCGTCTCCTCGCGTACGCGGCCCCCACCGCCTGCAGAGGTGTCCGTTGAGAACCCTGATCATCGACAACTACGACTCCTTCACGCACAACCTCTACCACTACGTGGGCCAGAGCACCGGTACCGAGCCCGTCGTCATCCGCAACGACGACCCCGGCTTCGACCTCGGCACGCTCCGCGAGTTCGACAACGTGGTGATCTCGCCCGGCCCCGGCAGCCCGGACCGTGCGCCGGACTTCGGCTTCTGCGCCTCCGTCATACGCGCGGCCCGCATCCCGGTGCTCGGGGTCTGCCTCGGCCACCAGGGCATCTGCCACGTCTTCGGCGGCCGGGTCGGCGCCGCCCCCGAGGTACGACACGGCCGTACCTCCCGGGTCGAGCACCACGGCGAGGACCTCTTCGAGGGCATCCCCTCCCCGTTCCGGGCCGTGCGGTACCACTCGCTGGCCGCCTCGTCGCTGCCCGACGAGATCGAACCGGTCGCCTTCGCCGACGACGGCGTGCTGATGGCGCTCCGGCACCGCTCGCTGCCCGTCTGGGGCGTGCAGTTCCACCCCGAGTCCATCCGCACCGAGTACGGGCTCCGGCTGATGCGGAACTTCGCCACGGTCACCCGTCGCTGGCAGGAGGCCACGGGCACCCCCTCGGCGGCGCGTCCCGCCGCCCGCCGGGCGGTGGTCGCCGCGCCCGTTCGCCCCTACACCCACCGCGTGCTCTGCCGGACGCTGGACGGCCTCCCGGCGCTCGACCCGGAGGCCGTGTTCGAGGAGCTGTACGGCGACACGGACCACGCCTTCTGGCTCGACAGCAGCCTGACGACGACCGCGCGGGGCGGACGCTTCTCCTTCATGGGAGACGCCCGCGGACCACTGGCCCGGATCGCCACGGCCGACGTCTGGAACCGCACGGTCACCGTCACGGGACCCTCGGGCGTGGAGACCGTCGACAGCCCGTTCCTCGACTGGATCCGCGCCGACCTGGCCGCCCGCCGGGTGGAGGTCCCCGCGCTGCCCTTCGGATTCGCGCTGGGCTGGGTGGGGTACCTCGGCTACGAGCTCAAGGCGGAGACCGGCGGCGACCGCGTCCACCGCGCACCGCACCCCGACGCCGGCGTGATCTTCGCCGACCGGGCCGTCGCGTTCGACCACGCCACCGGCGAGGTCCGGCTGCTCGCCCTGGCCGAGGCCGGCGACCCCGGGCCGGCCGAGCGGTGGCTGCGCCTGACCGAGGAACGGCTGCGCCCGCTGGCCGGCCGCACCCTGCCCCAGGCACCGCCCGTCGCGGGGAACTTCGGCGGCCCGCGGCTGCGCCACAGCAGGGACCGCTACCTGGACCTGATCGCGGCCTGCCAGAAGGAGATCGAGGCCGGAGAGACGTACGAGGTCTGCCTGACCAACATGGCCACCGTCGACGGGACGGTCGACCCGTGGGCGGCCTACCGGGCACTGCGCCACGCCAACCCCGTCCCGTTCGCCGCGCTGCTGCGCCTGGGCGGCCTGTCCGTGCTCAGCTGCTCGCCCGAGCGGTTCCTCAAGGTCACCGAGGAAGGCATCGCCGAATCCAAGCCCATCAAGGGCACCCGGCCCCGGGCCACCGCACCCGACGAGGACGAACTGCTCCGCGAGGACCTGCTCACCAGTGTCAAGGACCGGGCCGAGAACCTGATGATCGTGGACCTGGTCCGCAACGACCTGGGGAGCTGCGCCGAACTGGGCTCGGTGACCGTCGACCCGCTCTTCGCCGTCGAGAGCTTCACCACCGTCCACCAGCTCGTCAGTACGGTCCGCGCCCGCCTGCGGCCGGACCGCACCGCGGTCGACTGCGTACGCGCGGCCTTCCCCGGCGGCTCCATGACCGGCGCTCCCAAGATCCGCACGATGCAGATCATCGACCGGCTGGAGGAGGGCCCGCGCGGCGTCTACTCGGGCGCCATCGGCTACTTCTCCCTCTCCGGGGCCTGCGACCTCAGCATCGTCATCCGCACCCTCGTGTGCCACGACGACCGGATGGAGTTCGGTGTCGGCGGGGCCGTGATCGCGCTGTCCGACGCCGAGGAGGAGTTCGAGGAGACCGCCGTCAAGGCGACCGCCATGCTGAACCTGCTCGGCCTGTCCTTCCCCGGCCAAGACCCCGCGCGGGCCTCCGGTACCAGCCGCGTGGAGGCGGTGCGATGAGCTTCGAACGCGGTGACGCACTGCTCCGCCTCAACCAGACGACGGCGGACCGTCCCTCCTCCTTCCGTCTCCTCGGGCGCGAATGGGATCTGCTGGAAGGCGTGTTCGCCCCCGTCTACTGCTTCTCCACCCGATTGTTCGCCTCCTGGATCGCCTATCCCGAGGGAGGCGGCTTCCTGGAGGTCGGCTCGGGCACCGGTGTCGTGGCCGTCACGGCGGCGCTCGGCGGCTGCGCCCGGGTGACCGCGCTGGACATCAGTCCGGAGGCGGTGGAGAACACCCGCCGCAACGCGGCGCGCCACGGGGTCGCGGACCGGGTGCGCACGCTGCGCAGCGACCTGTTCTCCGCACTGGACGCCGACGACCGCTACGACACCGTCTTCTGGAACTCCAGCTTCATCGACCCGCCCGAGGGCCACGTCCAGGAGACGGATCTGCACCGGGCGATCTTCGATCCGGGATACGAGGCCCACCGGACGTATCTGACCCAGGCCCGCCGGCACCTCAGGCCTGGCGGGCGGCTGCTGCTCGGTTTCAGCAACCTGGGCAACGACGAGCGGCTGCGGTCCCTCGCCGACGAGGCCGGTCTGACCATCCGGCTGCTGAACACCTCGGGCACCAGCCTCGTCCCCGGTGTCGAGTACCGGCTCCTGGAACTTCTGCCCCGCTGAGGAAAGCGAGTCGCCACGTGACCAGCACGTCCCCTCTCATGCCGCCGCACCTGCGGAAACGTATCGCGGCCGACCCGTCGGCCGGCCTGGGCGACGCCCTGCGCACCGCCCTGGAGCACAGCCCCGCCCCCGACGTCCCCTTCCTGACGACGGAACGCCCCGTCACCGACGTCGACGGCACCGAACGGTCCGTGTTCAGCCTCCGCGGCATCGACGCGCTGGTCGACACCTGGTCCTGTCACTACGCCGACCGCGGTGTCGCCCCCCGCGACCGGGTCGCCGTCTGGGTCGACGACTCCTTCGAAGACCAGTTGCACTACTTCGCGCTGGCCCGCATCGGCGCCATCGCGGTGCTGGTCAACGGCGGCCTGGACGCACAGGTCGCCGCCGGTCTGATCGCCGGGACCGGTGCCGTGGGCGTCCACACCGACGAACGCCGTCGGCCCCTGCTCGAACGCGCGCTGGCCGACACGGCGACACGCCCGCGCTGGATCCGTACGGGAGACCTGCCCGCCGGAGCGGGGGCGCGGAACCTCCCGGACTCCCTCCGGCACCGCCACACCGCCACCGACCCGGTGCTGATCTGCCACTCCTCGGGCACGACCGGCGTACCGAAGGCCGTCATCTGGACCCACGGCCAGGCCATGGCCGGCATCCGGCACCATCTGCCCGGCTTCCTGGAGCAGAAGGACGGCCGGCTGCTCTCCGCACTGCCGCAGTCCCACGCCTCCGCGGTCGGCTACACCTGCATCGCCCTGCTGGCCGGCATCCCGATCACCCTGCTGTCGGACCGCGGCGGCGCCCAGGTCGCCCGCGCCGTCGACACGTACCGGCCGACCGCGGTCGTCGCCTTCGCGCACAGTTACGCCGAACTCGCCACCCTCCCCGAGGACCCCGGGCCGCTGGCCTCCGTGCGGACCTGGATCAGCATCGGTGACGCCTCCCACCGGTCCCACATCGCCAGGCTCACCGAGCGGGGCAGCCACGAGCGCGGTGGCGCCCCGCGCCCCGGTTCTATCTTCGTGGACGGCTTCGGCGCCTCCGAACTGGGCTGGGGCGGTGTCCTGTGCCAGGTCAGCGTTCCCGGCATGACCGGGTACAGCCGGTGCGTCGGCACCCCGGAGCCGTACGCCGACGTCGCCGTGCTGCGGGCCGACGGAAGCCGGGCCGCCGACCACGAGATCGGCCTGCTCGGCGTGAAGGGCCCGACGGTCACCCCGGGCTACTGGGGTGACTCCGACACCACCTACCGCTCGCAGCTCGCCGGTTACTGGCTCTCCGGGGACCTGGTCCGCCGGGACGGGCAGGGCCGCTTCCACCACGTGGACCGGGCGGTCGACGCCATCCCCACCCCGCGCGGCACCGGGTACTCGGTCCTCATGGAGGAAGCGCTGCTCGCGGCCCTGCCCGACATCGACGACTGCGCCGTGGCGGCGGCAACCGTGGACGGCCGCCCGGCCGCCGTCGCGCTGGTCCGTCCGCGGGGCGAGCTGCTGCCGGAGGCCCTGGAGCGGGCGAACAAGGCGCTCGTCGCCGTCGGCCAGCCCGAGCTGGCCTGGCTGGCCCCGGCCGAGGAGGCGGGGGGCATTCCGCTCGGGGCGACGGGCAAGGTGCTCAAGCGGCGGCTGAGAGAGCGGTTCGCCGACACCCGTGCCACGCCCGCGGGCTGACCGGCGTGGGACCCGCCGGCCGGACGGGGCACACCGGTGCCCGGCGTCGGACCGGCCGCCGGCATGGACAGCCGGTCGAGGACGGACAACTGGTCGAGGACGGACAGCCGGTCGAGGACGGACAGCCGGTCGAGAGGAGCGAGTGCGAGCGCATGACCGAACTGGATGGAAACCCGGTGGATCCGGCGAGCCTGGAGCGGCTCGCCCTGGTCGGATACGGTCACTTCACGTCGATGCGCGTCGACGACGGCCGGGTCCGGGGCCTGGCGCTCCACCTCCGGCGCCTGGTCCGGGACTGCAGGACCGTCTTCACCGCCGAGCTGGACCCCGAGCTGGTGCGCGAGCGGGTCCGCCGGGCCGTGCGGGGCCGGGCCGGGAGCTTCGTCGTCCGGGTCACAGTCTTCGACCCCGGGCTCGACCTCGCACGCCCCGCCGACAACGGGCGGCCCGGCATCCTCGTCACCACCCGTGGCGTGGGCAGCGCGCCGCCGCCTCCGCTGCGCGTGCGACCGGTGCGGTACGAGCGGGACCTGCCGCTCGTCAAGCACGTCGGCCTGTTCGGCGCGCTCCATGCCCGGCGCCGGGCCCAGCTCGCCGGGGCCGACGACGCGCTCTTCCACGACGCCGCCGGTCTCGTCTCCGAGGGCCCGACCTGGAACGTGGGCTTCATCCTCGACGGCCAGGTCGTCTGGCCCGACGCGGCAGTCCTGCCCGGCGTCACCATGGCCCTGCTGCGCGACAGCGGCCACGACCACGTCACCGCCCCGGTGACGGTCGAGCAGGCCCTCGCGGCCGAGGCCGCCTTCGCCGCCAACACCGCCGTCGGCGCCCGCGCCATCAGCGGCATCGCGGACACCGGCCTGGCCACGGACCACCCGCTGCTCCGGGAACTCCAGCGGAGTTACCTGTCCATCGAAGGGGACGTTCTGTAGTGCCGGGGCGATCCGGCGGATCACGCGCTCCCTTGCGCGGCGGTAGTTTCCAGGAGCTCGACGACGTCGGCCTCGTACGGGTCGGCGAACAGGTGGCGGTCGCTGACGGGGTCCATGCCGATGTCGTCTGCCAGCGTAGCCAGCCACGGCTCGTGTAGCCGAGCTGGCGACTGTGGAGGTAGGCGGCGGGGCCGGGGGTGCCCGGGGTGGACCAGGGCGAGGGAAATCATGTCGGGGACGTGGTCGTCGCCGGGCCGGGGTGTGCGCGCTCGATGAACGGGCCGACGCGTACGGCGATGTCCTGTGCGTGGCCGGGTCGTGCGGACGGTGTCGAGGGCGGCCTGGTCCTCGGGGGTGGGGGCGCCGGGGCGGTGGCCGCAGCGGCGGAAGAAGGAGGGGCGCTTCATCGGGTGGGCTCCTGTTCGCGGGTGGGGCAGGTCCAGAGCGGGGCGAGGTTGTCGTCGGCGCGGCGCGGGCATAGGCAGTGCCGTACCTGCGGGGGGTGCCCCTATGTCTTTGGTCAAGGGAAACGGGGGTGCGTCGGGTTGGTGAGCCGGGGCAGCATGGCGGGGTGGCTGATCTGCTGTGGGATGACGTGAAGTGCTTCTTCGACCCGGACTTGATGGGGTCGTTGCCGGACGTGCGTGTCCCGGACGCCTCGGTGGAGGACTGGCAGGCGGTCCTCGATCTTGTCGTGGAGAAGGGCTGGAAGTGCCGGTACTCCGTAGGGGAGAGGGCGCTTCCGGTGCCTCGGGCGGAGGCCGTGCTGTCCCGTCCGGCGAATGCCGAGTGCCCGGACCTGCGGGTCTGGCCGGCTGCGGATGTGTTGGCGATCTTCCGTTTCCATGCCGATGATGAAGTCGACTTTGATATCGACCTGCGTGAGTTGCAGGGCCAGGAGCGACTTGATGTGTTCTGCGACTTCTTGCGGGAGATCGGGCGGCGGCTGGGCAAGCCGGTGCTGATGGAGCCGGAAGGTGACTGCGGCCATCCGGTGCTCGGCTTCGACGTCGATGCCGATCGAGTTGTTCTCCTCGCAGACCCGCAGGTCAGGTGACTGCGGCCGACGGCTGCGCGCTGGTCCGCGACGAGGACCCACCGAGCTGGGACAGGTCGGTGTCAGCCGCACCCGACTGGGTGAATCGTGCCGGACGCAGGTGAGGGAGCCAGGGCTTGTTGTGGTCGATGTCGCGGCCGCCGACGACGCAACCGCCCTTGCCTTCCAGCAGATGCTCGTCGGCTGGTGGGCGACAGCGACAGCGGAGCGTACGACGCGGGACCCGGCAGAGCCCGGCGTCCGGCTACGCCGCTACCTCGACCTGCGCCAGGGATTCACCGCCCGTAGCTGAGACGGCCACGATCCGAGGCGGTTCATACGGGGTACCGTCCTCGCCGAACAGTGCGCCTGCGCCACGTCGTCGCCACCCTCAAGTCCTGGCGGCTCCTCCGTCAATTCGGCCTCCGTCGTCCCGGCCCGCGGACGAACGTCGAAGGTGTAGCCCTCATCACAGAACACTCCACGACCTGTTTCCAGGCCTGCGGCGGCAGAAGCGGAAACGCCGCTCCTGCGGTGAGGGGCCCGCCTACCAGTAGACGATCCGCTGTACGCCGAGGTGGCCCGGCCGGCCGCACGGCTGCGGTGGTCCGACCGGGCGGACGCCGCGGCCGCTGGCCGGTGGCGCCGTGCCACCCCGTGTCCGGGGTGCGGGAGAACCCCGCCGCCCGTGCCGGGCGTGGCCCCGGTGCCGCTCCGACCTCGCCGGGAACGGTCCGCTTCCCCCGGATCGTCGTCGCTCCGGCCCGGCGATTGACCGGAAACCACCGACGTTGCGCACGTCATGCTGGGGTTTTATGAACGGAGTGTGTCGTAGTGGCCGGAAAGTTGGCCGGAATGACGTGACGGGGGGCGTCCGCGCGCGGGCCGACGGGAACCGCCGGCCGGCCGTACAACGCGTGAAGCGTCCCTTGTAGGGACGGCCGATGCCAGGTCAGGCCCGGTCGGCGGGCGCGATGGTCACGGTGCGTGATCCTGTTGACATCCTCCGAGCGCGCTTGCGATTGTCTTGCTCGCCGCGTCGGCCGAACGAGCGATCGGCGCGGGACGGGGAGGGAAAGTGGACGCAGTGAACGCGGGGGGTCCGGACGAGGACTGTCCGGGGAACACGGACGACGTCTCCACTCTGGTGATCGTCGGCGCCAACCCGACCGTGGCGAGGGCGGCGGCGTCCCTGCCCGGCGAATCGGTCCACGTACAGCTGCCCGGCGCACCTGCCCTCGACCCGGGCACCCGGGTGCTGACGACCGACTTCCGGGACCTGCCCGCCTTCCTGACCTTCACCGACGAGGTGCTGCGTCCCCTGCGGCCCGCCGCCGTCGTCTCGCTCACCGAGTTCGGCCTGGAGCCGGCCGCGCTGGCCGCCCGCCTGCTCGGTGTCACCGGAGTCGACCCGGCCGTGGTGCACGCCACCCGCGACAAACTCGCCATGCGGCGGATCCTGGAGCGCGAGGCACCGCATCTGAACCCGGCCTTCGCCGCCGGCGACGACACGGCGGCGGTGGACCGGCTGTTCGCCGTCCACGGCCGGGTCGTGGCCAAGCCGGTCGACGGGGTCGGCAGTGCCTCCATCGCCCTGGTGGAGAGCGCCGACGCGCTCCCGGCGGACCGCCGTACGGCCGCCACCCTGTTCGAACAGTTCGCCGAGGGTCGGGAGTTCAGTGTCGAGGCCCTCTCCGCGGGCGGGCGGCACACCGTCATCGGCATCGCCGAGAAGGGCACCACGGACGGCTTCGTCGAGGTCAGCCATATGATGCCGCCGCCCTCCCTGGACCCGCGCCGCCAGGAGCTGGTCGCCCGGGCGGTCGGCGAACTGCTCGACGCCCTCGGGCTCACCGACGGTCCCAGCCACACCGAGGTCATGGTCGACGGCGACAAGATCGTCGTGATCGAGACCCACACCCGGCTCGGCGGCGACGGCATCGCGGACCTGGTCCAGCTCACCACCGGGGTCGAGTGGCGGCGCGCCGCCATCGGCTGGGCGATCGGCGACGGGATCCGGCGGGGCCCCGCCGCGGCCGCCGCGGCCGCCACTGTCTTCCTCACCGCCCCGCCCGGACGCGTGACGGCCGTCGCGCCGCCGCCCGCCCTCAGGCAGGGACGGGTGCACGCCTGGGACCTCACCGTCCGGCCAGGGGACGAGGTGCGCCCGCTGCGCTCTTCCGCCGACCGGCTGGGCATGGCCGTCCTGACCGCGGCCGGCACCGACGCCTGCACGGCGGCCGTCGCGGAACTCACCGCCCGCCCGGTGGTCACCACCGCGCCCGAGCCTCATCTATGACGGGGAGCCGCGCCGCGGCTCCCCGCCCCTCCCGGCAACGCCGGTTCCGCCCTTCCTTCCCGTCTCCTTGTCTCCTTCCAGACGACGAACACCGCATCGGGGGCCACATGTCCGTCCAGAACGCGCCGATTTCCTACGATTTCCACGGTGATATCCCGTTCTCCACGCCCTTCAAGGACATCAAGCCCGACGACATCCACATCTACCTCGACCTCGACACCAAGGTCGGCAAGAACACCTGCGGCCAGAAGTGCGCGCACTGCTGGTTCGTCAACTACGAGAAGGTCTACGACAAGTCCTTCGCCATGGAGGAGGGCCCCCGCATCCTGGAGGGCCTGCGGTCGCACGGGTACCACGTCTACCCGCGCTACGTGGACAGCTTCGCCTACGACGGCGAGTTCATGAACCTGTACGGCCCGGCCAACAACCGTGAGTTCCGGCAGGAGTTGGATCACACGCCGACCGCCACCATGGAGAAGGGCGACGCCTGGACCAGCGGCCGCCCGCTGCTCGCCGACAACTGGCGGGAACTCCTCGACCGGGCGGTGGAGAACGGCTACGGCACCATCTCCATCACCTACCACGGCGTGATCGACGACAACCTCCGCGTCAGGAACCACAGGACCTACCCCATCAAGGGCGTCTTCTCGGGCGCGGACACCGAGGAGGTGCTGCGCCGGATCGCCGAGTACAACGAGGGCATCGCCCCCGAGGACGCCTTCCGCGTCAACATCGGTGTCACCATCGGCCGCCACAACCACGGCCGCACCTCGCTGGAGCGCTACGCCCACTACTTCAACAAGCTGGGCGTGGCCACCGTCCGGTTCAACAACTTCACCGACCACGGCAACCGCCACCCCGAACTGCGTCTGAGCCGCGAGGAGGTCGAGCAGGCCTACCGCGACTTCAAGTGGCTGCACGAGACGGTCCCGCTGAACTTCCAGCTGGGCGTCAGCGAGGACTTCGGCACCTTCGGCATCAAGGCCATGGGCTTTCCCGGCCACGTCGGCTGGTGCCGGGCCGGCCGTCAGCTCTTCGCCGCCATTCCCGCCCAGGAGGAGGTGCTTTCGGAGGGGCCGGAGGGCCGCCGCGAGAAGATCGGAGACATCGTCGGCTGCGTCAACACCTTCGAGCCGCACCTCGGCATCCTGACCCGCACCGTCACGGGCGACGTCACCACGTACGACGTGGAGTTCGATCACGACGGGATCGAGGCGTTCACCGCCAAGCGGCTCGCCGGCACGTACAAGGACGGATGCTTCGCCACCGAGCTGTCCGAGGAACTCGGCCTGATCTCCCGGGTCCCGGAGCGGCGCCGGTTGCCGCTCCTCACCGACTCCGCGTCCTGAACCGAGAGAAAGACCCCGCCATGCGCCACATCCTCGTCTTCGCCAAGACGCCCTACGCCAAGACCCCGTACGACCAGTGGCTGGCCGGCTCGGGAATCGTCCCGGTCATCGTGACCGCGCGGGAGTACGCGGAGGACTACTCCCACCTCCCGCACGTGCACGCTTTCGACGCGTACGACACCAACCAGCTGGTCGAGAAGACCGCGCTGCGGCTGGGCCGCGAGTTCGCGGTCGAGGCGGTCTTCGCCCGTGCCGAGGCCGACGTCGTGCGCGCCGCCCAGCTGCGGGAGCTGCTCGGACTGCCGGGCCAGCACACCGCGAGCGCGCTGGCCTTCCGCGACAAGGTCGTGATGAAGGACCACCTCGCGGGCGGCCCCGTCGACGTGCCGGCCTACCGCCGGCTCGACTCGGCCTACACCGCCCTGGGCTTCATTGCCGAGCACGGCTACCCGGTCGTGATCAAGCCGGTGTCCGAGTCGGGCTCGCTGGGCGCGGCGATCATCCGCGACGAGGCGGAACTGGACGCCTACCTGGCCAGCCCGTGGCGGGGGAGCAGTGAGATCGAGGTGTTCGTACCCGGGCAGATGTACCACGTGGACGGGCTGGTGGCCGGCGGCGAGGTCGTCTTCGTCCACCCCTTCCGCTATCTCAACGACTGCCTGTCCTTCCGCAGCAACGACTGGGTGGCCAACCTGCCGCTCACCCGCGAGGACCCGCTGTACGACCGGCTGGTCAAGGCGACACGGGCGGTGCTGGCCGAGCTGCCGACGCCGCCCCGGACCGCCTTCCACGCCGAGTTCTGGATCACGCCGGACGACCGGCTGGTCTTCTGCGAGATCGCCAGCCGTACCGGTGGCGGCATGATCAGCGCGATGGTCCGGCACGCCTTCGGGATCGACCTGGACAAGGAGTGGCTGTACGCCGAGTGCGGTCTGCCCTCGTCGCTGGGCACCCCGGAGTACCGGCCCGCCGGCGCGCTGTGCATCCCGCCGCAGAACGGGGTGCTGGAGCAGCTGCCCACCGCGACGGCCGAGCAGCCCGGGTGTGTCCGCGAGGTGATGTTCACCGGGAGTGTCGGCCAGGAGTTCCACGGCGGGGTGAAGTCCGGCTTGTTCCTGGCCGGTTATGTGGTCGACGGGGACAGCGAGGAGGATGTGGCCGCCAATCTCGAACACGTGGCGGGCTGGTTCTCCGACAACTCCCGGTGGCGGCCCGCCCAGTCCTGCGGAGGTACCGCGTGAGCGCCACAACGCCCCCTGAGCACACCATCGTCGAGCCGGCCGGGCCGCTGGTGGACGCCGACTGGGTGGCCGGGCGGCTCGGGGAGGGCCTGGTCCTCTTCGACGCCTCCGTCGGCGCCCGCCGGGGCGCCGCCGCGCGCATCCCCGGGGCCCGTCCCTTCGACCTGGACGGGGACCTGTCCGACCACACCAGCGCGGTGCCGCACACCATGCCCGGCGCCGCGGAGTTCACCGAGGCGCTGCGCGCGCTCGGCCTGCACGACACCGACACGGTCGTCGTCTACGACGCCCAGGGCGTCTACTCCAGCGCCCGCGCCTGGTGGATGCTGCGCGCCATGGGCTTCGACCGGGTCGCCGTGCTGGACGGCGGACTGCCCGCCTGGACCGCGGCCGGCCACCCGGTCGAGGACGAGCCCGCCGCGTACGACGGCCCGCGCGGCACGTTCACGGCCCGGCCCCGGCCCGGGCTGATCGTGGACGCCGACACCGTCGCCGCCGCCCTCGCCGACCCGCGTGCCGCGGTGCTCGACGCACGCACCCGGGAACGCTACGCGGGCACCGCCCCCGAGCCCCGCCCGGGTCTGCGCGGCGGCCACATGCCCGGCTCCGTCAGCCTGCCCTTCGGTGAACTCCAGCGCGACGGCGGCGTGATGCGTCCGGCGGAGGAGCTGCGTACGGCGTTCAAGGCGGCGGCCGGGGACCGGGAGCAGCTGTACTTCAGCTGCGGCTCCGGAGTCACCGCCTGCGTCCTCGCGCTCGGCGCCACCCTGGCCGGCTACCGCGAACTCGCGGTGTACGACGGCTCGTGGAGCGAGTGGGGCCTGCCCTCGAAGCGTCCGGTGGCCACCGGCGGGAGCGATTCACCGTGAGCGGGGGGCGCGCCGGCGGCGGACTCGCCGCCAAGTACCGGACGTTCACCGCGCTGCCGGCCGCGCTGAAGGCCCTGATCGCCTTGTCGTTCGTCGTCGCGCTGGGCAGTTACATGGTCACCCCGTTCATCGGGGTGCTCATGGTCGAGGCCGTCCACCTGGACGTCCGGATGGCCGGGGTGCTGGTGGCGGTGGCCACGTTCATCCAGTTCGGCGGCAGCATCCTGGGCGGCGCGGTCGTGGACCGGCTCGGGCTCAAGCGGACCATGGTGTTCGCGCTGACCCTGCGCACGGCCGGTCTGGTGCTGCTCGGGGTGGCCGTCCAGGTGCCGTGGGTGGCGTATCCGGCCGTCGTCCTCGTGGCCGGCGGTCCGGCGCTGTACCTCCCGGCGAACAAGGCGTACATCGTCACCAGCGTCTCCAACGAACTGCGCCCGCTGTTCCTCGGGGTGAGCAGTGCCGCGCTCAACGCCGGTATGGGCCTGGGCCCGTTGCTGGCCGCGCTGCTGGTCGACGCAGACCCGATGGCACTGCTCATCGGGCTGGCCGGGCTCTTCGCACTGATCACCGTGGCCCACCAGACCACCCTGAAACCGGTCGAGCGCCGGCCGGCCGCGGCGCCGGGAACGGCCGAGGCGGAGGGGCTCGCCGGGAAGCGGGCGGCGCTGCGGGGGGCATTGCGCCCGGTGCTGTTCACCGCGCTCGCCTACTACCTGTACTTCTTCTTCCAGAGCTTCATCGGCCTGTACGCGGCCGGGGTGTCCGACATCCAGGCGCTGGGCTGGGTGATGCTGCTCAACTGCGCCATGGTGGTGGTGCTCCAGCCGGTGCTGGCCGACCGTATCGCGAGGGCCGACTACCGGCTGCTGATGGCCGGTTCGTTCGCGGTGATGGCGGCCAGCATGGCGGTCATGGCGGTTGGCGGCACCCCGGCCCTGCTGGCCGGCACCGCACTGTTCACCATGGGCGAGATCTTCCTCTTCCTGCGCTGCGACCTGGAACTGGTCGAACTCCTGCCCCGCAACGCGGCGTTCGCCTTCGGTGTGCAGCGGCTCACGGGCGGTGTCGGCGGGCTCCTGGCCGGTGTCGTCGGCGGTTTCGTCTTCGCCCACTACAAGTCAGGCGGCTGGCTGGGCGCGTTCTGGCTGGTGGTAGCGGCGCAGTGCGCGGTCGCGGCACTGCTCGCCCTGACGCTGGGCCACAACCGGCGGACGGCGGTCGCTGAACCGCCGCTGCCCGAACCGGCGGTGGGCCGGTGAACGAGCCCGTCGACGCGCCGGAGACACGATACGTGCACGCCGGCGCGGACCCGCGCCGGCAGGGCGGCTACGTCAACCCGCCCGTGCACCACGCCTCCACGGTCCTCTACCGGGACGTGGCCGAGATGGACGCCTCCCAGGCCGACCCGCTCAAACGGGGCGGCCCCGTCTACGGCCGGTTCGGCACGCCCACCAGCCGCGCCTTCGAGGAGGCGCTGACCGAGCTGGAGGGCGGCCACGCCGCGGTGGTGACCTGCTCCGGCCTCTCCGCGATCACCACGACGATCCTCGCGTACGTCCAGGCAGGCGACCACATCCTGGTCAGCGACTCCGTGTACCTGCCGACCCGGAGGTTCTGCGACTCGCTCGCCGCGCTGGGTGTGGAGACCGAGTACTACCGCCCGACCGCGGACGGTGCCGCCGTCGCCCGGCTGATCCGCCCGCGGACGAGGCTGCTGTACTTCGAGTCCCCGGGTTCCACCACCTTCGAGGTGCAGGACATCCCGGCGATCACCGCCGTCTGCCGGGCGCACGGGGTGGCCACCGTCGCCGACAACACCTGGGCCACACCGGCGTTCCACCGCCCGCTGGCCCTGGGCGCGGGCGTGGACGCGGTGGTGCACTCCGCGACCAAGTACCTGACGGGGCACGCGGACAGCATCCTCGGCGCGGTCGTCTGCACCGAGGAGAGTTACCCGCTCGTCCGGGGCGCGGCGATGCGCCTCGGCCAGTGTGCGGGGGCCGACGACGTCTATCTGGGCCTGCGCGGGCTGCGCACCCTCGACGTGCGTCTGGCCCGCCACCAGGAGCAAGGCCTGGAACTGGCCCGCTGGCTCGCCGGGCAGGAGGGCGTGGCGGCGGTCCTGCACCCGGGGCTGCCCGGGGATCCCGGCCACGATCTGTGGCGCCGGGACTTCACGGGCGCGGCCGGCCTGTTCGGGGTGGAGCTCGACCCGGGCTTCGGCAAACCGGATATCGACGCGATGCTGGACCGGCTGCGCCTGTTCGGTCTCGGCCACAGCTACGGCGGCTACGAGAGCCTGATCGTGCCCGCCGATCCCGTCTCCCACCGGCTGCCCGGCACATGGGCGGGGAGGGGGCCCCTGATCCGGGTGCACGTCGGTTTCGAGGCCCTGGCCGATCTGAAGCAGGACCTGCGGGCGGGCTTCGAGGTGCTGCTGCGGGGACGGGTCGGGCACCGCGTGGCCGCATCAGGCAACGTTCGCCCTGTCGACCACGGCTCGTAGCCGTTGCTCGGCGGCGTGACGGTTTCGCCAGATGATGTAGCGGCGGATCATGCTGCCCTGCTTTGTGTGGCCGGCATGGTCGGTGCCGTCCAGAGCGAAGTAGCGCAGGGCGGTGAACTGGGCTTCGACGCGGTTCAGCCACGAGCTGTTCGTCGGCGTGTAGGTGAGCTCGACGTTGTTGGCCGCGGCCCAGTCGCCGACCCGGGTGTCCTTTTTCGTGGTCAGGTGTGGGAAGTAGTCGTCGAGCACGATCGCGATGCGACCAGGTCTAGAACGGCAGACCGTGCTCGGTCGGCCCGGACTTGGCGATCTTCCTGATCTCGCGCCGCTCGGGCAGGGTGAACGTCCTGGGCCGACCGCCTTTGCACTTCGGGTAGAGGGAGTCGAAGCCGTCGGCGTCGAAGTTGTGGATCACATCCCGGACCCGGCCCGTGCTGGTGAACGTCACTTCGGCGATCTTCGCCACGGGCATGCACTGTGCGGACAGCAACACCACCTGCGCCCGTCGCCAGGTCACCACCGACCCGCCGCCCCGGCGGATGATCCTCGGCAGGCGCAGTCCCTCGCCGTCATCGATCTCGCGGACGCGTACTCGCTCAGCCACCAGCACAGCTTCCCTGCCACGTGCTGCCGACGACGGTCATTCCGTCGGCGTGCCGATCCGCAGCCGGTTGCCGTCAGGGTCGCGCAGCTCGATCTCACACGCCCACGGAGCATCCTTCGTCTGCACACCGAACTCGGAGGCGATGGCCTCGACATCACGAACGCGGAGGTAGACCAGAGTGTCGGGGCGGGCGTCCAACTTGTGTCCCGACAAGAACAACCGCACCCCGCCCCGGGCGACCTCGACGAACGCGGGAAGTCCCGGTTCAAAGCGGTGTTCCCACTGCTTGGCGAAGCCCAGTCGCTCGTACCAGGCGACCGCCGCCGCCGCGTCCTCGACGCGAAGAATGGGAATGACGTCTTCGTCCATGGCGTCATCGTCGCAGACGGCCCAGGGCGAACGTTGCCTCATGCGGGACTAGGACGGGCGTCCGCCGAACTGCCAGTTGTGCACCCCGATGTCGGCGTACCGGTCCGGGGTCAGGATGGTGCGTGCTGTGTCCGGGTCCGGCGCTCGGACCAGCGCCGCGGTGCCCAGCCAGGTGGCGCCGTTGTCGGACAGCAGCGGTCCGTAGGCGATCAGCTCGTTCCGGTCCGACGGCACCGCGAGGTCGGCGGCCTGTCCCGTGCCGAGGCCGAGCACCAGGTACCGGTTGCCGCCGGTCCGGCCGCCGGAGAAGTCCCACATGGTGCGCCCCAGCGTGTTGCTCCACCGTCGTAGCAACACGTCCCGGTAGACGCCGGCCTGGTAGTTGGGCTCGTCGAAGGCGAACCTGCGGGCGGCGGCAGGATCGGGCAGGTCGAGGATGTGCACGCTTCCGGTGGGTGTCTCGCCGTCGTCGGCGAGAGTTGGGCCCCGGGCGATCATCTCCTTCGCGTACTGGTCCATGTAGGACCAATGCTCTTCCTGTAGCTCGTAGCGCAGTGGCAGGGAGGCGGGCCGGTCACGGTGGTAGCAGAAGAACTCCATGCCTAAAGATCTCTCCAAGGAGGTGACCAAGTCGAGCGGGTTTCACGGCGATTGCTGCTCGGCGGCCTGCTTCAGCTCTTCTCGTCGAGGCCGGAGACCTCGGCAAGGTGGAGTGGGTCAGGGCCGTGGACCAGCCTCTTCAAGCTGCCGGTCGACGCGGAGCCGCTCCAGGGCGGCGTCCTGGCTGCGCATCGGCGCGCTGATCCGGTGGTTGCCGGCTCGGCTGGTGGTGTTGGCGGTCTGGTTGTTGATCAGCAGGTGGAGGTTCGCGGTGTCGGGCCACCGGCAGCGCCGGTGGCCCAGCCGGTCCGTCAGGAGTTTCAGGGTGAGGTCGTCAAGAGGCCGGGCGCGTCCGGCGATGGTCAGCCGGCGGTTGCCGAGGTCGACGTCGTCGAGCACGAGGTCGGCGATCTGGGCGACCTGGGCGGCGTGAACCGCCGCGAGCGCAAGGACGAGCCGTGCCGCCGGGGTGGTGGCCGCCGCGACGGAGCTCTCGGCCTGCTCCGGAAGGAACGGTCGGAGCGCGGTGTACTCGTTCTGTCCGACCTTGATGCGGCTGGTGGGTTTGCGGAAGGCCAGCCGGTGCCGTGGCCCAGATGAACAACGAGCGCAGCAGGACGAATTGGTCACGCCGCTGGTGACCGTGCAGTCTCTTGGCGTGGGTGAGGACGCCGTCGCGGGTTACTTCCCGCAGGTGGTGATAGCGGTTCGACCAGTCAGCCCGACGGCGAGGCAGGCGTCCCCAAGGAAGATCCCCTTGTGGCGGGTCCAGGGCGTGGTTGCGGGCAAGTGCAATCGCTGCCGACGAAGGACGCACTCCGCGCTCCAGTGAAGGCGAGAAGGTAGGTACTGGGGGCTTCTTGCATGCCCGTGTAAGGCCCCATACATCCAACGCGCGTCCTGAGTAGCAGGCATCGAGCACAACCAGCGAACGCTTGGCCCGGCTGGAGGCCGCCACCGCCGCGCCATCTTCCCTGGGCCGTCCGATGTATGCCGCCGGTCGTCCCTGAGCAGCCTGGCCTGCCCACCGCGCCCCTCCCCCTCCCACCCAACCCGCCGGAAACCGCCCCTTGACGAGGGACACGCCGGTAAGCTCGACGTTCCACATCTGCCGTGGCCTAGGGGGCGAGGCCTGTGCTGCTGAATAAACTGCACGCACTGACGGTCCGGGCGTGGGCGAAGCTGCGGGGCGAGCCGGTCACCATCAGACGACTGCGCGTGCTGGAGCCCGGCGAGTACGGCCACCCCGTTCGGGACAACTCGGGACCCGCTCACCCGCCGTCATCTGATGGGGCCGAGACGGCGACACATGACGGGGCTCGGCCTGGCGCGGCGGATACTGTTGCCTCCTCAGTTGACGAGCTGCGGCACCTGTCCATTCTGTCCAGGGCTCCGATCGCAGCGCGGTATGACTTCTATCGCCGGGTCTTGGCCGAACACGCCAGCATTCTGTCGAGCATGGGGTACTACACGAGCGAGGCACACTCTGCTTCTGCTCTCGTGGACCTGCTCACTGCGGCGGCCCGAGAGGCAACGAGAAGGCCAGCAGAACGGGACCCGGACGGCGACCGGTTCAACGACGCCGAGGCTTACTACGCAGACCTGCCACCAGAGCAGCGACGGCACCTTGCTGCGGAGACGGCTGAGACGATCAACAACACCCTGGCTCGGCTGTTCGTGCGACTCGGCCCCCCACCGGAGGGCCTCGAACACGACTCCAGCCCGGCGACAAGCGGTGACGGGGGAGCAAACCGGTGACGACGGACGAACTGCCCGCCGAACCCAGGCCGGAGAATGACCCGGTCATTTCCGCAGCGCTGCAAGTGGCCATGCAGTGGAAAGAATTGGACGCTGCCCACCTCGCGGCAGCCATGGCGGCGATGGAGCCGTCACTACGCCGCGAGCACCGTGAGCAGATGGTCCGTCTGGAGATGCAACGCGAGGCAGCGCAGCAGAAGCAGGTAGAACGGCAGCAGCAGCGCGCGCACCGTCGGCACGTGACAGAACTCGTCGTCGGTGCGGTGGTCGCTTTGGCGATGCTCGGGAGCGGCGTGTACGTGGCTCCGGAGTCCTGGTGGCTGTCCACCCTCCTCTGCGGCCCGAGCCTGCTCGCCCTGGTCAAAATCTTCGTTCTACGGCGTAGCGATCCTGGCGACATGGCGGCTGTCGCAGGAGCGACCCGGAGTTCGACGAACGCCGCAGGCCAGGCCCAGACACCGCTACCGCCCCCTGTGGTCTGACGGCGCAGGGCGTACACGCCCTGCGCAGCGACGCCCCACGTCTCCTCGCCGTAGCAATACGAGCGGCTGGTCAGGTGCCAGGTCCGGAAGCGGGTCAGGGTCTGGTGCCAGGGCACCTTCTTGCGGCGGTAGGCGTCGAAGGCGGTGCTGCGCAAGGAGTGCCGGAGCGACCACCGGCGAGGTGCCGAGGGAGGCGTTCGGGCTTCACATGTCGTCCTAGCGGGGTGGGTGCCTGGGGGAGAGGTGCCGGGGGCCGCGACCGTGCCGCGGGGACGGCCCCCGTGTGCGGTGGCCCCGGGAGCTACCCGGCGATGCCCTCCAGGTCGCCGACCGCCTGCTCGACGTCCGGCAGCGTCAGCATCGCCAGCTGGGCGGCCCGCATCCGCGCCCTGGGCGCCGGATCGGCGAGCAGCGTCCGGCACATGTCGGCGATGCCTCGCGCGCCCCGGTCGGTGATGTGACCGCCCAGGCCCAGCTCCGCCACCCGCTCGGCGTTGGTGTACTGGTCCCCGAAGTGCGGCAGCACCGCCAGCGGTGTGCCGGTGCGCAGGGCCTCGCGGACACTGTTGAAGCCGCCGTGGGTGACGAACAGGTCCACCGACTCCAGCAGCAGCGGCTGCGGCACCCGCTCGGCCACGTGGACGTGCCCGGGCAGCCCCTCGGTGTCCACCGGCACCCCCGAGGTCGACACGACCACCGTGCAGTCGTCCAGCTCGGCCGCCGCCTCCAGGATCGCGGCCAGGCTCTCGGCGACTTCGGGCAACTTCACCGGCAACGGGCCGGCCCCGCCCCCCATGTGCTCGCGCATCGTCGGCAGGGCGGTGCCGATCGCGGCGTACACCAGGGGCCGGTCGGTGGGCAGTTCGGCGGCCCACCCGGGCAGCACCTGGCGCCGCTCGACGTCCACCGTCTGCCGGTACGACAGCGTCGGCGGCAGGTGCCGGGAGAAGGACAAGGCGGGCGGTACGTAGTCGACGCGGCCGTGTGCTACGAAGGACAGCGGATCGTCCCGCTCGGGCAGCCCGAGCTCCCGGCGCCGGTCGTTGAGCCCGGGCAGCACCTCCGCGGGCTCGATGATGTTGGAGAACCCCGAGGGCGTCGGCAGCTGCGGCACGCCCAGCTGCTCGGCGGTGAGCACCGCGCCCATGTCCATGCCGTCCCGCAGGATCAGATCGGGGCGGAAGTCCCGGGCCAGCGGGGCGAGAACGTCCAGGTGCGGCTTGACGCCCGGCCCGGCCAGGGCCCGCATCAGCAGTCGCATCAGCACCGGCGAGGACAGGGACAGGTCGGCGCCGTCCTGGAGTTCGCCCAGGTGCGGGCCGAGCATGGCGACCGGGTCGAACTGCGTGAAGACGGCGCGGACTTCGACGTCGTCGTCGCGGAACACGGGGGCGAGGGCCTCGGTGGTGACCACCAGGACCTGATGTCCGGCTTTGGCGAGGGCGCGCAGCAGGGGCAGTTGAGCTCGCCCGTGCGAGGGACTGCCGAGCGTGGTGCACAGGACTCGCATGGGGTGTGGGCCTTTCTCTCGTGGAGTTTCGGCGGTGGCAGGCGAAGGGGGGGCAGGGTCGGCCGGAGCACGAAGGGGACCCGGCCCGGACGGACAGACCCGGCCCGGACCGGATGGGCAGGCGCGGGTACGCTGCCCCGCACCCGTCCGGGATACGCGGAGACGTGCCGCGTGTGAGTGCGACGTGAGCCGTGCGTCGTGGGGCGTGTGTCGTGGGGCGTGCGTCGCGGCGCGCTCGGCGCGGCGGCGACGGTGGTGGTCGGCGCGTCAGACGTCGACGGTCGCGGCGCCGGTCATCCGCTCCCGCCTCATGCCACCCGCGCCGGTGCGCTCGCGCGTCCGATGCCCTGCCAGCTCAGTCCGGCCCGGGCGAGCCGGTCGGGGTCCAGCAGGTTCCGGAAGTCGTGGACCTCGCGACCGGACATGCGCGCCGCGATCGCCGCCCAGTCGAGGTCGCGCAACTGAGGCCACTCGGTGAGGACGACACAGGCCGCGGCTCCCTCCGCCGCCCGCACCGGGTCGTCGGCGAGCTCGGCCAGATCGCTCAGGTCGGGCTGCTCTACGCACAACGCCGGGTCGTACGCCGTGAGTTCGGCACCCCGTTCGCGCAGCAGCCGGGCGACGGCGAGCGCGGGGGAGTCGCGTAGGTCGGAGGTGCCGGCCTTGAACGTCAGCCCGTACAGGGCGAGCCGTACGCCGTGCAGCGAGCCGTCCGGGCCGCGCCCGCAGGCGGAGGCGACACGTTCGACGAGCCCGCGCTGATGGGTGACGTTGGTGTCGATGGTGGCACGCAGCAGCGGGAAGTCGACCCCGGCCCGCTCGCACAGGGTGAGCAGGGCGTGGGTGTCCTTCGGCAGGCAGGAGCCGCCCCAGCCGGGGCCGGGCAGCAGGAAGGAGGAGCCGATGCGCGGATCGCGCCCGATGCCCTCGGTGACATCGCCGATGTCGGCGCCGAACCGCTCGCAGGCGGTGGCGAGGTTGTTGGCGAAGGACAGCTTCATCGCGAGGAAGAAGTTCGCCGCGTACTTGGTCAGTTCGGCGCTCGCCGGGTCGGTGAGCACCAACGGCGCGTCCAGCGCGGCGTACAGGTCGGCCACCCGCCGGGCGGCATCCCGTTCGGCGGCGCCGATCACGATCCGGTCGGGGTGCAGGAAGTCGTGGACGGCGCGGCCCTCGCGCAGGAACTCGGGGTTGCTCACGACGGCCACGTCCGCGCGCCCGAGCAGTGCGGCGACGCGCTCGCTGGTACCCACGGGCACGGTCGACTTGTTGACGACGACACAGCCGGCCGGCAGTACGTCGCGTATCTGCTCCGCGACGGCCTCCACGGCGGCTAGATCGGCCGCGCCGCCCGCGCCCATGGGCGTGGGCAGGCACAGGAAGACCACCTCGGCCGCCGCGACGGCCGCCGCGGTGTCGCCGGTGAACTCCAGCCGGCCCGCCTCCAGGGCGTCCCGGACGGTCTCGGGCAGGCCGGGTTCCAGGATGTCCACCCGGGCCTCGCGCAGCCGTTCCACCTTGCGAGGGTCGGCGTCCGCGCACACCACCGTGTGGCCGAGAGAGGCGAGACAGGCACCAGTGGTCAGTCCGACGTAACCGGTGCCGACCACGGCGACGCGTTGAGCAGGCACAGAAGATCACCATTTCCGGTCGATGGGGCCCGCGTGACGGCCTCGGAGGCGCGCGGGGAGGGCGCGCCGCCGATGCCGTGCGGGTGACCTGGAACGGGCCGACTCCGTCGTACGGCCCTGGGACAGAGAGAAGTGAAGTCATCAATCGTTGACCCGTTCCAGGTATGGCACGTGGAGTGAACGCAAGTCAACGATTGATGACAACGATCGGTGACTTTGAGCCAGCCGCCGCAGGCTGGAACATGGGCCGTTGGCGGGCGGGCCGCCTGATGAGGGAGGTTGGGTGACGTGACGGGAGTACAGAACGGCGAGGCGTCGAAAGCGGTGGCCGACGGGCCCGCCCGGAGGCGCTCGGCCACGGCCACGCGCGCGGCGCTCAGGACCGCCGCGGCCTTCCGGTTCGGCAAGTACGGGTACGAGGGCACCAGTGTGCGCGACATCGCGGGCGACGTGGGTGTGGACGCGGCTCTCGTCTACCGCTACTTCGGCTCGAAGGAGGCGCTGTTCAACGATGTGACGGGCGCCGGCAAGATATTCGAGCCGCTGCTTCAGGAGCCGGTGGAGGCGATACCCGACTGGCTCTGCGCCATGCTCCTGGGGGCGCCGAAGGACGGGGACTTCACGCACCCGGTGCTCTCGGTGCTGCGGTCCTCCGGGCGGGACGAGGCGGTCGCGCGGCTGCGGGCCGATTTCAGCGAGGTGTTCTCCACGCGCCTGGCGGCCCGTCTCGGTGGCCCCGACGCCGACCTGAGGGCGGAACTCCTGGCCGCCTGGATGCTCGGCACCAGCCTCGTCCTCACGGAGATCCGCCCCCCGGCGCTCCGGTCGGCACCGGACGACAAGCTGGAGAAGTACCTCCGCTCGGTCATCGAAACCCTCCTCGGGCCGACGGCGTGCGATGGAGTGACGCCCCAAGTGGGGGAAGTCGATTGAAGTAAGCGTACGATCGTACGCGAGCTGCAATGGGTCCTCGCCGGTTACCGGTTGAGCTGCGCGGTCGTCCTGATCACCGGAGGCCGGCTCGCCGATCTCTACGGGCGCAAGCGTGTCTTCGTCATCGGGACGGCGGTCTTCACGCTCTCCTCCCTCGCCTGTGCCGTGGCCGGCGAACCGGGCGTGCTCATCGGTGCCCGCATCGTCCAGGGCCTCGGCGCGGCCCTGATGGTGCCGCAGGTCTTCGCGGTCATCACGCTGACCGTCCCGGCCCGCGACCGGCACCGTGTCTACGGCGTCCTCGGGGTCGTCATGGGGATGGCCCCGGTCGGCGGCCAGCTGGTCGGCGGCCTCCTGATCGGCGCTGACCTGCTCGGCTCCGGCTGGCGGTCGGTGTTCTGGTGAACATCCCCATCGGCATCGCCACCATCGTGCTGGCCCTCGCACACGTACCGGAGTCGCGGGCGGAGCGCACCCGCAAGCTCGACGTGCCCGGTGTGCTGGTCCTCAGCGCGGCCCTGCTGCTGCTCACCTACCCGCTCATCCAGGGCCGGGAGGCGGGCCGGCCCTGGTGGACGTGGGCCTGTTTCGCGGCCGGCGCCGTGGCGTTCACGCTCTTCGTCGCACTGGAGCGAGCGGTCGACCGGCGCGGTGGTGAGCCGCTGGTGAAGCTGTCACTGTTCGCGCAGCGCTCGTTCTCGCTCGGCATCGTCCTGGTGATCGCCGTGTACGCGCTGCTGACCTCGTACTATCTGGCGCTGTCCGTCTCGATGCAGGACGGGCTGGGCATGTCGGCGCTCGGGGCGGGGCTGGTCTACGCGCCGGCGGCGGTGACCTTCTTCGTGTGCGGTCTGCTCGCCGGTCGGCTCGTGCCCAAGTACGGCCGCCGCGTACTGGAGATCGGCGCGGTCGTCCTCACGGCCGGCTATCTGACGACCGCCGTGGTCCTGCTGTCCGGGCCGCGTCTGACGCCCCTGCTGGTCATCCCGACCCTGATGCTGCAGAGCGTGGGGGGCGGACTGCTGATCACCCCGCTGCTCAACACGGTCCTGGCGCGGGTCGATCCGCGGTCCGCGGGGATGGCCTCCGGAGCGCTGTCCACCGCTCAGCAGGTCGGTGCCGCGCTGGGGGTGGCGGTCGTCGGAGCGGTGTTCTTCCACGCCTTTCGGACGGGTGCCGCCTCGGGGGACAAGGTGCACGCGGCGGGACACGCGTTCGCGCTGACATCCCTGACGGCCTGCGCCGTCGCCGCGCTCGCGGCCCTGCTGGTCTTCCTCCTGCCGAAGACACCGCCGACGAAGGAGTGAGGGCGCGGGGCGGCCGGGCCGGCGCCTTCGGGGAGCGAGTCACCGAAGGCGCCGGCCCCGTTGCCGCCTATGGTCCGGTGCGAGGAGGGCTCAGGCCGCCTTCAGGAGATCGTCCACGGTGCGGCGGACCTTGGCGACGACATCCTCATCCCCCAGCCGCAGCGCCGTGTTGGCCGCGCAGAGCACGGAATCGATCTGGAAGACCGCGAGGTCGATGTCGAGTTCCGCGATCTCGTGGGACCCGACGGCGCCGCGCAGTTCCTTCCCGATGGTGTCGAGCCATTCCCGCTGGTGGCGCAAGAGGGCGTCGCGGATGGGGCCCGGCCTGCTGTCGAAACGGGCCATGTTGGCGACGCGGAAGCAACCGCCCTCGAACAGCGGTGTGCTCGCGTACGCGATCCAGTGCTCGATCAGCGAGCGCAGCCGGGCGGCTCCGGGGGCGGCGTCCCGCGCCGGGCGGATGACCGCGTCGATGAACATCTCGCGCGCGTACTCGATGGTGGCGAGCTGGAGCACTTCCTTGGACCTGAAGAGGGTCTGGATGCCCGCCTTGCTCATGCCCGTATCGGTCGCGAGACGGCCGAAGCTCACGTCGTCCAGTCCGTCGAGAGAGGCGATGTCGACCGCGCGACGCAGCGCGGTCTCACGCGTTCGCGCTCCTTTGAGGAGGCGTTTGTCGGTGATCGACACCGTGTCGGCTCGCGTGACGAACGCACGTGCTCCAGTGTCCATACGGTCGATCGTACCCCTGGTGGGGCACGCGGCGTGGACGGGCCGGCGTTCAGGGGGTGCGGTGGGCCAGGGTGGCGGCCAGCGCCCGGACCATCTCGCTCGCCATGACGGCCTGGCCCGACGTGGAGAAGTGGACGCGGTCCGCGCTCAGCAGGTTCTCCCGGGAGTTGACGGGGTGATCCCACATGTCGACGACGACGGCGCCGTACTCGTCGGCAAGGGTGCGGGTGAGGTCGTTGAGGGTGCGCACGCGCTCGGTCCAGTCGGGGAAGACCGGTACGACGTAGGAGCGCCCCAGGGTGAAGGTCGTCAGCCGGGCGCCGGTGGCGGCCGCCAGGTCGTACATGGTGCGCAGGTTCCGCTCGATCTCCCCGAAATCCGGTGAGCGGCGCAGGAGATCGTTGGCGCCGCAGGGGAGGTGCAGCAGGTCCGGGGCGAACCGGCGCATCCTGTCGGCCTGGTGGGCGAGGGTGTCCACCGTCGTGGCGCCGTCCACCGCCGTGTTCAGGTAGGCCAGGCCGGGTCTCACCTGCCGCAGGATGTGCGCGACGCGATCGGACCAGCCCTGGTCGCCGTAGCCGGCGCTCTTGTCTCCCGTTCCCGCGGAAAGGCTGTCCCCGATCACGGCGTAGCGCCGCCAGGGAGCATCGAACAGCAGCGCCGCCGCGTCGAGCGCCGCGAGGCAGAACGGATCGGTCTCCTCGGTGAAGGTCGTAACCATACCTAAAGAGTGCGGTCGACCGTATGTATTGTCAACGCTCGTCGTTGGCTTGGCGGGCGCGGTCCGCCGCGGCGGTCAGGGACCGCACGGCGGCGCCGGCGTCGGCCAGGCCCGCGCCGCGGTCGGCGCCGCAGCCGGCGATCGGGCGGGCGGTCGCCTTGATGACGTGCTCCCGGCGGGGCTCAGTGGAACTGTGTCGTGTAGAGCCGGGCCTTGTAGATCTGGGCGCCGGGGCGGGTGCGGTCGCCGCCCGCGGAGAAGTGGACGGTGGGGCCGCCCCACACGGAGTCCTCCGCGTTGGGGTCGGTGGTCCACATGGCCTGACCGTTCGCGTGGCGTACGTAGGACTTGGGATGGGGCAGTGCGGCGACGGTGGTCAGGGCGCGGGTCGTCTTGTTGAGCGAGTAGACGTGGCGGCTGTCGGCGACCAGCAGGGTGCCGGGCCGGCTGTAGTCCGGCTGGAGGTCGTGGCCGTTGCCGGCGATCTTGATGTCCGGTCCGTGCTTGACCAGCCGGGAGTCCCGCATCGACCCGGCCACCCGGTAGCTGCGGACGACGGTGCCGCCGGTCACCCACAGCAGCTTGTTCTGGTCGTCCCACAGAACGGCGTGGGCCTTGGTGAACTCAAGGGTCTGCACCTCCTTCAGGGTCGCCGGGTCGCTGCTGGACGGCCCGAAGACGTGCAGCCGGTCCCGTGACCCCGCGACCACGACCGTGCCGGCATCGGGCACGCGCTCGATGCAGTGCGGGTAGCTGGTGATGCGCGCCGACCACAGCAGGTCGGCCCGGGTCAGATGCGCCTTCGAGGTGACGTTGACGATCGCGGCCCGGCCCTCGCCGGGGCGGCCGAACGTCATCAGCGCGATCATGCCGTAGCGCCGGGTGTCCCGGAACCGGATCTCGAAGGGATGATCCCAGCCGGGGGCGTTGCCCGTGCTGAAGCTCCAGCGGACGTTGGCGTCGGTCCACTGGGCGGTGCGGTCGAAGAGGAGGATCCGGCCGGTGCGCTGTTCGGTGATCGCCACCTTGTAGGTCGCCGCCGCGGCCGTACCGGAGGTGTCCTGGGGGGTGCTCATCTGCGGTTCTCCTGGTCCGTGAGGTCCGTGAGGGGAGAGGTGGGGCGGGGACGGACGGAAGGGGACGGGCCTGCGCCCGTCCCCACCGCGCGGACCGGAAAACCGCCCCCCGTGACGGTCACCCGGTCCACGTGCCGACCGGTCAGAACGAACCGGCGTTCAAAGCCTTCTGCAGGGCGCGGTTGGTCGCCGCGTCCCACTCGCCGTTGGCCGGCGTGGCCAGGTGGTTCTGCAGGGCGGCGACCGTCTTGGGCCCGACGATGCCGTCCGCGGTGACCTTCAGGTAGCGCTGGAGCGCGGTGATGGTGAGCGGACCGAACGCCCCGTCGACCTCCAGCCCGGCCTTGTCACGGCTGTTGAGGGCGCGCTGGAGCGCCGCGCAGGTCGCCGGACCGAAGATCCCGTCCACCTCCAGCACCGCGGGAGCGGCGACGAGGGCCTTCGGACGGATCGGCGCCTTCTTCCCGGCCAGCGCGGCCTTCATCATCGCCGCCGTCTGCGGGCCGTACTCGCCGTCCGCCTTCAGGCGGTGGTTGGTCTGGAAGGTCTTCACCGCCTTCTGGGTGGCCGGCCCGAACTCGCCGTCCACCTTGAGCCCGGCCTTCTGTACGGTGTTCAGGTTCTTCTGCAGGGTCTTGACGGCCTGGCCCTTCGAGCCCAGCCGCAGGATGCCGTCCCCGGACGGCAGCGGCGCGCTGCCCCCCTTGTAGGCGGGGCGGCCGTAGCCCACTATGCAGGCGGAGCTGCGCCGCCTGCGGCGGAAGGCGTTGGAGGTGTTGCCCTCCAAGGTGGTGATGGTGCGGTTGGAGTGCACCGCCTCGACGATGCCGACATGGTCGATGGCACCGATGGAGCGGGAGCCGGACCAGTCGAAGAACACGATGTCGCCCGGGCGGATCCCGCCGATGCCGTAGTGCCAGCGGCCCTTCTTCTGGAAGGCGCGGGCGTGGGCGGTGGTGAGGGCGAACTTGCCGCCGACCGCCTGGAGGTTGTCGGAGTGGGCGGCGGCGTAGCTGACGGCCATGTCGCACCACGGGCCGGTGAAGCCGTACCACTTGGTGATCAGGTTGCGATTGGAACCGGGCGGGTGCTCGGTGGTGCCCAGCAGCTTGCGGGCGGCGGCGAGCATGCCTTGAACGTTGCCCATGTCAGAACTCCACGTCTTCGGGAAGGGCCTGGATGTCTCCGGTCACCGCGTCGTCGGGGTTCTGGCTGACGCCGGCCTGGTCGGGGTCGACGTCGAAGATCCCCGCACCGCCCACCGGATAGGGCGGCGTCTCCACGGGCTCGGTCATGAGCGCTCCTTGATGTGCGAGGTATGCGGATGGATGGCAGCGCGGTCGGTCCGGGATCCGGCCGGCCGGCGCTGTGCGGCGTGCCGTGGCGGTGCCGCCGGAAACGAGTTCAACCGCCGCGGAGTTGGTTAGCAGCCCCTGTTCGTGCAGGTAATCAATGTGCGGCGCGCCGCCGCGCCGCCTGGCCGCCGCACGGGCCGGGTCCTACCGTGGGAACGCGGCGCAAGGGGACGGCGCCGATGCGGTCAAAGGGGGCAGGGGGATGGGGCGTCCGGAGAACCCGATCGATCCGGCGGCGGGTCCGGTCCAGCGGTTCGCGGTGGAGTTACGGGCCCTGCGGGCGCGGGCCGGCGGACCGACGTACCGCTCGATGGCACAGCGCACCCCGTATTCGGCGGCGGCGCTGTCCCAGGCGGCGGCGGGCGAGCGGCTGCCGTCGGCGGAGGTGACACGGGCGTACGTCACGGCGTGCGGCGGGGATCCGGACGAGTGGGAGAAACGCCGGCAGGCCCTCGCCGACGAGCTGGCCGCCCTACCCCACGAGGAACAGGACGCCCAGGACTCCCCGTACCGGGGACTGGCCCGGTTCGAGCCCGGCGACACGGCGGTCTTCTTCGGCCGCGACCAGCTGGTGGCGGACCTGACGGAGCTGGTGCGCGGGCACCGGTGCGCGGTGGTGCTCGGGCCGTCGGGCAGCGGCAAGTCCTCCTTGCTGCGCGCCGGGCTGATACCCCGGCTGCGCCGGACGGCCGACGCCGACGCGCCCCTCGCCGCCATCCGGATCCTCACCCCCGGACCGCACCCGGCGCGCTCGCACGCGGACAAGCTGCGGCCCGCCGGGAAAACCGGCGACACCCTCGTTTTGGTCGACCAGTTCGAAGAGGTCTTCACGCTGTGCCCGGACCCGCCGGAACGCGCCCGCTTCATCGAGGCGCTGCTCGCGGCCCGGGAGCCGGGCAGCCGGCTGCGGGTGGTACTGGGCGTACGTGCCGACTTCTACGGCCGCTGCCTCGAACACCCCGAACTGGCCCGCGTGTTGCGGGACGCGGCGGTGCCGGTGCCGGCCATGGGCCGCGAGGAGCTGCGCGAGGCCGTCGTCAAACCGGCCATGGCACGCGGCCTCACCGTCGAACGGGCGCTGACCGCGCAGCTGGTGGAGGAGGTGGCCGGCGAGCCGGGCGGCCTGCCCCTGCTGTCGCACGCGCTGCTGGAAACGTGGCGGCGCCGCTCCGGCCGCACCCTGACCCTGCGCGCCTACGAGGCGGCCGGCGGAGTGCGCGGCGCCATCGCCCAGACGGCGGAAGACCTGTACGCCGAACTCTCCGACAGCCAGGCCCACCTCGTACGACGGGTGCTGCTGCGCCTGATCGCGCCCGGCGAGGGCACCGCCGACACCTGCCGGCCGGTGCGGCGCGCCGAACTGCGCACCGCCGACCCGCACTCGGCCGGCACCGTCGACACGGTCCTGGAACGCCTGGCCCGCGCCCGGCTCATCACCCTGGACGGAGACACCGTCCACCTCGCCCACGAGGCCCTCATCACCGCCTGGCCGCGGCTGTGGGGCTGGATCGAGGACGACCGGCACCGGCTGCGGGTACTGCGCCGGCTCACCGAGGCCGCCGAATCATGGCGGGAACTGGGCCGGGACCCGGGCGCGTTGTACCGGGGCACCCGGCTGGCGGAGGCCGTCGAGGCCTTCGACCCGGCCGACCGGGACCGTGAACTGAGCGCCACCGAAAGGGACTTCCTCGCAGCCAGCTCGGCCACGCACTTTCGTGAACGCAGACGGCTGCGCGGGCTGACCGGGTCGGTGACCGTGCTGCTGGTGCTCGCCCTGGTGGCCGGCGCCGTGGCCTGGCAGCAGCACCGTACGAGCGAACGTCAGCACCTGGCCGCCACCGCCCGCCGTGCGGCCACCGCCGCCGCCGGTCTGCGCACCACCGACCCGGGGACGGCGCTGCGGCTCGGGGTCACGGCCTGGCGGCTCAGCCGGACCCCGGAGACCCGGTCCGCCCTCATCGGCGCGCTGGCCCAGCGCGACCTGCCCACGTTCACCCTGTCCAACCCCGCGGAAACCCAGATGCTCGGCCCGGACGGGCGGACCCTCTTCGGCCTGGGCGACGGCAGGTTCGTCCGCCGGGACCTGGTGACGCACCGGGTGATCGACAGCAGAAGGCTGCCCGCTGACATGGACGACCTCGTCATGGGCGACGTGAGCCCCGACGGGCGCTATGTGTCCATGCCGAGCGGGGGGATCGACCTGCGCATCCGGCTGTGGGACACCCGCACCGGCCGGTACCACGGACCGGTCCTGGGGTCTTCCGGCGACGGGTCCGGCACGCCCGGGCAGCCGCTGCCGGACGAGCCCGGGGGCGGCGAAGGGGGCGGGGGCACGCCGGCCACCGCCGCGGGCGGCGGGAGGTCGGTGTTCGGTTTCAGCTCCAGCGGGCACGCCTACCTCTTCCTCACCGGCAGTCGCCTTGAGGTGTGGGACACCGGCAGCGGGCGCCGCCTGTTCACCCACACCGCCAAGGCGCTGGAGACGTCCGACGGCGGCGACATCAGCCCGGACAACCGACTGGTCGCGGTGTGCGTACAGGGAGGCGTCAGTGTCTGGGACATCCCGGCCCGGCGCCGTATCGACACGGGCTGGCGCACACGGTTCGCCTGCGGGCCGGAAGCCCGTCTCCGGTTCTCGCCCGACAGCCGTACCCTGACGACGGCGGACACGACGGGGATACGACGGGTCACGGTCCGGACCGGAACCCAACCACCCCGGCTCGCCCAGGTGGCGCCCCGGAACTACGTGTTCAGCGCGGACGGCACACTGCTGGCCGGGGTGGGCGGCAACGACCTCCTGCTGTGGCGACTGGACAGCCCCGAAGCGCCCGTGGTCCGGCACCCGCTGACCGACATCCGGCCGGACGGCATCAGCATCGACACCACCGCCCGCGTCCTGCGCTACACCGCCGTCGGGTCGGACGGAGTGACCCTCGTCCACGGCCTCGACATCGCCGGCGCGCTGACACCGCACTGGAGCACGCGTGCCGCCGCGGCGGCGGCCCTCAGCGCCGACGGCTCGGTGCTGGCCGTCCTGGACAGCGGCGGAAAGGGCCCCGCCCGGCTGCGGATCCACGACGGGCGGACCGGTCGGCAAAGGTACACGATCACCGCCGCCGGGCTGCCCACGGACTTCGACGACATCAGCGCCAGCGGCCAGGCGGTGATGTCCCTCAGCGCCGACGGCCGGCGCCTCGCCTTCGGTTCGGGGCCGGCCGACCCGATGCTGCCGACACGCGTCACCGTGTGGGACACCGTGCGCAACCGGAAGGTCACCGAGCTGCAGCCCTACGGTGACGAGACGTTCCTGGCCGGCTGGGCGCTCGGCCCGGACGGCCGGGAACTGCTGACCACCAGCTCGGACGAGGCGCTGGTGACCGTGTGGAACGCCGGCAGCGGCCGGAAGATCAGGGAGATCCGCTTCCAGGACCCGGAGCAGGGGCGGGGCGGAGCCGGTGCGGACGGGGGCGCCGACGGCGGCCAGGGTGTGGAGGACGACGGGGGCGCCGGCGTCGGGGACTCCATCAACTCCCTCTCCGCGGACGGCAGTGTCCTTCTGACGAGCAGCGGAACCCTGCTGCCGGCCGACGGCCACGGCCGGCGGCAGGAGACGATGGACTGCGCGTGCGCGAGTGTCCTGAGCCCCGACGGCAAGCGCGTCGCCTTCGCGGACACCGACGGCGGCATCACGGTGTGGGACGTGGAGCGGGCCACCTCGCTGGGCACGCTGCCCGGCGGCTACTTCAGAGGTACGACAGGCGAACAGGAGGAGACGACCGCGCTGGCGTTCTCCCCGGACGGCGGCGTGCTGGCCGCGGCCGGAGCGCAGGGCACCGTACGGCTGTGGGACGTCGACTCCCGCCGGCAACTGGGCACCGACCTGCCCACGGCCGGCGATCACGTCCTCGCCCTGGCCTTCACCGGCGACGGTGGCAGCCTGTACGTGGCGGGCAGACACGTGCCGCTCCAGCGCGTCGTCCTGGAGCCGGAGCGCGTGGCCGAGACGGTGTGCCGCCGTGCCGGGGGCGGGCTGTCCCGCGCGGAATGGCGGGTGTACGTGGCGGACGTTCCTTACCGGAAGGTCTGTTGACGGACGCGAGGCAGGCGGGAGTTCGACGGCGGGGACTAGGTGTCGGCGGGGCGGGCGCCGCGGGTGGCGCCCGCCGACGCGGCCACCACGCACAGCACCGCGATCCACTGCGTCCAGTGCAGCGATTCCTGGAGGACGACCAGCCCGATGAGTGCCGCCATCGCCGGCTCCAGGCTCATCAGGATCCCGAACACGTGCGGGGGGATTTTGCGCAGTGCTTCCAGGTCGAGCGAGTACGGGATCACCGACGACAGCAGGGCCACACCGAGCCCCGCGACCAGGATCCAGGGCCGCGTCAGCGCCGCTCCGCTGTCGGCCACGCCGAACGGCACGGCCACCAGGGCCGCGACGGCCATCCCCAGCGCCAGCCCGTTGCCCTCCGTGGTGTGGCGGCCCAGCGCCGCGCCGACCAGGATGTACAGACCCCAGCACGCTCCCGCGGCGAGGGCGAACAGCAGACCGACGAGGTCGAGGTCGCCGCCTCCCTCCATCAGCAGGATCACACCGCCTGCCGCGAGCAGGGCCCACAGGGCGTCCAGCCAGCGCCTGGAGCCGGCCAGGGCCACCGTCAGCGGCCCGAGGAACTCGGTGGTGACCGCGATCCCCAGGGGAATCCGGGCCAGCGCCAGGTAGAAGCACAGGTTCATCAGGCCGAGCGTCACGCCGTAGCCGAGCACCACCGCCCAGGTGCGGCGCGGCAGGCGCAGCGACGGCCGCCACAGGAGCATCAGCACCGCCGCGGCGAAGAACAGGCGCAGCGCGACCGTCCCGAAGCTGCCCACCGCCTCGAACAGGTGCTTGGCCAGGGCCGAACCCACCTGGACGCTGACAATGCCCAGCAGTACCAGGGCCGTTGGCGGGATCGCGTCGAAGCCGCGTCCGGCCGACGCGGTCAGGGAGGACCGGAGGGACGGGCCGCGTTCGGTCCTGGCGACGTTCATGGTGGCCACGCGTGGATTATCGGCGACCGGGCTCCGCGCGGCACGTCATTTTTCCGGCACCAGGGTGCTCCTGGTCCCCGGGCTCCGCGAACGAGAGGAACTTCGCGGATTTCTCGGCGAGTACGGCGGTGAAGAACGCGGGAGCCTCCTCGCCGAGCATCCGGTACAGCGCCACCAAGCTGGTGATCGCGGTGTCGGCGACCTCCTCCTGTACGTGCCGCCATGTGTGGCTCCGGCCTTTTCTGGGGTTGGTGCCCCAGGCGCCGATCACCGCCTGCGCGGTCTCGCCGGCCTCCTCGGAGATCTTGAGCGTTTGCAGCGTCCACTGCTGCTCCGGGGACATGCCGCGTTCGGTGTCGAGCCGGGTGAAGAGCGCGGCGAGGCGGCCGATGTCGTCCCACGGCCGTGCGTCCGAGGGGATGGGTCCGTCGGGGATGTTCACAGGGGCCGTACTCCTTGGAGTCCTGGGAGTCCTGCCGGCTCGGGGCGGCCGGTCCGCGTTCATGATTGCGGGCGGCGTCACGCTCGGGCACCGGTTCGCCCGACTGTCCCCCGCACGGGGGCCCGGCGACGCTTGGTGATCAAGGTCGGTCAGCGGACGCGGCGCAGAGCCTCCGGGGTGAGGTCGGCGAGGGTGGGATAGCCGTCGACGGCCATGAGGAGGTCGGTCTCGGCGAGCAAGGCGCGCAGGACGTGGACGATGCCGTCGGTGCCGCCGAGGGCCGCGCCGTAGGCGCAGGGACGGCCGATGCCGACGGCCGTGGCGCCCAGGGCGACGGCCTTGACGACGTCGGCTCCGGTACGCACCCCGGAGTCGAACAGCACGGGCAGGCCGTCGGCGGCCTCGACCACGGCAGGCAGGGCGTCGAGCGCGGGCAGACCGCCGTTGGCCTGCCGGCCGCCGTGGTTGGAGCAGTAGACGCCGTCCACACCGCCGTCCTTGGCGCGGCGGACGTCGTCGGGATGGCAGATGCCCTTCAGGATCAGCGGCAGCTCGGTCATCGACCGCAGCCAAGGCAGGTCGTTCCAGGTGAGCGGAGCGCCGAAGATCTGCACCCAGTGCATCACGGCGGCTGCCGGATCGTCCTCGGGGAGCTTGGCGAGCCGGGAGCGGAACACCGGGTCGGAGAAGTAGTTGGCCAGGCAGTGACCGCGCAGCTGGGGGAAGTTGGCGGCCGTCAGATCGCGGGGTCGCCAGCCGGGGATCCAGGTGTCCAGGGTGACCACGATGCCCTTGAACCCGGCGGCCTCCGCCCGGTGCACCAGGCTCTCGGCCACCTCCCGGTCTGCGGGGGTGTAGAGCTGGAAGAAGCCTGGCGTGTCGCCGTAGGCGGGGACCACCTCCTCCATCGGATCGACGGTGAGGGTGGAGGCGACCATGGGCACGCCGGTGCGGGCGGCGGCCCGCGCGGCGGCCAGATCGCCGTGGCCGTCCTGGGCGCACAGCCCGATCACCCCGACCGGCGCCATGAACAGCGGCGTGGCCAACCGCATGCCGAACAGGTCCACCGACAGGTCGCGTCGGGTCGGGCTGACCATCATCCGCGGGATCAGTCCCCATCCCTCGAACGCGCTGACGTTCGCCCGCTGGGTGTACTCGTCGCCGGCACCGCCGGCCACATACGAGCGCACCGACGGCGACATCGCCGCCTGCGCCTGTGCTTCGAGGTCCGCGTAGGCCATCGGCAGGCTGGGCACCACTCCGCGCAGCCCGTCGAGGTAGATCTCGTACTGGTAGTCGGCGTAGGACATGGTCCGGCTCCCCGGTGCGTCGCTGTTTCCGGTACGGCCCGTCGGCTGACGGGCGCCGAGCACTACAGTGGAAGCAGCACCCCCCGCAGACCCACGGAACGCAGGATTCTCGCCACACACATGCCCCGGACGCAGGAATCGGCGAAGCCGCTGAGCGAGGACGACCTGGCGCTGATCCACGCGCTCCAGCTGCGGCCCAGGGCGTCCTGGACCGAGCTCGGCCGGGCCCTGGGGGTGGACCCGGTCACCGTCGCCCGCCGCTTCCGGCGTCTGGCCGAACACGGTGCGGCCTGGGTGGGGCTCTCGCCCGGGCCCCGCCTGCTCGACCGACTGTGCCTGGCCTACGTCGAAATCGACTGCGCCCCGGGAGCCACCGCCCGGACGGCCGCCACGCTCGGCCGGCACCCGCACATGCTCACCCTCGAACGTGCCGCCGCGGACCACGACATCCTCGCGACCGTCGCCACCGCGGACCTGCCCGCCCTGTCGCGCTACACCCTCGACCTGCTCCCGCGGATCCCCGGCGTCACCGCGGTGCGTGCCAGGATCGTCACCCATCTGTTCACCGAGGGCGGCCGCTGGCGTATCGCCGCCCTGGACCCGGGCCAACGCACCCGGCTGACCGCACCGCCCGCCGCCCGGCCGCCCCGCCGCGGACACCGCGAGATCACCGCGTTCGACCGGGCCGTGCTGAGCCGTCTGGCGCACGACGGCCGTGCCTCCTACCAGAGCCTGGCCACCGGCCTGGGCGTCAGCCTGTCCACCGTCAGGCGGCGCATCGAACAACTGGTCCGCCTCGATCTGCTGCGCTTCCGCTGCGACTTCGCCCGCCCCCTCGGCGGCTGGCCCGTCGCCGTCACCTTCCGGGCCGGCGTTCCGCCGACCGACCTCCCCGAGGTCGGCCACGCCCTCGTCCGCCGGCCCGAGACCCGCAACTGCGCCGCGATCACCGGGCCTTGCAACCTCGTCCTCCAGGCCGGCCTCCACTCCGTGGCCGACGTGCCGCGCCTGGAGACCCGACTGGCCGACGCCCACCCGAGCCTGGACATCGTCGACCGCGTCATCACCCTGCGCCACGACAAGCTCCTCGGCCACCTCCTCGACCCCTACGGCCGCTCCACCGGAGTCGTCCCGCCCGACGTCTGGGCCGAGCCGGGCGTCTGAAAGCGCGGCACGTCGAGGGGAGTTCGGCTTGGCACCTGATAGAGGGCTTCCATTGCGGCGCTCTCCAACCCGGGGATAGATTCCTTGCTCGCTAAGTTATTTCGGGTCGAGTGCCGGGTCCGGCCGTGGCGCGATCGGGCCGATTCCGGCGGTGGCGAGGAGGGGGCACGTGAGCGGACAGCACGATGAAGGCCACACGGTGGCGGGTTGGACCGGTTGCGCCGTGGCGACCATGGGCACCGCGGTGATCGGTGCCGGCATCTGCGGCTGGCGTCCGGGGATCTGGCTGGGGCCGGCCCTCACGGTGGCGGCGGTGGTCGTCACGTGGGTGCTCCACCTCGCCGGCTGGGGCAAGCCGCCCGGGGTGCGGCCGGCCGACCAGCACCCCCTGGGCGTGCGGGACCGGTCCGCCCGGCAGGGCCACGCGGGCTGTGTCGCCTGCCGGCTCGCCGGGCGACGGGCGGCCTGGGTCCCCGCGCAGGCGGCGCCCGCGCCCGCCCCCGAGACGGCGGCTGCTGAGACGGCGGGCGCGAGGACGGCCGGCGCCGGGGCGGATGTGCCGGCCTGACCCTCCGGTGAGCACCTCTGCCCGGCCCGGACCGCCGCCGCGGGAAGCGGCTGCCCCGGGCCCGGCGTCTTGTACGCACGCATCTTTCAGCGCGCGCACCCGGCCCGCGCCCGCACCTCGCTTGAGCGTGTACGCGGCCGGAACCGTGCCCCACTCACGTGCGCGCATCGCCTGAGCCCCCGCCCCGCCGGCACGCGTACGACGCCCGGCGCGCGGCCTGCCGCGGGGTACGGCTGTGCGGTACGGCTGGGGGGCCTACTCGCCCACCACGGCATCCAACGCGGGCGCGATGACCGCGAAGCACCCGTCGGTCAGTGCGGCGGGATCCTCGGTGCCGTCGCTCTCGCTCCACCGTTGCAGCACCGTGTGGAAGGCGGTCAGCGCCATCCCGGCGGCCAGCCGCGGGTACAGCTCCGTCGCCGGATCGAGGCCGAGGCGCCCGGCCACCTCGGCCGCCAGCTCCTCGCGCCACTGGGCCTGGCGTTCGAGGAAGCGGGCGAGCAGCGCGGGCGTTCCGAGGATCAACTGTACGACGCGCAAGGTCCGTTCGGTCTGACCCGCGCAGGCGTCGATGGAACGCCACACCGTGTGCCGCAGGGCGGTGGACGGCGGTTCCGGCGCCGGACGGCTCGTCAGTTCCTCCCGCATGGCCGTGCCCAGCCCGGTCAGGAACTGGACGACCACGTCCTCCTTCGAGGCGAAGTACCGGAAGAACGTCCGCTTGGACACCCCCGCGGCGGCGGCGATCTCGTCCACCGTGACCGCGTCGAACCCGCCGCGCGCCAGCAGGCCCAGTGCCGCCTGGGTCAACTCGTCCGCGACGAGCTGCCGCTTGCGCTGGGCCAGGGTTCCTGTGGGGCGGGAAGTCATCCATCCATCGTATCCGCCGTGCCTCGTCTGCCTCTAAGCGTCATCCTTGACACTTGGTGACACGTAGGGCACGGTGAGCCGTATGACGAGTCAGAAGCGCTGGACCGCCGATCGGATTCCGGACCAGGAGGGGCGGGTGTTCGTCGTCACGGGCGCCAACAGCGGCCTCGGTCTGGCGACCACCCGGGCACTCGCGCGCAAGGGCGCCCAGGTGATCCTCGCCGTCCGTGACGAGGACAAGGGGCAGCGAGTGGTCGCGCGGGCGACGGCCGACGGATTCGGAGCCCGGCTGGAAGTGCGGAGGCTGGACCTGTCCGACCCGGACTCGGTCCGCGCGTTCGCCGACCGGCTGCGTTCCGACGGCGTGCGCCCCGACGTACTCGTCAACAACGCCGGTGTGATGGCGCCGCCCAGGACGCTCACCGCGCGGGGGCAGGAAATCCAGTTCGCCGTCAACCACCTCGGTCACTTCGCCCTCACCGGCCTGCTGCTCGACCAGCTGGCCCAGGGCGACGACCCCCGCGTGGTCACGGTGACCTCCACCAACCACCGTCAGGGCAAGATCTTCTTCGACGATCCGACCGGTGAGCGCACGTACTCGCCCATGGCGTACTACAACCAGTCCAAGCTCGCCAACGCCGTGTTCGGCCAGGAGCTGCACCGGCGGCTGAGCGCGGCAGGCAGCCCGGTCCGCAGCGTGCTCGCCCACCCCGGCTATACGGCCACCAACCTGCAGACGGCCGCCCCCGCCGGCCTGGTGAAGTTCCTCTTCGGCCGCCTGCTGCTGCCGCTCGCCCAGAGCCCGGACCAGGGCGCCCTGCCCCAGCTGTACGCGGCCACCGCCGAGGACGCGGGCGGCGGCGAGCTGTTCGGACCGGACGGCATGGCTGAACTGCGGGGTGCGCCCCAGCGGGTCCGGCTGGCGGCGCGGGCCGCCGACCCGGCGACCGCCGGCCGGCTGTGGGAGCTGTCGGAGGAACTGACCGGCGTCCGCTACACCCTCCCGGCCGCGGCCTGATCCGGGCACACCGGTCTTCCTGGTCTGGGCGCTGATGGCGATCGCGACGCCGGCACTCGGCTTCGGGTTGCGGGCCACGGCCTGGGCCGCCGGGAACGGAGCGCTGGTGTCGGCAGTGGCGTTGGGCGTGCTGCTGGTGGCCTGCTGTGGGCGGCGGGCAGCCGGGCGGCCCTGTGTCTGGTCCACGGCGGGCTGCAGGTGACGGCGTCGGTACGGGCCGCCGACGCCTTCCCCGGTCATCACCTCCGGGGGCAGCCGAAAGCGGCCGTCACGCCTGCCCCGAACGGGCCGGACGGTACGGCGGACCGCCGCCAGGTGTCATCCGTGCCGTCGTCTCCAGCAAGGACACCGTGAACGGATGCTCCGGTGAGGTGAGGACCCGCTGCGCGGGGCCTTCCTCCACGATCTCGCCGCCGTCCAGTACGGCGATACGGGTCGCCAGGGCGGCGGCGGTGCCGAGGTCGTGGGTGATCAGGACCAGCGACAGATCCCGCCGGTCGCGCAGCAGGCCGGCGAGTGTGCCGAGGATGCCCCGGCGGGTCACCGCGTCGAGCCCGGAGGTGATCTCGTCGCAGATCAGCACCCGGGGCCGGGCGAGCAGGGCCCGGGCGAGAGCGGCCCGCTGGAGTTCGCCTCCGGACAGCCGCGCCGGCTCGCGCCGTACTTGCTCCTCGCTGAGGCCGAGGCCGGTGACGGTGGCCACCGCCTCGGCCAGGGCGTCCGCCTCCGTCGCCCCCCGCAGCCGTACCGCCGTGCGTGCCACCTGTGCCAGGACCGGGCGGTGCTCGTCGAAGGCGGCCCTGGCGTCCTGGAAGACGTACTGCACGGCACCCAGTTGGGCGCGCGTTCGGTCCCGCAGGCTGCGCGGGAGCGGTGCGCCGTCGAGGAGCAGTTCCCCGTCGTGGCCCCGGTGCAGGCCCGCCAGACAGCGCCCCAGGGTGGTCTTGCCGCTGCCCGAGCGGCCGACCACGGCCAGGCACTCGCCGGTGCGGAGGGAGAGCGCCGGGGTGCGCAGCACCGTGCTCCGGCCGTGCCGGGCGGTCAAGCGGCCCACCCGCAGCACCTCCTTTCCGGCGGCCGGGAGGCCGGCGCGGTCCGCCGGGCCGTCCGCCGCGAGCAGCTCGGCCGTCCAGGGGTGCCGCGGCGCCGCCCACAGGCGTTCCACCGGTCCGGACTCCACCACACGTCCCTCGCGCAGGACGAGGACCTCGTCGGCCAGTGCCCGTACCACGTCCAGGTCGTGGCTGAGCAGGACGACGGCGATGCCCTGGCGGGCGACGGCCGCGAGCCGGTCCACGATGCGCCGCTTCGTCAGCGCGTCCTGGCCGGTGGTCGGCTCGTCGGCCACCACCACCCTGGCACCGAGCAGCAGCGCCTGGGCCAGGACGACACGCTGCTGCTGGCCGCCCGACAGCTGATGCGGGTAGCGCCGCAGCACCGCCTCGGCGTCCGGGAGCTGGGCCGACGCCAGGGCCCGCAGGACACGCTGGTGGGCGGCGGCCCGGCGCTCCGGCCGGGGCAGCTCGCGCACCCGGGTACGGGCGATGTCCCGCAGCAGCGCGCCGACGCGGCGCGCCGGGTTGAGGACGGCGCCCGGATGCTGGGGCACATAACCGACCAGCCCCCCGGGGACCCGTACGTCACCGGTGACGCGGGCGCCGGCCGGGTACTCGCCCAGCAGCGCCAGGCCCGTGGTCGTCTTGCCGCTCCCGGAGGTACCCACCAGGGCGGTGACCTTTCCGGCCGCGACCCGCAGGCTCACCGCGTCGACGATCGCCCGGCCGTCGATCTCGACGCGCAGGTCCCTGATCTCGGCGACCGCGCTCATGTGCGTCTCCTCTTCTTCCCCAGCGCCGCGTCGGCGAGCAGGTTGCCGCCCATGGTGAGGGCGACGATCAGCAGGGCGGGCACCACCACGGCCCAGGGCTGGACGAACAGCCCGGTACGGTTGCGGTCCACCATCACCGCCCAGTCGGCGGCGTCCGGTTCGACGCCCACGCCGAGGAACGCGGCGGTGGCCACGAGATAGAGCACCCCGGTGAGCCGTACTCCGGCGTCGGCGGCGAGCGTCCGCCCGACCGACCTGCCGACGTAGCCGACGGCCGTACGCCACCAGCTCTCGCCCTGCATGCGCAGCGCTTCCACCGCGGGACGGGACGCCACCTCCGCCGCGGCGGCCCGCACGATCCGGGCGGCGTCCGGGATGTTGACCAGGGCCACCAGCAGCGCCAGACCCGTCGCCCCCGGGGTGAGGACGGCGGCGACGAGCAGGATCATCAGCAGCGACGGCACGGCGAGCAGCACGTCCAGGGGCCGCATCAGCAGCTCTTCCAGCCAGGAGCGGTGGGTGAGCGCGGCGATCAGCCCGAGGGGCAGGGCGGCCAGGTACGCCAGCGCGGTCGCCGAGAGCGAGACGAGCACCACGGACCGGCCGCCGAGCAGCACCTGCCGCCACACGTCCCGGCCGACGAAGTCGGTGCCCAGCCAGTGCCCGCCGCCTAGCGTGAAGGACGCGGCACGCGGCCCCGGATCCCCCGCGCACAGCGGCCCGAGCAGGGCCAGGAGCAGCGGTACGCCGACGACGAGCCCCCCGGCGACGAAACGCGACCTCATGCCGCCACCTCCGAACGCGGCGCGAAGCGGCGGGCGACCAGGTCGGCGCCCAGGTTCAGCACGACGGTCGTCACGCCGAAGACGACGGCGAGGCCCTGCACCACCGGGACGTCGCGTTCGGCCACGGCGTTCATCAGGACGGTGCCCAGCCCGGGGATCACATACAGCGCCTCCACGACGATGACCCCGCACAGCAGCCAGTCGATGGTCCGGGCGAGCTGCTGCGCGGCCGGTGTGACCGCGTTCGGCAGGGCGTGCCCGTACCGGATGCGGGCGCCCGGGATGCCGTGACGCCGGGCCTGCGCGACGTACGGCGAGGCGAGCGCGTCGATCATCCCGGCCCGTACCAGGCGGGCCAGGGAGCACACCGGCCGGGACAGCAGCACCAGCACGGGCAGGACCAGGGCGGCGGGGTGGGCCAGGAGGTCGGTGCCGTATCCGACGGCGGTCGGCGGCAGCCAGCCCAGGCGCAGGGCGAACACCGTGGTCAGCAGCACACCGAAGGCGAACTCCGGGACCGCGTAGGCGCCCAATGTCACCGAGCTGACGAACCGGTCCACGAACCGCCCCTCGTGGCGGGCCGCGAGCACGCCCAGACCCACGCCGGCCGGCACCAGCAGCACCACCGTGAGGGTGGCGAGCAGCAGTGTCGGACCGAAACCGTCGGTGATGTACGTACTGACGGGCCGCCCCGAGGCCAGCGACGTGCCGAAGTCGCCGCGCGGCAGCCCGCCCGCCCACTCCAGCAGCCGTTCGTGTGCGGGCCGGTCGAGGTCCAGGGCCTCCCGGATGGCCGCGATCCGCTCCGGGTCGGGCTGGTCGCCGGCGAGGGCCACGGCGGCGTCGCCCGGCAGTGCCTCGGTGAGCGCGAAGACCAGCAGCACGACGGCCGCCGTCTGCGCGGCGCCGAGCAGCAGCCGCCGGGCGATCCAGGACGGCAGTCCGGTCACGCGAGCCACACCTTGTCGAAGCGCGCCCAGTCCAGGGAGTTGGCGGGCGCCTTGGCCTCGACCCCCCGGACGGTGCGGGCCGTGCCGATGATCCAGTCGGCGAACCCCCACACCAGGAAGCCGCCCTCGGCGTACAGGCGGCGCTGCATGCGCTCGTAGACGGCGGCGCGCTCCTGCTTGTCCCTGGTGGACTGGGCCTGCTGGTACAGGGCGTCGAAGTCCTTGTGGTGCCACTTGGTGGCGTTCGTGGTGGAACCGGTCAGCAGACGCTGGGAGATGTGCGCCTCGATGGGCATGGCGCCGGAGCGGTAGGAGCAGAGGGTGCCGGAGTCGAGGATGTCCTTCCAGTAGCTGTCCTTGCTGCCGGTCCTGATCCCGACGGTGACGCCGGCCCTGGCGGCCTGGTCCCGGAAGATCGCGGCGGCCTCGGTGAACCCGGCGGCGACGGGCGAGGTGTCGAGGGTGACGTTCAGCTTCTCCGCGCCGGCCCGCTTCAGCAGCGCCTTGGCCCGGTCGAGGTCCTGCTCGCGCTGCGGAAGGTTCGCGGCGTAGTACTCGTAGCCCTTGCCGAACAGGTCGTTGCCGATCTCGCCCGTGCCGGACAGGGCACCGTCGACCAGTTCCCTGCGGTCGGCCATCAGGAAGAACGCCTCGCGCACCCGCTTGTCGTCGAACGGCGGGCGGTCGGTCTTCATCGCGAAGGACTGCATGACGCTGTTGCGCAGCCGCACGATCTCGATCCGGCCCTTGCCCTCGTGGGCGCGGGCGGTCGCGGGGTTCAGTTCGTGGGCGTACTCGACCTGGCCGCCGAGGAGGGCGTTGATCCGCGCCGACTCCTCGTTGGCGACGACGAACTCCACCTCGTCCAGGTACGGGGCGCCGTCCCAGTAGTCCTCGTTGCGTCGGAAGACGGCCGACTTGCCGGGGGCGAAGGAGACGAACCGGAACGGGCCGCTGCCGACCGGCTCCCTGTCGAAGTCCTGCTCGCCCCCCGGCACGATGTACGCGCCGAACGCGGCCAGCACGTTGGGGAATTCGGCGGTGGGCCGCTTGAGGACGAACTCGACGGTGCGCTGGTCCAGGGCCCGGCTCGCCTCCAGGTCGATGGGCTCCAGGGACGCCTTGGCGCGGAACGCCTTCTTCGGGTCGGCGATGCGGCGGTAGCTGTACAGGACGTCCTGGGCGGTGACGGGCTTGCCGTTGTGGAAGGCGGCCTCGCGCAGGGTGACTCTCCAGCGGTCCAGGCCCGCGTCGGGTTCCCACGCGGAGGCGAGGCGCGGCCGGGCGGACAGGTCGGCGCCGTAGTCCGCGAGCTTGTCGAAGAGGGCCTTGGCGCGGGCGACGTCGGCGAACAGGTTGGCCAGATGCGGGTCGAGGGTCTCGGACGCGCCGCCGCCGGCGAACGCGGCCCGCAGCCGTCCGCCGCGCCGGGGCCTGCCGTCGCCCTTGCCGGCCGTGTCGGCGGGGCCGGGACCGGCGCAACCGGTGGCGGTGAGCGCGCCGAGGCCGGCCATGCCCCCGGCCACGGCGAGGAAGCCCCGGCGGTGCAGGCCGGGGAAGCGGGGATCGTCGAGCGGTACCTGCTGGGTGTTCATGGCGGTGTCCTTGCTGTGCCGTGCGAGCGGATGTCGGCGTGGGGGGGGCGGGGCTTCAGGGGTGTGGTGCCAGGCGGGCGACGAGGTGCAGCCGGTCGGCGTCGGCCGTCTCGCCGGGCGGATCGCCCTCGCGCCACACGGGCTCGGTGCGCGGGCCCGGCCCGTCGTACAGGGCCAGCACCTCGAAACCGTGGGCGGCCAGGAGCCGGCGCAGCTCCTGCGGGAAGAGCAGCCGCCACGCGGAGCGCTGCTCGACGGGCGGGGAGCCGTCGTCGGCGATCCACACACGGGTGCGGCGCAACAGCTGCGCGGTGCGGTCGACGTACAGGCGGGTGGTGGAGCGGTAGGTGACCCCCTGCCACTCGAAGCCGTTGACCGCCGGGGCGTCCAGCAGCTCCGTACGGCCGAGGAAGAACGCGCCGTTGCGCATCTCCGCGACGAGCAGGCCGCCGGGCACCAGGGCGTGGCGGCACGAGGCCAGGAAGCCGTCGAGCTCGTCGTTGGTGTGGCAGTACAGCAGGGCGCTGTCCAGGCACACCACCGCGTCGAAGGCGTCCGCCCCGAGGTCGAAACCGCGCAGGTCGGCCCGGACGTAGGCGGGCCCGGGATGGTGCTCGCGGGCGTACTCCAGCATCGCCCGCGACAGATCGGCGCCCGTGACCGTACGGCCGGACGCGTGCAGGTGGGCGGCGTCCCGGCCGGTGCCGCAGCCCAGGTCCAGCACGCGCGGGCCGGGGGCCGCGTACCGCCGCAGGCAGTCCTCGGTCCAGCGCCCGGCGAGCCGCCCCGGATCGGGGAAACGCGCCTCGTACAGCGCCGGGTTGTCGGTGAGCAGGTTCCTCATGAGCAGGTCGTCCACGGATGTTCTCCTCAGGCCGGCGCCGGTACGGGCGCGGCGACGGCGGGCAGGACGCGGCGGCGGTGCAGCCAGGCGACGCCGGCGGCGGAGGCGAGCCCGAAGGCCAGGCAGCACGCCCAGGGAAGCCAGGGCGCGCCCGTGCGCCCGGCGGTGTCCATGGCCCAGCCGACCACGGTGTTGCCGACGGCGGCGGCGATGCCCGACACCACGTAGAACAGGCCGAAGTACGTGCCGGTCAGCTCCGCGCGGCCGAAGCCGGGGATCAGCTCCATCACGAACGGCTGGGCCGTCATCACGCCCAGGTACAGCAGCAGGGCGCCGGCCAGCACGGGCACGGAGCGCAGCACCGCGTCCGTGAGGCCGTCGGGAGCCGTCCCGTACCCCGTGACCAGCATCGGCGGTACGAAGGACAGCGCCATCAGCGCGAGCCCGGCGCCGATCCAGCGGCCCCTGCTGCCCCGCGCCTTCAGCGCGCGGGTGATGCGCAGCTGGAGCCCGAGGTTGGTGAGGGTGCCGACGAGGAACACCAGGCCCGCCGCGCCGTCCCAGCCGGTCGCCTTCCGCGCGCCGTCCGGCAGCAGCAGGTAGAGCTGGTTCTCCATGGTGAACATGCCGACCATCGCCAGGGCGAACAGGAGGAAGCGGCGGTTGCCGGCCACCTCGCGCCAGTCCCCGAGAAGGCTGCCGCGGGCCGGCGCCACCGCGCGGGCCGGCAGGACGAGTGCCTGCGCGACGGTGAGGACGGCGAAGATCCCGGCCGCGGTGAGCGCACTGACCCGGAAGTCGGCCAGCAGCAGCGCGCTGCCGAGCAGCGGCCCGATCAACGCGCCCGCGGTCGCGAACACGTTGAACAGGGCGAACGCCTCCGCCTTGCGGTCTCCGGCCGCCAGCGCGAGGTAGGCGCGCACCGCCGGGTTGAACAGTGCCCCGGCCAGCCCGCTGAGCACCGAGGCGGCGAGCAGCACCGCGAGCCCGTCGCCGAGCGCGAAGAGCCCGAAACCGACGGTACGCAGCGCGCACCCGGCGATGATGACCCCCCGTGCGCCCAGCCGGTCCGAGGCCGATCCGCCGATCAGGAACAGGCCCTGCTGGCTGAGGTTGCGCACGCCGAGCACGATGCCGACGACCGCCGCCGACATCCCCAGGTCCTCGCTCAGGTGGAGAGCGAGGTAGGGGACGAGCAGGTAGAAGCCGGTGTTGACGCCGAGCTGGTTGACCAGCAGCAGCCGGATCGCGAGCGGGAAGCGGCGGATCTCGTGCCACGTCCTCATGCCGCCGCCCCCTCGGTGCGACGGGTGCGGGGCCGCACTCCGAGGCCGGGGTTCCGGCTCGCCCGTACGGTGCCGTCGTGGCCGCCGATGCCGGTCCAGGGGTCGTCGGCGAGGAGCAGGTGTCCGTCGAGATCGATCCAGCGGGCGCGGTCGGCCAGGTGCACGGCGGGGGCGATGCCGAGGGTGCTGGCGGTCAGGCAGCCGAGCATCAGCTCGGTGCCGGTGCCCTCGATCAGCTCGGCGATCCGCAGGGCCGCGTGCACGCCGCCGCATTTGGCGAGCTTGACGTTGACGCCCGCCACCCGACCCGCGAGACGGCGGGCGTCCTCGACGCCGACCGCGTCCTCGTCGGCGATGACCGGCAGCGGCGACCGCTCGGCGAACCGCGCGAGCGCCTCGGGGTCACCCGGCGTCAGGGGCTGTTCGACGGCCTCGACGCCCAGGTCGGCGAAGAGCGGCAGCAGACGCCGCGCGGTGTCCGCGTCCCAGGCCCCGTTGGGGTCCAGCAGCAGCCGCGCGTGCGGAGCGGCGGTGCGTACGGCCCGTACCCGCTCCACGTCCTCGGCGGGGTCCCGGGCGCCGGCCTTGACCTTGAGGACGGAGAAGCCGTCCCGTACGAGACGGGCGGCCTGCGCTTCGGCCCGGCCGGCCGGGATGACGCCGATGGTGCGGGCGGTCGGGGCGGCCGGAGCCGTGGGGGCCCCGAGAAGTCCGTGCACCGGGACCCCGGCGCACTTGCCCACGAGGTCGAGCAGCGCGGACTCCACGGCCGCCAGCACGGCGGGCGGAGCGCCGTGGCGGTCGCCGCTTCGCAGTGCCTCCAGGGCGCTTGCGGGTTCGGCGAAGCGGGCGAGCCACCGCGTCTCCACGTGCAGCAGCCGGGTCAGGGTCGCGATGTCGAGGTCGTAGTAGACGCTGGTGACGGCTTCGCCGTGGCCGTGCAGTCCTTCGTGTTCCACGGTCAGCCAGACGGCCTCACGGGCCGCCATCGTGGAGCGTGAGATGCGCAGCGGCTCGGTGAGACGCAGGTGTGCGGTGCGCTGACTGGCCTTCACGGGTGTTCTCTTCCGTAGGGGTGTCGAGGGGGTCGCAGATGGTCCGGCACCGTGCCCAGCCGGTCGCCTCCACGGCCCTGGGGTGGGGGATCTCGACGGGGCGGGTGGCGGCGCCGGCCGGGTCGAGCCCGTGGGCGGCGGCGAAGTCGTCGTCGTACACGCTGCCGAGGTAGCGGTGCGGCCCGTCGGGGAAGACGGTGGCGACCACGGCGCCGGGGTGTACCCGGGCGGCCCAGGCGGCGACCAGGGCCACGGCTCCGGTACTCCAGCCCCCGCTGACGAAGTTCCCGGCGGCCAGCCGCCGGCAGGCGTCCGCGGCCTCGGCGGGGCCGACCCAGTGCACCTCGTCGAAGGCGTCGTAGGCGACGTTGCGCGGGTGGATGCTGCTGCCCAGGCCGCGCATGAGCCGGGGCCGGGCCGGCTGGCCGAAGATGGTGGAGCCGGTGGCGTCCACGCCGATCAGCCGCAGCTTTGGCCAGTGCCGACGCAGCGGGCCGACGATGCCGGCGCTGTGGCCGCCGGTTCCGACGCTGCACACGAGCACGTCCAGGTGGTCGAGCTGGGTGGCCAGCTCGGCCGCCAGGGTGGCGTAACCGGCGCTGTTGTCGGGGTTGTTGTACTGGTCGGGCCAGTAGGCGCCGGGCAGCCGCGCCAGCAGTTCGCGCAGCCGGGCGAGCCGGGCGGCCTGCCAGCCGCCCTCGGCGGCCGGGCGGTCCACCAGCTCCAGCCGGACGCCGTACGAACGCAGCAACTGCCGCATCGACGGCTCCAGTTCGATGTCGCCGACCAGCACGATGGGATGGCCGAGGGCCTGTCCGGCGAAGGCCAGGCCGACGCCGAGCGTTCCCGAGGTGGACTCCACCACCGGTGCGCCCGGCCGGAGTTCACCGCGCTCCCGGGCGCCGAGCAGCATGGAGACGGCCGCGCGGGCCTTCATGCCGCCGACGCCGAGCGCCTCCAGCTTCGCCCAGAAACCGGGCTGCGGACACGGCAGGTCGACGGTGATGCGGGCGAGCGGTGTACGGCCGAGCAGGCCGAGAAGCTCCCGGTTGCCCGCCGGGCTCAGGACGGCCGTGGTCACAGGGCTGCTCCGTAGCGGTGGATGGTCCCGGGGCCGCCGTCCAGCCAGAAGAAGGGGTAGGGCTCCGCGCACACCGCGCTGACCCCGGCGCCGATGAGATGCGGCAGGACGGCGCTGCCGGTCTGGGCGAACATCACCAGTTCCTTGCCGTGCCGCAGGGCGTGCTCCCGCAGCGGCTCGAAGCTGCCGTTGCCGAGCGTCATGCCGGAGGCGAGGACGGCGTCACAGCGCTCCAGCTCCGCCGCCGCGTCGGTCCGCACCGGCTCGCCCCACTCGGTCGTGCCGCCCTTGAGGTCGCACGGCACGTACGCCAGCCCGCGCCGCCGCAGCGCCTCCAGCAGCGAGTTGACGACGCCGACCACCAGCACCGTGCTCCCGGGCGGGGCGTCGAGCAGCTCCACGACCGCGCGGGATCGGGCCCGTGACTTCTGCAGCGACGTGCCCGCCGGCAACGGGAAGGGCCGTGCCCCGTGGGCGGGGAGGTGCGGCCGGACGTGCATCAGGTACGCGTCGAGGGCGGCCACGCGCACCGGCGCCAGCTCGTGCCCGAGGAGGCGCGCGATGTCGGCGCCGACACAGTCCTCCACGGCACCGTCCGGCAGCGCGCCGGGCTCGACCGCGCACGAGCCGACGGCTTCGGCCAGGCGCAGGCTCAGCACCTCGTTGCGGTAACCGCCGTTGCGCCCGTCGTGGCGGACCGCCTGCCGGGTGGTGAACGCCATGGCGACGCGCTGGGTGGACGGGTCCGGTCCGAGGCGGCCGTCGAGAACGCCCTGGACGAGGTCGTCGTACGAGGACGCCGTGGCCCGTATGCCGGTGGGGGAGGTCATCGGCCCACCACCCGGGGCTTGAGTCCGCCGAGCAGGGCCTCGACGCGCTCGCGTGCGCCGAGTCCGTCGGCGTCACCGGCCATGATGTGGCCGAGGTACTCGTTGTTGCTGGCCGCCGCCTTGACCGTGGTGCCGGGCTCGGGGAGCCGGACTTCCAGCAGGCCGGCCGCGGCACGCACCTCGTCGGCGCCGTCGACCGCCTCCAGTACGCCGTCCCCGTCCGGTACGAGGAACCCGATGGCGGCGCTCTTCAGGCCGGTGTCCGTGCGCCGCAGGTCCGGCGCGCGGCCGAGGGCCACCGCCACGCAGGCGGCGGCCAGGTCGATGCCGGTCACATGGCGTATCAGCTCGGTGATGCGGTTGCCGGCGGGACGCGGATTCACCTCCACCAGGCGGGGCCCGGCGGGCGTCAGCTTGATCTCGGTGTGGGCCACGCCCTGGTCGAGCCCGAGGGCCTTCAGCGCGTCCAGCGCCGTCCGCACGGCCGCCTCGGTGTCGGCGGGCGGGAGCGCGGCGGGGAACATGTGGCCGGTCTCGATGAAGGCGGGTGCGCCGCCGACACTCTTGTCGGTGACGCCCACCACGTGCGCGGTACCGCCGTGGGCCACGGTCTCGACGCTGACCTCGGGCCCTTCGAGGAGTTCTTCGAGGAGGACGACGGGGGAGCGGCGCTGGCCGCGGGCGTTGACGGGGAAGCCGGCCAGCGCCCGGTACGCGTGCGCCAGGGCGGGCTCGTCGTCCACGCGCCGTACGAACATCCCGGCGCACAGGTCCACCGGCTTGAGCACCAGCGGATAGCCGATGTCCCGTGCCGCGGCGGCCGTCTCGGCCCAGTCGCGACAGACCGCGAAGCGGGGGCCGGGCACACCGGCCTCGGCCAGGATCCGGCGGGTGGTGTCCTTGCGGCACGCGTTCTCCACCGCCTCGGGAGCGGGGCCGGGCAGCCCGAGCCGCCCGGCGATCCGCGCGGCGGCCGGGAGGTAGTAGTCGCAGGAGGTGATGACCCCGTCGAACCTCAGTGCCTCATGGGCCCGTTGGACGAAGGGCAGCAGCGCCTCGTCGTCGTTCGTGTCGGCGGTCAGCACATTGCGGGCGGCGAGCAGGGGGTGTGCGGTGCCCTCGGGGGCGGAGCGCAGGTAGTGGTGGAGGTCGCGGGTGAGGAAGGTGAACTCGTGCCCCTCCTCGCGGATCGCCCGTGGCAGCAGTCTGCTCATCGATCCGACCCAGCTCTCGACCATCAGCAGATGAGCCACGGCTTCCCCTTTTCACGGCGTGGTTGAAGGACTGCTGTCGCGCCGACGGCGTGTCGCACAGACGTCGGCTTGACCGAGGGGGACCTTATCGATATTCGTTTTCATTGTCATCTGATCCCACGTCGGTTCTCTGAATGCGAGACTCGTGCTCCCTGTCGCGCGCCTCCTGAGCGCTGTGTGCGCCCTCGTGGCCACCACCACCGCACTGCCCCCCACCGCCTCCGCCGCCACCGCTCCCGCCCATGACGCCGCCGCCCGGCTGCGATTCGGCGCCTGTCCGCGGTCCGTACCGTCCCCGCCGCCGCCCGACCGGGTGGAATGCGGATGGCTCGACGTCCCGCTGGACTGGGAGAACCCCGGCGGCCGGCGGATACGCGTCGCCGTCTCCCGGGTGCCCGCCGCCGGCACCCCCGGCGAGCGGCGCGGCGTCCTCCTGGTGAACCCCGGCGGGCCGGGCGGCCCGGGGCTGTCGTACGCCGTCACGAAGCGGGCGAAACTCCCCGGGAGCGTCCGCCGCGCCTACGACGTCATAGGCTTCGACCCGCGCGGCACCGGACAGAGCGCGCCGGCCGACTGCGGCCCGATGGGCGGCCTCTTCGACAGCCCGGCCCCCGACCCCGTCCCCGCCGGCCCCGCGGCGGAGCGGGCGTATCTCGACTCCTTGCGGCGCATGGCGGACGACTGCGCCGCCGGCGCCGGCGACGCGCTGCCCTGGCTGTCGACCGCCCAGACCGCCCGCGACATGGACGCACTCCGCGCGGCCCTCGGCGAGGAGCGGATCGCCTTCCTCGGCGTCTCCTACGGCAGCTACCTCGGCGCCGCCTACGCCGCCCTGTTCCCCCGGCGGGCCGGCCGCATGGTGCTCGACAGCGTGGTGGGCCCGTGGAGCTGGTACGACTTCGATGTGCGCCAGAGCCGGGCCCTCCTGCGCGGGCGCGAGGTGTTCTTCGCCTGGGCGGCCCGGCACCACGGCCGCTTCGGTCTCGGCGGTCGCGCCGACGAGGTGCGCCAGGCCTACGAGCGCGTACGCGACGGGCTCGCGGCCCACCCCGTGGACGGCTTCGGCCCCGCGGAGTTCGACCGTGCCGTCTACCGCGCCCTCGGCCGCACCGAACGCTGGACCGGCCTCGCGGACGGCATCCGCGGGTACGTCCGTGACGGCGGCGTCGGCGCGCTCCGCCCCGGGACGCCGTTCGGCGACGCCGCCTCCCGTACGTACGAGTCCGCCAACCGCGTCGTCAAGTGCGCCGACGGGCCCGGCCCTTCACCCGCCCGCGTCCTGGCCGACCTGCGGCGCATACGACGCATCGATCCGCGGCCCGTGCTCACCGGGATGGAGGCCTCCGTCTGCTCCTTCTGGCACCACCGGCCCGAACGGCGCACCCGGCTCGGGGGCCCCGACGTCCCGCCCGTGCTGCTGGTGGCCTCCGAGCACGACCCCGTCACCCCGGTCGAGGGAGCCCGGCAACTGGCCCACCGTCTCCCCGGCTCACGCCTCGTCACCCTGCACGACGACTACTCCCACGGGATGTTCGCCAGCCGGGGCAACCCGTGCGTGGACGGGACGGTCGCCGCCTACCTGGTAGACGGGACCGTACCTGCGGCACACGTGCACTGCGCCGGACCCGGCCTGCCGACCCCCTGACCCCTTTCCGCACCCCAGGAGACCGTGATGAGCCACCCCCCGCACCCGCCGTACACCGTCCGCCCCGCCACCACGGCCGACGTGGAAGGCGCGCGGCGACTGATGCTGGACACCTTCTACCGGGACTTCGGCTACGGCTACGTCCCCGAATGGCACCGCGACGTCATCGACATCGAGGCCACGTACCTGGACCATCCCCGCCACCTCCTGCTCGTCGCCCGCCACGGCGACGAGGTGGTGGCCACGACCGGTGTGCGGTCGGCGGGGCCGGCCCACCCGCCGCACCCCCGTTGGCTCGCCGAACGCTACCCGTCGGGCACCACCGCCCAGCTCGTCCGCGTCTACGTACGCCCTGGGCACCGCCGTCACGGACTGGCGCGGACGCTGGTGCGGCGGGCGTGCGACTTCGTCGCCGGGACCCCCGGTTACGACAGCATCTATCTCCACACCAACGTCAACGCCGAGGGGGCGGAGGCCTTCTGGCGCGGCATCGGCAAGGAGGTGTTCGACGCGCGCACCACGGGGGAGCACGGCCCGGGCGTCGGCACCGTGCACTTCGAGATTCCCCTGCCGTAGCGCTTGCGGGACCGCGGGGAGGGCGGGAGAGGCCGGGAGAGGGCGGGAGAGGATGGGAAAACGGGAATCGTTTTCATGTAGAGTGGTCGAGTCCCGTTCCCGAGCTGGAGTTCTCATGGCTGTCCCGAAGCGCAAGATGTCCCGCAGCAACACGCGTCACCGCCGTGCGCAGTGGAAGGCGAACACGCCCCGGCTGGTGCCCGTCACGGTCGACGGCAGGTCGTACCTGGTGCCGCAGAGGCTGGCCAAGGCCTATGAGCGCGGCCTGCTGCGCCCGGAGGGGTGACACATGAGCGAGGACCGCCTGCCGGTCACCGTCCTGTCGGGCTTTCTCGGTGCCGGCAAGACGACGCTGCTCAATCATGTGCTCGGCAACCGCGCCGGCCTCCGTGTCGCGGTGATCGTCAACGACATGAGCGAGATCAACATCGACGCCGCCCTGGTGCGCGGCGGTGAAGCCGCCCTGTCGCGCACCGAGGAACGCCTGGTCGAGATGACCAACGGGTGTATCTGCTGCACCCTGCGGGACGATCTGCTGGAAGAGGTCGGCCGACTGGCCCGGGAAGGGCGCTTCGACTACCTGCTGATCGAGTCCAGCGGCATCTCCGAGCCGATGCCGGTCGCCGCCACCTTCGCCTTCCCCCGCGAAGACGGCGCGACCCTCGGGGACCTGGCCCGGCTGGACACCATGGTCACCGTCGTGGACGCGGCCAACTTCCTCCCCGAGCTGGCCAGGGGCGACGAACTCGCCGAACGAGGGCTCGACCAGTACGAGGACGACGAACGCACCGTCAGCGACCTGCTGATGGACCAGATCGAGTTCGCCGACGTCATCGTCCTCAACAAGCTCGACCTCGTCGGGGAACAGGAGGCGGTCCGGCTCCGTGCCACGCTGACCCGGCTGAACCCGGCGGCACGGATCCTCACCGCGACCCACGGGCGCGTCGCCCCCGCGGACATCCTCGGCACGGGGCTGTTCGACCTGGAGCGTGCCCAGCAGGCACCGGGCTGGGTGAGGGAACTCAACGGCGACCACGTCCCGGAGACCGAGGAGTACGGCATCTCCTCCACGGTCTACCGCGCCGGCCGGCCGTTCCATCCGGGCAGGCTGTGGGAGTTCGTCACCGAAGGGATCGACAGCGGGGCCTTCGGACAGGTCCTGCGCTCCAAGGGGTTCTTCTGGCTGGCCAGCCGTCCCCGGGTGACCGGCCTGTGGTCCCAGGCCGGGTCGGTGGCCCGCTTCGAGCCCTCCGGTGCCCGTGACCCGGAACCGGGCCCGGGCCAGGAGCTGGTGTTCATCGGCACCCGGCTCGACGCCCCCGCGCTGCGCGCCGCCCTCGACGCATGCCTCATGGCCGATGGCGAAGCGGGCCCGCACGACGATCCCTTCCCCGCCTGGGAGACCTTCGGGACCGAGGACGCCTGCGCGCACGCGCACCCCGTGGCGGCGGGGGTGTGAGACCCCGGGGCAGGGCGGAGAGGCCGGCCTCGCGCAAGGCCGGTGTGATCTCCGGCAGCCCTGCCGGGGGGCGGTCCGGCGGTGGCCGGGTCCGCTCACTGGAGGTACAGATGGGCGGGTATGGTCTCGCCCTCCTGGTAGCCGTACGCGGCGTGGGCCGTCGTGAACAGCGCGTCGTGGACGGCCCTCGCGGTACCGACGAGTTCGTTGAACAAGTCCTTCATCTGGTTCTCGGTGGTCGTGTACCAGGTGTCGAACTCGGTCCGGTCACGGGAGTTGCCCAGGTCGGTGTTCCGCTTCACCTGCCGGGCCACCTGGTCGGTGATGGTCGCGACGAGGTTCTCCCGGAGGGCCACGAGAGCCGCTCCGTTGTTCCAGTCCGGCGTACCGCAGTCGCGCAGCGCCTGCCGCACCTGTGCGACGAAGGCGCCGTAGCGGACGGAATTGGGGTCGTCGCCCCGCGCGTCCGTCGGCTCACCGCTCGACGCGGACCGGAAGCGCTCGTGGTCCCGCAGTCTCGCCGCCAGCGCCGCCGCCGTATCCAGACTGTCCTTGTGTACCTGGTAATTCCAGGTAACGGTCGCCTTGCGCACGTTCTGCTCGTGGGAGAGCTCCTGACCGTTCAGCAGGTCGACGCGGGCCGTGATCCGGTCGCTCAGCGTCGTACCGGCTTCCTTGGCCAGCGCGTCGAGGGCGTTGAAGATGTGCTCGCCCTGCGCGTGACCGACTGAGGAGGGCTTGGCCCGCTGGACGGTCACGCCCGTGCCCCGGTCCGTGGCGGTGGCCGCGCGCTGCACGGGTGCCTCCCGGGCGGGGGCCGGTGCGGCGAGGACGCGCGTGGCGTTGGCCTCGGCCTCCCGCTCGAAGCGGTCCGACGGGTCGGAGACGCGCAGCCCCGCGCCGTTGTCGGTGGCGGAGACCGGGCCCTGGCGCTGCTGGATGACGTGGGTGAGTTCGTGGGCGAGGGTGTGCCGGTCCGCGCCGCCGTCGCCGATGACGACGTGGTTGCCGCTGGTGTAGGCGCGCGCGCCCACCTCGGCGGCGGAGGCGCGGGCGGCGCCGCCCGTGTGGATGCGGACGTCGGAGAAGTCCGCGCCGAGCCGCGCCTCCATGTCGGAGCGGACGGAGTCGTCCAGCGGCCGCCCGGCCGAGCGCAGCACCTCGTGCACGGTGGACCGCTGCACGGCCGGGACGTCATCGTGGCCGGTGCGGCGCTGCACGGCCGCCGCGTGCCCGTGGCCGGTGCCGCGCCGCTCCTCGATCATCCGTGCCACGGCCGCGTTGCCGGCGGCGCGTTGCAGGGACACCGCCGCCTCCGGGGACAGGGCCCCGGCCACGGGCCACGGCACCGCCGCCCGGTGTGTCGGGTTCACCGGACGCCGTTGACCCGCGTCCTTCTCCGGCTGTTCCTTGGCGTGCATGTCGGACGGCCCCTCTCGGATTCTGATCGTCCTCCACCCCTACACAGCCGGAAGCCTCCCGGGGAAGGTACGGACGGGCAGCACCGGGTGCACGAAGGGCCGTCCCGAAGTGCCGGTGACCGGCCGCACCGGCGGTTCGTCACCGTACGATGCGCCACCGGTTGTCGGCCGTGCCGTCGTCCGGGGCCTGCACCGCGAAGGCGCCCATCGCGGTGGAGTTGTTCTCGATGCCGAGCAGTTTCCCGCTGTGCACATTGCGGATCTTGACGGTTCCGTCGCCCTGGTCGATCAGGGTCCAACGGTGGTCGGCGGTGCCGTTGTCCGCCCACTGGAGCACGGCGGCACCGTCGGCCGTGGACATGTCCCGCACGCCGAGCACCTTGCCGCTGTGCACATTGCGGAAGCGGACGGCGGTGCCGTCGGGCACCATCTCCCAGTCGTGGTCGGCGGTGCCCGAGTCGCTCCACTGCAGGGCACGGCCGCCGTCGGCGGTGGACATGTCCTGGATGCCCAGTACCAGGCCGCCGGCCGCGTTGGCCAGACGGACGGACGCCGCACCCCCGGTGTTCCAGTAGACGGTGTAGTTGTGGCCGTGTGCGTCGTGGAACGGGCCCAGGCCGACGGGGGAGCCGTTCGCCGTGGCCGTGAAGGCGAGCGCGGTCGAGCTGGTCCGCCTGATCGAGGAGACGTCCAGGACGGGGAGGGAACCGAGCGCGGTGTTGCCGTAGTTGCCCGACAGGACGACCGGTCCGTAGGTGACCGCGGCGACGCCCGGGTTGTCGTTGGCCGGCCGCACGACCGTGCGCATGGGCAGGCGGACGGTGACGGTGTCGCCGGAGGTCCAGGCGCGGGTCAGGGCCGCGTAGCCGCCGGGGGTCGTGGCGATGTCCTGCGCGACGCCGTTGACGCTGACGGTGGCCCCGGAGGTCCAGCCGGGGATGCGGACGCGCATCGTCCAGGTTCCGCCGGCGTTGCCGGTGACACGCAGGGTCGTGGTGTCGCTCGCCGGGTACGACGTCGTCTGGGTGACGGTGATGCCCCGCTGGGTCCAGGTGAGTACCGAGGGGACGAAGAGGTTCACGGTCAGCGTGGTGCCGGCGTGGAAGTACACGGAGTCCATCAGCCGGGTGTGCATCTCCAGGCCCGTGCCCTGGCAGCACCAGAAGGTGGTGTAGTCGGTGCTCCAGGTGCCGCCGCCCCAGGCCGGGCCCACGCCCCGCCGGCCGCCGGGGTTGAGCGGGGTGAAGTAGGTGACGTGACCGTGCGGGTCGGCCGGGTTCTGCTGGCCGATCATCTGGTTCAGCCACGCCTGCTCGTAGAAGTCGAACAGCTCGGCCCGGTCCGGCGTCAGCGCGAACAACTCCCGGGTGAGCGTGAGCATGTTGACGGTGTTGCAGCTCTCGCAGGTGTCCTGCCGCAGGTAGGCGGCGATGGCGTCCGGGGCCCGGAAGTGCTCGGCCTGGCTGTTGCCGCCGATGGCGTAGGTGTGGGCGTGGACGCAGAAGTTCCAGGCGTTGGTGGCGATGTCGCGGTAACGGGTGGTGCCCGTGGCCTTGTACGCGCGGACGGCCCCGATCCACTTGGGCACCTGGGTGTTGGCGTGCAGCCCGGCCAGCCGGTCCTGGCCGGCCGCCAGCGGGTCGAACACCGCGGCGTGGTCGAACCGTTGGGCGACGGACAGCCACCGTGCGTCGCCGGTCTGCTGGTACAGGTCGGTCAGGACGGCGTTCATGCCGCCGAACTCCGTGCCCAGCATGGCCTGGAGCTGCGCGGTGCTCAGCCGGCCGGTGCGCCGGTCGACCCAGCCCGCCAGGGCCAGCAGCACGTCACGGGCCTGCGTGCTGCCGATGTACCGCCACACGTCCAGCAGCCCGGTCAGCGTCTTGTGGACGGTGTAGTACGGCACGTTCCCGTTGGACAGGGTGCGCGCCTCCAGGGCGGTGAAGTCGGACTCGGGATAACCGGAAAGGTATCCCGCGCCGAACCCGGCGGCGCCGTTGTTGGCCTGGCACTTGGCCAGCTCCGCGACCATGTACAGGGCCTTGTCCCGGCAGACGCCGTCCCCGGTCACCGCGTACGACTGCGCCCAGGCGGTGAGGAAATGACCCTGGACATGGCTGCGGAAGGGGAAGTCGGGGGCCTCCCAGCCGCCGGTCGCGGCCGCGCCGTTGGTGGACAGGCGGTGGTTGGCGCGGAAGTTGTACAGCAGCCGGTCGACGTCGACGAACCGCAGGTAGTTCAGGGTCCGGTTCTGGTTGTCCAGCCACCTGCTCGCGGTCAGCCGGACCTGGCCGAGCTCGAAGGGGAAGGCCTGGGCTCCGATGTCGGGCCGGGCGGGGGGTAGGGCCGCGTGGGCGGCGGAGCCGCCGAGGACGGGACCAGCGGCGGACGCCACGGCGGTGACCCCGGCGAGCTGGAGGAGACGTCGTCTGCTGACGGAGGAGGACATGGACACACCCTTTCGGTGAGAGCCCGTGCTGGTGGGGACGAGCGGTGCGCAGGCCTGCCGGAGTCCGGGTCGACCGAGGGGGTGGACGGTGTACGGGCGGGCATGCGCATCTCCTCGGTGCGGGGACCGGCACCTCCAATGTTCGACCTGCCGAACGACGTTCGTGAAATCGACGTGAACATAATTGGACGACCAACGGGCCGTCAATGACATCGACAGCGGCAATCGCCCCGGGCGCCATGGCAGTTGCCGTGCCGAAGCGGAGTGCGAGCCCCATGCCGAACCGAAGGGCGGCCCCCCAAGGCGTCGTCGACGCGGCGCGCCGCAGGGGGTCGTTCGCGAAGGGGCGCACGCCGCGCCGCCCGGGTCCGCTCCGGTGCGCCCCGTCCCTCCGCGCACCCGAAGGCGTGTTTCCCGCCGGACGGGCACCCCCTCGTGCCACTGTGGCCTCGCCGTAGGGCACCGGCGGTGTGCCGGGCAGGGCATGCCGCTTGGCGTGGAGGAGGCGTGGGAAGTGGAACTGCGGAAGGACGCGCAGGTGGGCATCACGGGGACGGACGACGACGCCTATCGAGTGGCTTTGGATACGTTCCTCGCCGGGAGTGACGAGAAGGGCATCACCCACGCGTACCTGCGCCAGGTGGTGGACCGACTGCCCGCTCGGCGCCTGCTCCTGGACGTCGGTGCCGCCCAGGGCACGACGACGCGGTATCTCGCCCCGTACTTCGAGCGCACCGTGTGCATCGAACCGAGCGAGCCCATGCGGCGCGAGCTGGCGCGGACCTGCCCGCAGGCGGAGGTGGTGGCCCAGCCGGTCGGCGAGGCCCGACTGGACGTGCAGGCCGATCTGGCCCTGCTGTCCCACGTGCTGTACTACATCCCCCGTACGCGGTGGGCGGAGACGACGGCCCGCATCATGGAGTGGGTGGCGCCGGGCGGTGTCCTGCTCGTGCTGCTGCAGAGCCCCGACAACGCCTGCATGCGCATGGTGCACCATTTCACCGGCCGCCATTTCGACGTGCGGGAACTCGTCGGCGAACTGGCCGCCCTCCGGCCCGGCCTGGTCGGCCACACCGAACTGGACGTCGTACCCGCCCGCTACCGCGGCCGGAACCTGGAGGAGACCGTCATGGTCGCCGACTTCCTCCTCAGCGTCCCCGACGCCCCTTCCGCGACCCGCGAGGCGGTCGAGGCATACGTACGGCGGCACTTCGACAACGATGACGGCACCTACACCTTCCGCCACGACCAGCACGTCCTGCGCATCGAGCGCCCGGCACCATAAGCGCACAGGCCGGCGAGTCGCTGCCGGTGGCGTCGGGTTGTCCCGTGCACTACGGTGTCGGGAATGACTACCGGGACGGCATCGCGCCACGCACGGACAGGTGACCCGGTGCTCTCCTGAGCGCCGTGCGGGCCGGTGAGGGCCCGCCGTTCGGACGAGGGACTCGCGCCGCCGCGCGTGCTCCGCCTCCGTCGTGTTGATCGCAGGTTCGACACATCAACCACGACAGGAGAGTCCATGCCCACCAAGACGCTGCAGATTCCCACCGCCGACGGGCAGGCCGACGCCTTCGCCGCCTTTCCCGACCACGGTGGGCGCCACCCGGCGGTGCTGATGTACCCGGACGGTTTCGGTATCCGGCCCGCGCTGCGGGAGATGGCCCGTGAACTGGCCGGGCACGGCTACTACGTGCTCGTCCCCAACCTCTTCTACCGGCACGGCCCGGCACCGGTGATCGAACTTCCCGCGCACATCGGGGAAGAGGCCCGGCCCCAGGTCTTCGCCCGGCTGATGCCTTTGATCGAGGCGCACACCGCCGAACGTGCCCTGCGCGACGCCGGATCCTACCTCGCGTTCCTCACCAGCCGGCCGGAGGTCCGCGGCGGGCCGGTCGCGGTGACCGGTTACTGCATCGGCGGCCTCCAGGCGGTGCGCACCGCCGCGGCCCACCCCGGCCAGGTGGCCGCCGTCGCCGCGTTCCACGGCCCCGTGGGCGCCGACGGTCCAGTCCTCCTCTCCAGGCTCACCGCCCAGGTCCACTTCGGCCACGCCGAAGGAGACATGACCCCCGAGGCCCTCGGCGAGCTCAACCAGGTCCTGGACGCCGCAGGGGCCGACCACACCTCCGAGATCTACCCCGGCACCGTCCACGGCTTCACCATGTCCGACACCGACGCGTTCAGCCCCTCCGGGCTACGGCGCCACTGGGACCGCCTGCTCCCCCTGCTGGACCGCGCACTGGCCGACCGCTGAGACTCCGGCCCACCGCATGCCGCGGCCGACGCTCTCCCTCAGCCGCAGAACCGAGCCGGAGCCGGGGGGGCACCGGCTACACCCCGACTCCCGCGTGGACGACCTCCGCGCTGCTCTTCCTCAGCGTGCTGATCGCACTCTGTAAGCCTCGCCTGCGTGGTGGTGGCGGCCTCCGCGGTCTCGCCGGCCCGCCGTGCACACACCGTCCCGCTCCGGCCGAGGGCCGTGTCAGCAGCCGACGTGGTGTGCATGCGAGTCGGCCGGGACCGGCGAGAGCCGGTAGGTGTTCTCCCGGGTGACGACGCGGCCGGCGGTGGGGGGCGCGAAGTGGGTGCCGAGGACGAGGGTGTCGGTGTCGGCGAGCGCACCGAGCACCGAGCGGCGCGTGGCTTCGGACAGTTCGGGGTCGATGTCGACGCAGGCGCCGATGGCGGGGTGGGCGAGCTGGACCGGGTGGTGGACGCAGTCGCCGGTGATCAGGGCCTTCCGGCCGCGGCTGGTGAGTTCGACGGCGAGATGACCGGGGGTGTGCCCGGGGGTGGACAACAGGCGCAGGCCAGGGACGACCCGGGCACCCTCGGCGGGCACGTCGACGAGGTCGAGCAGCCCCGCCGTCTCCACCGGGATCACGGAGTCGCGGAACATCTGCCTGCGCGGCTCCTCCATGTCGTACCCGGCCCAGAACTCCCGCTCGGTGCGGGAGGCGAGGTAGCGGGCGTTGGGGAACGTGGGAACCCACTCGCCGTTCACCTTGCGCGTGTTCCAGCCGACGTGGTCGGCGTGCAGATGGGTCAGGATCACCAGGTCGACCGAGTCCGGGGGGAATCCGGCGGCGGTGAGGCGTGCGAGGTAGTCGGTGTTCAGGTCGTGCCAGGCGGGATTGGCCCGCTCCTTGCCGTTGCCGATGCCGGTGTCCACCAGGACGCGCCGTCCGCCGGCGGTCAGCGCGAAGCTGTGGCTGTCGAGGCGCAGGGTCCCCTCGTCGTCCGCGAAGTGCGGACGCAGCCAGCCCTGCCCGGCGACGAGATCCGGGGTGGCACCGGGCAGCAGCCACCGTCCGGTCGCGGGCGGCAGGAGAACTTCGTCGACACGGTGGACGACGATGTCGCCCACGGTCCAGGAGGGGACGGCGGCCGGGGGAGTGCTCATGATCAGTCGTCTTCCTTCGGGGGGACGGCGTGCGGAGGAGCCGGGTCCGGTGCCTGGCTCCGGACTTCCTCCGCCTCTAAACGCAATCTGTTTGCGTTAAGTCACCGTAGGACCTAGAGTCCGACTAACGCAAACAGTTAGCTTTTGGGGGCGGGTCTGCTCCGCGCCCCTGCCGTTCGAGCCCACTCCGGACCACTTCAGCTCCGAGGGAGAACCTCCATGTCCGCCGCCGAACTCACCCCACCGGAGGCGGCCCGCTGGGCCGCCCGCGCCGGGCTCCCGCTGCCCGCGGACCGTCATGCCGTGGTGGCGGCCACCGCCAATCACATCCACTCCGTCGTCGCGGTCCTGCGGGAACTGGACTTCGGGGACACACCGCCCGCCCTCGCCTACCGCGCGGAACACGTGGAACACGGAGAACAGGCGGAACAGGAGACGCACGATGCAGCCGTATGAACTGTCGCTGACCGCCGCGGCCGAAGCCATCCGGGCTCGGCAGCTGTCCCCCGTCGAACTGGCGGACTCCGTCCTTACGCGCGTCGAGCAGGTGGAGCCGCACCTCCAGGCCTACGTCACCGTCGACGCCGAACACACCCGCCGGGCCGCGCGCGAAGCCGAGAGCGAGATCGCGGCCGGACGCCACCGTGGCCCGCTGCACGGCGTTCCGATGGCGCTCAAGGACCTGATCGACGTCGCCGGCGCGCCCACCTCGGCCAGTTCCCGGGTCAGGGACGGGCACAGGGCGCAGACCGACAGCACGGTCGCCGCCCGGCTGTCGGCGGCCGGCGCGCTCCTGGTCGGCAAGACCCACACCCACGAATTCGCCTACGGCCTGACCACCCCGCAGACCGGCAACGCGTGGAACACCGGCCGGGTCGCCGGCGGATCCAGCGGCGGATCCGCCGTGGCCGTCGCCGCGGGCACCGCCACCTTCAGCCTGGGCACCGACACCGGCGGGTCGATCCGGGTGCCCGCCGCGCTGAACGGAGTGGTCGGGCTGAAGCCGACGTACGGCCTCGTCCCCCGTCACGGCATCACCTCGCTGTCCTGGTCCCTGGACCACGTCGGCCCGATCACCCGCACCGTCGAGGACGCGGCGCTCGTCCTCACCGCCCTCGCCGGGCACGATCCCCGCGACCCCGGCTCCCTGGCCACCCCCGCCACGGACTACCGGCCGACCCCGGGCACGGACCTCACGGGGCTGCGCGTCGGCGTGCCCCGCAACCACTACTTCGAGCACGTGGACCCGGAGGTGGAAGCCGCCGTCCGGTACGCGATCGACCAGCTCGCGGCCCTCGGCGCCCGCCTCGTGGACGTCGAGATCCCCATGACCCGCTACCTCCACGCCACCCAGTGGGGCCTGATGGTGCCCGAAGCCACCGCCTACCACGCACGCACCCTGCGCACGGTTCCCGAGCTGTACCAGGCCGACGTCCGCGTCCTGCTCGAGGCAGGCGAACTGATGCCCGCGGGGGACTACCTGCGGGCCCAGCGTTCCCGCGCCCTCATGCGGCGGGAATGGGCGCGCATGCTGCGGGAGGTCGACCTGATCGCCGCCCCCGCCGTCCCGGCGACCGCCGTCGAAGCCGGCCAGGAGAAGATCACCTGGGCCGACGGCACCGTCGAGAACGTCTCCGACGCCTACGTACGCCTGTCCTCCCCGGCCAACATCACCGGAGTGCCCTCCCTGTCCGTACCGGTCGGCCTCGACGCGGCGGGACTGCCGGTCGGCATGCAACTGCTCGGGCGACCGCTCGGGGAACGCGTGCTCCTGAGGGCCGGCCACGCCTACCAGCAGACCCGGCCCGCCCCCGCCCTCGCACCGGCGGTCTGAACACCCCTTCGGCCGGCCGGGCTCCTCCGGCCGGGCCGAGGGCGCCGCTGGTCGCACCCGGGACGGCTGCCCACGGAGACGGGCCACCCCCGGCCCAGGCCAGAGGCAACGAATCAGCTTTAAGCTGGTTTCCATGAGCAGGCAGATGGTGCGCCCCGGCGGGCGCAGCGCCCGGGTCCAGGCGTCCGTGCACGCCGCCGTGCGCGAACTCGCGTCGGAACTGGGCCGGGACGCCCTGACGGTTCCGCTGGTCGCCCAGCGCGCAGGAGTGACGCCGTCGACCATCTACCGCCGCTGGGGGGACCTGCAGGAACTGCTGTCGGACGTCGCGGTGGAGCGGCTGCGGCCCGACACCGAGCCCGAGGACCACGGCACCCTGTCGTCCGACCTGACCGCCTGGGCCGAGCGGTTCCTCGACGACATGGCCGCCCCCGCCGGCCGCGCCTACATCCGTGACGCCCTGCTCGGCGACCCGGACGGCGGCAACGCCGGCCGGTGCTCCGACTACGCCGCCGCACAGATCGACGTCATCCTCACCAGGGCCGCCGAACGCGGCGAGCACACCCCCGGGACCGAGACGGTCATCGACCACGTCGTGGCCCCCCTGATGTACCGCATCCTCTTCCGGCCGGACGGACTCGACGCCTCGTACGCCCGGCGGCTCGTGGCGGGGGTGCTCGCCGCGGACCGCCGGTGATCCAGTGCGCCGCCCGATGTCAGTGGCGGATGGAAGACTGCCCGGCATGGTCGAATCGAATCCGAAAGCGGATCTCCTCCGATACCTGCGTGAGGCGCGGGACGCGCTGGTGTGGAAGCTCGACGGACTCTCGGAGTACGACATCCGCCGTCCGCTGACCCCCACCGGAACCAACCTGCTGGGGCTGGTCAAACATGTCGCCGGCGTGGAACTGGCGTACTTCGGCGACACCTTCGGGCGCCCGTTCTTCGAGGAGGAGCCGCCGTCCTGGTGGTACACGGAAGAGGCGGAACCCAACGCGGACATGTGGGCGACCGCGGAGGAGTCACGCGCGGAGATCGTGGGGCTGTACCGACAGGCGTGGGAGCACTCGGACAGCACGATCGCGACGCTGTCACTCGACGAGATCGGTCACGTCCCCTGGTGGCCGCGGGAGCGGCGGGAGGTGACCCTCCATCACGCCCTGGTGCGCGTCATCTGCGATACCCAGCGCCATGCCGGCCACGCCGACATCGTGCGCGAACTCATCGACGGGGCCGTGGGCTACGCGCGCGGCAACGACAGCCTGCCGACAGCGGATCAGGCACGGTGGGAGAGCCACCACCGCCGGCTGGAGCGCGTGGCCCGGGCCGCCGGCGAGAACTGACCGCGCCTGGTGGCGCCGCCCCGTGGACGACGAAGCCTCCGTGGAGTTCCGTCCAGGTCACGGGACGGCGGCCTCACGAACAGGGCGGGTCGTACGGTTCTCCGGGGACGTACACCTTCCACTCCTCCTCGGTGATGACATCGCCGATGCTCTCGCAGAGGATGTAGGCCAGGTCCGAGGCGGCGGTGGACCAGACGTTCACGGTGCGGCCGTCGGCGGCCAGCAGGGGCTTGCCCCGGGGGCTGTAGGAGAGGTTGTCGAAGGAAGCGAGGATGCCTTCGGTGTAGGCGAACGAAGCGTCGTAGCGCGGCGAGCGCCAGTCGCTCAGGTCCCACAGCTCGATGTGGCTGTCGACCCGTGCGCGGGGGTTGTGCAGATCGCCTCTGCTGCCCCACGCAAGGGTCCGGCCGTCAGGGCTGAAGGTGATCCCTGTTCCCGAGCCGACCGTGCGCATCACGACCGGGGCCTCGCCGCCCTGGATCCGGCCGTTCTCGACCGGCCACAGGCGGGTCGTGTCCTGGGTGTCGGTGACGGCGAGCAGTTTGCCGTCGGGGCGGAAGGCCGACCGGGACACCGTCGCGCCCGGGGTGAGCGAGTGCGTCGGCAGGGACACCGGACGGCGTGCGTCCGTCATGTCCCAGGAGAGCAGGTGGTCGTCCGCGTTGCCGACCAGGAGACGGCCCTTGGGCGCGAAGGCGAGAGAGAAGACCTTCGCTTCCAGGGACGCGGTCTGCCGGGGGCGCGAGACGTCGGTGACGTCGAAGACCCGGACCAGGGGCGGCCCGCCCAGCGCGGCGGTGTTGTCGTTGTAGTCGGCGACGGCCAGCAGGCGTCCGTCCGCGCTGAAGGAGAGGTCCTCGACGCCGTTGGCGATGCCGGTGATGGTGGCGCGGGCCGGAGCACCGGCCCGAGTGGTGTCCCGCAGGCGGACGACGTGTTCGGAGCCGTCCGCTTCGCTGAGCGCGAGGATCTTCCCGTCCGGACTGAAGGCGGCTCCCTCCGCACCGATGTCCTCGCTGCCCGGCAACCGGGCCAGGCTCTTGTGCAGCGTGGCGGAAGCGGACAGGTCCCACAGCGCGCCGCCGTTGGCGCCGTGGATGACGAGGAGCCGCCGGACGCCACCGCTGAACCGCGTGGTCGTCTGGAAGCCGGCCGGGGTCTGCCCGAAGCTGGCGGCGGCCGTGGGCTGCTGGGGGTTCTCCACGTACCACAGCAGGACGCCCCACTTGGAGGCGCGCAGCACCTTGCGGCCATGCGGCGTGAAGACGGCCGGGCCGGGCATCCCGGCGGCGTCTTCGGCACCCGGCAGCTCGCCGGTCTTACGCGGTTTGGACGGTGACCGGACGTCCCAGAGCACGGTGGCGGTGTCACAGGCACCGACGAGGCTCTTGCCATCCGGGTCGAACGCGAGGGAAGCCAGATTGTCCTGGCAGACGGTCGCCCATTCGTCCGTCACCCGACCGGCGGCCGCAAGCCGTCCCCCGTCCGGCACCCGCCACAGCCGGACCTGGGTGGTCTTTCCGTCTCCCGGCCCCGCCAGCAGCCGTCCGTCCGGGCTGAACGCCACCCGGTGCAGCGGCCTGTTCCCCCGGGAGTGCGAGTCCCTCGCGCGGTCTTCGAGCCGGAGGCCGGGCACGGTCGCCCGCGCCGCGGCGCCGCCCCGGCCGGAGGGGTCCCAGAGCCGTACCGTGCCGTCCGAGCCCGCGCTGGCCAGCAGCCGCCCGGAGGGGGCGAAGGCCAGCGAGTCGACACTGCCCGTGTGACCTGCCAGAGTCCGCGACGGGCGGGGGGCGGCGCGATCGGAGATGTCCCACAACTCGATGCGGCCGTCCACCCGGCCGAGAGCGAGCATGCGGCCGTCGCCGCTGACCGCCAGCGACAGCGTCCTGGCCTTCTGCGGGCCGGGGACGGTGACGGGGCGCGGCCTGCCCGGATCGGAGACGTCCCACAGCCCCACGGAACCGCTCGCCGTGGTTCCCGCCCTGACGGCCGCCAGCAACCGCCCGTCGGGGCTCAACGCCACGGCTCCGGTGTTCATCCGGCCCAAGTCCCCCAGTCGGCCCCGGCCTTGGGTCACGTCCCACAGGGTGACGCCGGTGCCGGTGGAGATGGCCAGTCGGGTGCCGTCGGCGTCGAGCGAGATGTCCCCGGCGGGGATACCCGCCTGCAGGACGCCCGGCAGTTCCATGGCGGCGATCATGGGCGCCGCACCGCCGTCCGGATTCAGCCGGTTCGCGACCATGCTGAGCTGCTTCGCCAGTCCGGGGCGGGTCCGCTGCAGCGTCTCCGCCTCCGCCGCGACCAACTGGGAGACCGCGGTCCGGCGCTGCTCGGCCTCCCGCCGGCTCGACATCCAGGCCAGCGCCCCGCCGGTCACGGCCAGCAGGGCCAGCACGCACACGCAGGCGACGACGGCCGTGCGGACGCGGCCGGCCCGGCGTTCCTGACGCCAGGACTGGTCCAGGAACTGCGCCAGCCGGGGCTCCAGTTCACCGGCGTACCCCTCGCCGTCCGAGCCGGCCAGGCCCGCGACCTCCAGGCGCTGCCGGGTGGCGATCAGCCGGGGACCGCGGTACAGCAGCGACGGATGTCTGCCCGCCTGCCACCAGGCGTCGGCGTCGACGGCCACCTGCTGACGGATGCGCAGCCAGTCACGGTCGGCGTCGATCCACTGCCGCAGCAACGGCCAGGCGTGCAGCAGGGCGTTGTGACTGATGCGCACCGTCCGCTCGTCCAGGACCAGCAGCCGGGCCGCGGCCAGCCGGTGCAGGGCGCGCTCGGCGGCCTCCGGATCGGGCAGGCCGTCCAGCAGCGCGGTGCGGTCCACGGGGCGGCTGGTGTCCAGGGTCTCGTCGTCGATGTGGACCAGGCGCGGCAGCATCCGGCGTACGGCGGCCCGGCCGTCGTCGTCCAGGCCGGCGTAGGTGTCGTCGGCGGTCTGTCTGATGGCGTCGTCGATGCCGCCGCTGCGGCGGTAGCCGGCGACGGTCAGCCGTCGGCCGCTGCGGTACCGCCAGGTGGCCCACAGCGCGTGGGAGAGCAGCGGCAGCGTGCCGGCCTGGGACCGGGCCAGCCGGGCGGCCCCCAGTTCATGGATGAGCAGGTCGGCCAGGCCCTCGTCGAGTTCCAGGCCGACGGCCCGCGCCGGGCGCTCGATCGCGGCCCGGAGTTCCTCGTTCCGCATGGGGCCGACGAGCACCTGGTTGTCCCGCAGCACCGAGGCCAGTGCGGGCATCCCCTGCGCGTTGCCGTAGAAGTCGGCCCGCAGGGCGGCGACCACGAGGGTTTCGGCCTCGGCCAGGGCGGTCAGCGCGGCGACGAACGCCGTCCGCTCCGACCCGCTGCGGCAGACGGTGAACAACTCCTCCAGCTGGTCGACCAGCAGCACCAGCCGCCGGGGTTCGGGAACGAGTTCGCGGGCCCAGGCGACGGCCCGTGCCGGGTCCTCCGCCAGTGCGGCCGCCTCGCCCGCGCCCTCGGGGTGGAGCGCGGCGGCCAGCGCGCGGGCGGGATGCTCCCCGGGGGTGAGGACGACGCACGGCCAGGCGGCCGAGCCCGGCAGCAGCGGGGTGCCGGCCCGCAGGGCGGCGAGGAGACCGGCGTGCAACAGGGAGGTCTTGCCCGCGCCGGACGGCCCGACGACGGCGAGCGGCCTGCTCCGCTCGGCGGCCCGGACACAACCCCGCAGCAACTCCTCGACGAGTTCCTCCCGGCCGTGGAAGAACCCGGCCTCGTCCACGGTGAACGGTTCCAGGCCCGGATAGGGGCAGGGAACCGGCGCCGGTTCCTCGGCAGCGGTGCCGTCCTGCTCCCCGGTCGCGGGCGCGGCCGGGTTGACGGCGAGGACGAGCCCGCCGGAGCGGTCGCCGGCCTGCCGGCGCGGCAGCGGCCCGCCGCGCGCCCGCAGCGCACGGAAGAGGTGGTCGTAGACGTCGTCCAGGGTGAGCAGTCGCGGCGCACGCGGATCGCCCTCCCGCAGCAGCCGGATCAACTCACCGGTGAGCGCGGTGTGTTCGGCGTCCTCCGGGGCCAGGGCCAGTTGCTCGGCGGAACCCATGAGGTACATGCCGTGCCCGGCGGGCAGGGTGAAGGCCGCCGGCCGGGGGGCGTCGCCGCCGAGCCGGGCCCGACCGGAGAAACAGCAGTCCAGTACGACGATCACGGATCCCGCGCCGCACATCGTCACCGCTTCCCGCAGCGCCGAGAACGGCAGCGCCTGGTGGGCGGCGAGCCCCGGCGTCAGCCGGTCGGTGGTGCGGGCGGCGAGGTACAGCTCGTCCCCGGGGCCGATGAGCCCGTGCCCGACGTAGTAGACGAGCAGGGTGCTCTCCGCCTGCTGTGCCGCCTCGGCGATCGCCAGCGCCATCACCCGGGCGTCGGCCGGGTCGACGAGGGTGCGCAGCCGGTCGGGGTCCACTCCACAGCGTTCGACCAGGGTGGCGGCCAGGGCCTCGACACCGCGGCGGGCCGCCGGTACGGAGGTGAGCGTGGGGCCGTCGTGGGTGGCGGTGCCGATGAGCAGCACCCGGACACCGTCGGACGCCAGCGCACCGCCGGGCACGGGGGTCGCGGCCGGTACGGCCGGTGGTTCGGCCGGCCGGGTCATAAGTCGCTGCCTCCGGGTGCCTGACCGCCGTCGAGGATCCGGGAGGTGTCGGCGACGAAGGTCTTCAGCTCCTGCGGGGACATGGGGCCGACGAGTTTCGCGGAGATCTCCACGCAGGCGCCGTCGGTCCGGGTCGCCTTGACCGTGACGGCACCCCGCCGGCTGCGGATCCAGGCCACCAGGGACGTGGCGAGCCCGGTGGCCGCCCCGCCGGAGCCGAGCGCGACGAGGAGTCCGTCCAGCGCCGGCCCGAGGGTGCCGGGCACCGGAGGGCTCTCCTGCGGGGTGACCCTGCCCCGCAGTCCGCCCTCCTCGGTGAGCCACGTGAGCAGGGAGCGCGTCTCGTCGGCGGCGGCGATGTCACCGGCACCGTCCGCGGTCCCGACAACGATGTGTACGTCCACAGGTTCCCCCGATCCCGTATCCGTCTCGGTGGTACGTCCAACCCCATGGTAGGGGGCCGGAGTTGTGTCCTGCCCGGAAGTCGCCGACCGCACTCGCGGCCGGCTCGCGCATCCGTCCCGCCGTCAGGAGACCACGCGCAGGTGGGTCGGCCATCCGATGCGGTTCAGGAGGCGGAACATCTCCTTGATGTCCGCCGGACGCAGCTTCACGCAGCCGTTGGACGCGTAGTCCCCGTCCCCGTCCCAGCGGCGGCTCTCGGTGCTCCCCTGGCCGCCGTCGCGGTTCATCTCGGAGTGGATGAACATCTCCGTGCGGGTGAGGGTGCCCTTGGAGCACTTCATGTCCTGCAGATGGACGGCGTACCCCTTGATGAGCCGGCCGTCGTAGAAGGGGTCCTTGAGCCTGATTCTCCATCTCCCGTCGGGCATCCAGCCTTTGTCGCGGGCGCAGTCGTCCTCGACGCCGGTGCCCGAGCCGGCGCGGTAGGCGGCCCGGAGTCTGCCCCCCTCGTAGACGGACAGCTTCGAGTGGGTGGGGGAGTCCGGGTTCTTGTCGAACACCAGGGTGGTCGCCGGCCCCGCCGCGGGCACGGCCCCGGCGGGAACGTGGGCGGCGGCGGCCGGGGCGAGGGCCGGGACCGCGGTCAGGGCGACCGCGACCGCCACGGCGGCCGTGGTGCCGTGTACGCGCCTTCCGGTGCTGCTGCTCATGTACGTACCTCGTTCTTTCCGCACGGCCTCGTCCGGCCGTGCACCTGCGGGTGCGTGGGGTGCGGGGGCGGGCGCCAGGGCCCGCCCCCCCCGGCTACCGGGTCAGGCGATGGCCAGCCGGACCTGCGCCGACTTGGTCCCGGCGAAGGTGTAGGAGAACTGTTCCCGGACCCCGGAGCCACAGGCGGACTTCGTCTTGTAGGCGCCGTTGCCGGCGTTGACGCGGACCACGGCGCACTTCGTGTCCGCGCGGGTGTCCTCCACCCAGCCGGCCACCGTCACCTTGTTGCCCGAGCAGCGCAGGGACCAGGCGGCCTTCGCCCCGTCGACGACCGGGGCGGACGACGAGGGGCACGTGGCCGCGCTCGCCGGACCGGCGGCGGCCACGGCCAGACCTCCGGCCAGGACGGCGGCCGACAGGACGGACGTGATGATCTCGCGGACAGCGGACATGGGGTTGCTCCTCCAGCTGGGAGTGGTCACGGAAGCCGGACCGGAACGCCTTTCGGCACGTCGCCGCCGACGGGGGCGGGGCCTGCCGGAGCGCCGGTCGCGGCAGCAGCATGGCCGCGGGGAGCCACGGAGCGGAAGCCGCCGCCGGCCGCGTGCCCAGGCACATCCATGCCGCGCCCGGGCACCGGCTCAGGGACCGCCGATGACATGGTGTTATGCCTGCCGGAAGGCGGGCCGGCGCGCCATGCGGGGCAGTCCTGTGCCGCGCTCCTCACGCGGACGCGGACGGAGGCATGCCCGTGGACCTCTGGTACGCCGGGGCGCCGGCCGGAGGACGCTGCCGCACCAGCAGGGCCAGCCAGGTCTCGGGGTCCACCCGGCCGGTCACGGGCAGGTGGTGGGTGCGCTGGAAGAACCTCAGGTCGTCGGCGGTCACCGCGGTGTACCGCCCCGACACCACCGTGCCGCCCTGGCCCACGTTGTCCAGGAGTTCCTGCACGGCCAGGACCATGTGCCCCGAGGAGCCGGGCCCGACCGTCTTCACCAGCTCCGGCCAGGTGTCGCGGCCCACCTTGCCGTCGGACACCAGATGGTGCTTCGTCTGGAAGTCCATGACGGCGTCCCGGGTCTCCGCGCCGAAGAAACCGTCCGTCCTCACCTCGTAGCCGTACGCGTTGAGCAGGTGCTGCAACGCGCGGGCACGGGTGTACTGGTCCTCCTTCCTCATCCGCAGCAACGGCCACTCGTACGGCGACTCGCTCACACGGAACGTTCCGGGCACCCCGTCGGCCGGGACTCCGCGGAGCGGGGTGATCAGTGCGTGTACGGCGATCCCGGCGGCGAAGGACAGCACGACGGCCGACGCCAGCAGCGCCGGCAGCGGCCACCGGGAGCGGCGCCGGCCCGACGTGCCGTTCCGGCCCGCCGGTACCGCGTCACCGGCACCGGCGGGGGCGGCATCGCCCGTGGAGGCGTCGGCTGCCGGGGTGGCCGGGGTGCCGGCCGCCGGCTCTCCGGTGCCGGGCTCCGCTGCGAGGCCGGTCGCGGTCCGCTGCCTGCCGCCGGCCAGCCGTTGGCGGCTGCTCTCCTCCAGCGCGGCCCGGCACAGCGCCCTGGCCCGTTCCAGCTCCGCCGCCGGCGCGCGCAGGTAGGCGTGCAGGGCCTGGACCACCCTCGGCGGAGCGTTCAAGGGGTGTGTCGGATTGAGGTAGCGCGACAGCGTGGTCTGATCGATGCCCAGTCTCGCGGCCAGCGCCTGCTGCGTCGGCCGGGTACCGCCGGGCGCCCTCCCGGCCTCTTCCCACCAGCGGCGCAGCAGCAGCGCCAGCCGCGCTCCCGGTGCCCGGTCCGGCTCCCGGCCCTCTTGCTCCCGCATGTCCGTGTCCCCCAGTAGTCGTCAGGTGGATCAGCCGGGCATCCGCACCGGTGCATGGACGGCATACCGGCAGACCGGCCGGGCATGCCTCGGCATGCATGGACGCATCGGCGTACAGCGGCGCAGATCGTAGCGACACGGACGCCGCCTTCCGGCGGGCCGGCCGCGAAGCCGTCGGAGGCTCCTCGCGACCACGGGCACTGCGCGGCCGGGCGCGGACACGGGCCCTCGCCCGCCGCAGGACTGGGCGGAGAGCTGGTGCGACCAGGCGCGCGTTCATCCGCACGAGTGCGCGGTACGGCGCCGGCCTGACGCGCGTCGGTCACTCACAGGGAGGACACGATCCGGGGCAGCCGTCTGCCGGGGTTCAGTCCGTCGCGGCCTTCTCCCGGCCGGGGTCGAAGTGTGCCGGGATGTGACGGAAGAAGAAGTTGTGGATCAGCCGGGCGGTGGCCTTGCTGTCGCCGAAGTAGCCCTGGGCCTGGTGGAACTGGCCGGGGTCGAAGAGCACGAGCCGGTTCGGCACCATCGTCAGGGAGAGCAACTCCTGCCAGCGGGTGATGTCACCACCGTCGGCGAGGATCTCCTGGGCGTCCGGACGGCCGCGCAACTCGGCGAAGTGACGCACCCCGGTGCGGCGGTGGGCGTAGAGGGAGGTGCCGCCGCGGCACTGCTCTGCGGTGTTCAGGTAGAGCACGCCCGCCCAGCGGGCCTCGTCGATGTGGATACGGGCGCCGCGGTGCAGGTTGACCTTCCAGTCCGTCGCCGTGGACATGTGCAGGTGGTTGGCGATCAGTTCGGCCCGGCTGCCGGGTCCCAGCACCTCGCAGATCCGGCCGATGGCCTCCTCCTCCATCCAGCGGGGCGCCGGCGCGGTGCGGTAGGCGAAAGCGCTGTCCGTGCGCGGGGTGAACGGGCGCGACAGCGCGGCGGCCCGGGCGCGTGCGAAGTCCGTGTAGACGCCGTCGACGACGATGAGGGAGGCGTGGTCGATGCCGGTGACGGTCATGGCGAGGCTCCTTCGGGATCACGGGCGACGGCGGCACGGTCGCGGGTGACGGAGGCGCAGTCGCGGGCGACGCAGACGCCGTCACGAACGGAGGCCCCCTCATGCACGGAGGCGCTCTCACGCACGGAGGCACCGTCACGCCGGGTGTCGTCGCGGCCGCAGGTGTCCTCCCGCACCGAGGAGTCGTCGCGGCCGGAAGTGCCGTCGCGCACGATGGCGTCGTCCCGCTCGGAGGCGGCGCGGTCGTGGCCGGAGGCGGACCGGTCCAGGATGAAGGCCGTCACCTCGGCCACGGCACGGCGCGAGGCGGCCTGGCAGAACCGTTCCACATGGCCGACCGGATAGCCGCTGAGGGTGACCGACGCCCGGTCGCGCAGCCGCTCGGCGAGGCGCCGGCCGTGCCGGGCATCGGCCCGGGTGTCATGGGTGCCGGTCTGGATCAGCACCGGCGGCAGTGGGCCGGCGGGCAGCGGCAGGTGGAGCGGCGACAGCGCGGCGAGTGCATCGCGCTGCTCGGGACGGGACGGGTCGCCGAGCAGCGCCGTCCAGTACCGGCCGATGCCGAGCGCGGGGAAGCCGACCAGATCGGTGACGGGGAAGCGCAGGATCCAGCCGTCGAACAGACCGGGTTCCAGCAGGACCGCGCGTGCGGCGCCGACCGCGCCCATGCTGTGCCCCAGGACCAGCAGCGGCCGCTCGGCCCCGATGCGCCCGCGCAGGTGCCGGGCCGCGTGCAGCAGGTCGTTGTACCCGCGCTCGCCGGACGGCACCCGATGGGCGGGCACCAGCGACCGGGTCACCGCCCGGGCCAGGGTGAGCCGCCCCGCGCGGGCGAGGTCCTCCAGCGCGCGTTCCAGCGGGGCGTTGGCCAGGGCGGTGAGCCCGCCGTGCTCAAGCAGCAGCACGGGTCCCCCGGTGCCGGACACCTGCACCGGCAGCCGGTGGCCGTCGCCCGCCGCGCAGAACCGGGTGGTGCGGGGCGCGGACGCGGGCCAGGGAAGCTCGCGGAGGACGCGTGGGGCCGGCGTACCGTCCAGGAGTTGTTCGACGTGGCCGGTGGTGCCGCCGTCGGGCCGGCGGCCGACCCGCAGCCACAGGGCGCAGTCGGCGTCGGGTGCGGCGGTGACCTCCGGGAACGACTCCCCGGGCCCGCCTCCGGCGACCAGCCGCGGTTCCGGGCTGTCGCCGTCGATCCGGTACAAGGCTTCCGCCCCGCCCGCCACCACGGCCCGGACGACCACCCCCTGCCGTGTGCCCCAGAACCAGGCCGGTGCCGTCCCGTCCGGGAAGGCGACCGGTTGCCCGGCGGACGGCTCCGTCTCGCCGGGCGGGAGGGCGTACAGCACGGCGCGGGGCGTGCCCAGCGCCTCGCCGCGCCACCAGCGGTGCGCGCCGAGCACCAGACGGGTGCGTGGTGAGAGCGCCGCCGGCAGTTCGGTGACGGCGGGGCGGCCGGACCCGGCGGTGAGGCGCAGCAGCCGGTGGGCCGTCACACCGCGCGCCGTCGACTTCACGAGTACGGCGTCCGGGTCGGCCGTCGGCTCCACGGTGACCAGGGCGCCCGGGGCGTCGCCGAGCGGCACCGGCCGGTCGTGCGCGAAGGGCTCACCGGTGCGGTGCACCGCGATCCTGATCCCCTCCACCGGGGGATCCTCCAGCCGGGCGTCCGGCGGGAAGCCGGTGTAGACGAAGCCCGGCCGGGCCGGGCCGCCGGTCGCCGACGGCACGCGGGGCAGGCGGACCAGGGCGGGGCGGCGGACGAGCACGCGGTCCGGTGCGCCGGCCTCGGTGAGATAGCCGTAGTCGCCGCCGGGACGGCCGTACACGACGGCGGCGGGCCCGGTGCCGGCCGGATGGACGGCGAGGGCCGTGAGGCCGTCGGGCCCCTCGGGCGGGCCGGTCTCGCCTACCCCCGATGCGTCCCCGCACAGCAGCCGCGCCCCGCTCTCCGTGTCCTGCCACCAGTAGCCGGCCGCGCCGACGACCAGCAGCCCGTGCACCGCCACCGGCTCCGGCACGCCGCCCGGACGACGCTCCCCGCGCGCGTACATCCCGCGTCAGCCCTGCTCGTTGGAGGCGAGTTCGTGCCGCCCGGCGGCCAGGTACAGGCCGCCCAGGACCAGCAGCACGGCGGCGAGGCACCCCGCGACCGCCTGGGTGGGGAAGCTGTCCGCGGCGGGGGAGCGGACCAGCAGCACGCAGTACGTGAACGGGTTCGCCGCGGCCAGTACCCGCATGAACGGCGGGAGCCCGTCCAGGGAGTAGAACAGCGGGGCCGTCATGACCAGCGGCAGGCTGAACAGGGACGTCATCAGGTCCCGCTTGCCGTAGCTGTCGATCCCGAACCCCAGCGCGCACCCGGTCAGCACGGTCAGCAGACACACCAGCACCGCGAGCCCCGCCATTCTCAGGTCCTGACCCGCACTGCCACGCCCCAGCAGCTGTTTGAGGACGCAGATGGCCGCGATCTGCACGGTCGCGACCACGGTGTTCGCCGCCAGGATCGAGCCGACGTACTGCGGGAAGGACACGTCCGTCGTCCGGGCGATGGCGTACACACCCCACTTGCGGTCGTTGGCGACGTCGCCCATGCACCAGAACAGGGCCCGTACGGCGATCACCACGAGGACGCCCGCGTAGGCGAAGTCGTCGTAGGCCATGCCGTCGACCCGGGCACCGGCGACCAGCGTGTCCAGGCCGGTGACCATGAAGAGGAAGTAGGCGGGGGCCTCGATGACCCGGCTGAGATGGCTGGTCCGCCAGTTCCACACGCTGAGCAGGTGGAAGCGGGCCAGCGTCAGGGAGGTCTTCACTGCTGCACCGTCACAGTCTCGGTCTCGGGGGCGGGCGCGCGGTCGGCGTAGCGGGCGAGGTAGACATCGCGCAGGGACTGCTTCTCCGCGCTGAGGTCCCGCACCCGCGGCTCGGGCGGCAGCCAGGCGAGGACCGGGCGCAGCCCCGTGGCCAGCGGCACCTGCACCGACAGCCCCGCGCGGTCCGCCGCCGTCGTCAGGACCCACCCCGCCGGCAGCGCGGCGGCGAGCCGGTCCGGCATGGTGGCCGGCATCGGCTCGGCGAACGCGACGCTCACCTTCATCGTGGCGCCGGCCCGGCGGACGAACTCCGCCACGGGCAGGTGGGCGCGCAGCCTGCCCTCGTCCAGCAGGACCAGGTCCGAGGCGGTCCGCTCGACGGCGTCCAGGTCGTGCGAGGAGACCAGCACCGTGCTGCCCGCCGCGGCACGGGCGCGCAGGTGCTCCATCACCAGTTCACCGGCCGCCGGATCGAGTCCGGCCGTCGGCTCGTCCAGTACGTACACGGCCGCGTCGGCCACCAGCGCCCGCCCGATCTGCACCCGCTGCAACTGCCCGCCCGAGATGTACTCGGCCTGCCGGGAGCGGACCTTGTCCAGGTCCAGCAGCTCCAGGACCCGGTCCACGGCGGCGACCGGCGTCCCGGTCAGCCGCGCCACCAGCTCGATGTTCTGACGGACCGTCAACGACCAGTCCACCATGGTCCGCTGGGGTGCCCACAGGACGCGGCCGCGCCCGATGTCCGTGGCGACCGTGCCGGAGGTGGGACGGATCAGCCCCGAGACGATGTTCAGCAGCGTCGATTTCCCGGCGCCGTTGTGGCCCACCACGGCCAGCAGGGTGCCGGGCTCCACGGCGAAGGAGACGTCGGTGAGGGCCTCCGTCCCCGTGCGGTAACGCTTGGTGACGTGATCGACGGTCAGACTAGGCACCGAAGTACTCCTCCACAAGGTCCGCGCCCGCCTCCTCGCCGCCCTCGGCGGGCAGCGTCAGCAGGCTTCGTGCTCGGTCGGTCGCGAGCGTGCCGCCCAGCCACGACCAGGCCCCGGCCGGCCACACACGCGGCACCGGCCCGCCCGGCTCCAGCGTCGGCGGGGCGAGCGCGCCGGCGCGCCGTACGGCGACCAGGCGCACCGGCCGCAGCCGCCGCCCGACGGGCACGACCGCGCCCAGGCTCTCCGGCCGGGCGAGCACCACCTCACCGCTCACCGTGCAGAAGGAGCGGCGCTGTTCCAGCCCGGCCAGGGCGCCCTCGCGCATCGCGGCCAGCGTACGGCCGCGCACCCCGGCCGGCGTGAGATACGGCCGGGCCGCGCCGGTGGCGCGCTCGACCACCAGCAGCTGGTCCGAGGCCAGGGCCCAGCCGCGCGCGAGCAGCGCCAGGCCCAGACTGGTCTTGCCGCTGTGCGGCGCGCCGAAGAAGGCCACGCAGCGGCCCGCGCGCACGAGCACCGTGGCCTGCGCCGCGGCGACCGTGTCCCGCAGCGCCCGGAACGGCGGCAGCGGCGACGGCACCGAGGACCAGCGGGTGAAGCGGCGCTCCTCGATGAGGCCGCCGCCCGGCTCCGCGCACAGCCGGAAGGACTTCGGCACGTCGTCCTTGGCCAGCAGCGAGCGCAGGAACCCGCCCTCACCGGCGGACAGTTCCACCCGGTACCGGGGCCGCGCCCCGGCCCCGGCCCGGTGCGGCCCGAAGAAGAAGTCCAGGTCCACGGCGTCCGCGGGCGCGCACCGCACCCGGACCACGGTGCCGAAGAAGTCGAGGACGCGCTCGGCGCCCGGGTCACCCGGCATGGCGGCCCCCTTTTCCGGTCAGCCGTTCGCAGGCCTCCAGCAGGGACGCCAGGTGCCGGTACGGGTCCCAGGCGACACGCGTGGTGGGCCCGTCGGCGCGCGCGGTGAAGCGGTCGCCGCGGGCCAGATCGAGGCGCCAGGACAGTCGGTACGGCTGGTCGGAGGGGGCACAGCGGCCGAGCCGCTGCGGGCGCACCATCCAGGTGCCGCCCCAGCGGGTGGGCACACACGGCGCGCCGGCCAGGAGCGAGGCGTCCAGCCACGGCAGCAGCGGCAGGCTGCGCGCGCGGACACCGACCGGCCGCCCGTAGTAGTACAGCCGTCCCCTGGTACGGCGGTCCAGCACCAGCAGATCGTCGGAGACGAACCGCCAGCCCTGGCGCAGGAGATGGAGGACGACGACCGACTTCCCGGTGCCGCTGGCCCCGGTGACCGCCAGCGCCCGGCCCTCGCCGTCCGGGGCGGCCAGGGCGGCACCGTGCCGCAGTCGCACCCGGTCGCGCAGCGGCGGCAGGCCGAAGGGCGGTACCGGCGAGGGCAGCCGGGCCTGGACGCCCCACTCCTCGTACAGCAGCCAGGGCCCGCCCGGCGCGCGCCACCACACGCGTTTGGGTGTCGCCGTGCCGAGGGCGGCGGTGAGGCAGCCGTCCCCGTCCGCCTCCAGCCGCACGCTCACCTGGGTGTCGTCGCGGGCCCGTTCCGGCAGGAGGTGGTCGTCGAGGTAGTAGCGCAGGTGGTCGGCGTCGCGGGGGTGCGCGCAGTGGAAGTCCACGGTCGTACCGAGGAAGCGGGCCCGGACGGCCGTACGCGTACGGTCAGGCATCGAGACCCGCCTCCATGCCCTGCTCGCGCCGCCAGGCGGTGAGTTCCTCGCTGATGGCCCGCCGGTCGGCCCGGTAGCCGGGCTCCTCGGAGGGCATGCCCCGCACCCGGCTCGGGACCAGGGAGCAGGCGTGTTCCTGCGGGCTGAGGAGGCTGTCGAACATCCGCCACGGAAACTCCACCGTCAGCCCGAGCGCGGCCCGTTCGCCCCACAGCCCGCTGCCGGGACGCAGCTCGCACTCGGTCAGGTACTTGGGTGCCGGCAGACCGGCCCGGCGGTGCGCGCGGATCTCCGCGAGCAGGCGCCGGCGGTGGTCCGGCGTCTCCTTGGGATGGCCGATCATCACGCCCCACACGCTGCGCATGCCCAGCGAGCGGGCCGCGTGGAGCATCCGGACGCCCTCCTCGACGGTCTGGCGCTTGTCCATCAGCGCGAGATGGTCCTCCAGCAGGGTCTCGATACCGAGCTGTACGGTCACCCGGCCCAGCCCGGCCAGCTGCCGCAGCCGGTCCCGGCCGAAGTCGGGCCGTACCTCGCAGAAGACGCGGTAGTCGTGCCGTTCCCCGGAGTCGGCGAGCGCCCGGGTCAGGCGCGGGGGCAGCGCGGTGTCGAGGAACTGGAAGCGGCGCTGCCCGTACGTCCGCGCCAGATGGGCCATCTCGGCCAGTACCCGGGCCGGGTCGTGCATCTTGAACCGGGCGTCGTAGGCGTCGTTGAAGTTGCAGAAGTCGCACCGGTCCCAGTAACAGCCCCGTGACAGCTCCAGGCTCACCACCAGCCGGTCGCGCAGCCAGGGCCGGCGCGTGCCCGCCGCGACCAGGGCGGACTGCTCGGCGTACCCCTCCTTGAAGGTGTGCGCCCGGCCGGCCACGAGCCGGCGCCGCCCCGCCAGGGCGTGGTGCACGGCGTCACCGAGGACGTCCTCGGCCTCCCCGTACACCACCACGTCCACCTCCTCGTGCCGGGCGAGGACGTCCCGGGCGACCTGCGGGGAGCCGAAGTAGCCCCCGAACACCACGCGCGGCCGGGGCACCCCCCTGTTCCGGGCCGCGCGGGCCACCCGGCGGGCCAGCAGCAGGCTGGGCAGCAACTGGAAGTGGGTGCTGGTCAGGCACAGCACCTCGGTGTCCGCGAGACGTTCGGCCAGCCGGTCCAGATAGGCGTCGAACAGTTCCCGCAGCCGCGCCTCGTCCGCGGTGCCGGCGAGGATCTCGGTGCGGGCCAGCTCGGCGCGTTCGGCCCGGTGGGCGGAGGCCGGCGGCGACCACAGGGGCAGCAGGGCGACGTCGGAGGCGAAGTGCCGGTTGGTGAACAGCTTGTACGCGCTCTCCGGCAGGCCCCGGCCGCGCGCGAAGGCGTAGAACTCCATGTGCGCCGGCAGGAACCGGGCCCGGCAGCCGAGCTGCCGCAGCCGCCGGGTGATGAGCACGGCCGGGTAGCAGGTCGCGAAGGGCGTGAAGAAGGGCAGCGAGACCACGGCGACGGTGGCCGCGGGCGCGGTCCGGACGACCGCCGCCGGAGCCAGGGGTGCGGGGCTTCGCGTCATCGGGGTGGGTCCCTCCGTGCGATCCGGCGGTGCGAGGTGACGGGGCGGGGGCGGTGCGCGATGATGACGGGGTGGCGGCGCGGGTCCGGTGCACCGGCTTGGCCCCGGTGCACCGGACCCGGCCCGTGCGGGCGGATCAGTCCACGACGAACTGCTTGTGCAGGCCGGAGGCCATGATGGCCTCCTCGATCGTGGGCTCGAAGAAACCGTCGTCCTCGAACTCGACCTCCGCCGCGGCGGTGTCCGTCTGCTCCTCTGCCATGGGTTCACCTCCTTTCCGCGACTCGGTCCGCTGACCTGTCCGGGGTCTCCACGGACAGGAACCGGGCGATCAGCAGCCGCCACACGAAGGCGCGCAGCCGCGGTACGGATCCCGGGGCGCAGCGCGCGGCCAGCTCGGCCCACCGCAGGCCGACGCCGTCACCGTCGCCGTCGCGGTCGGCGGCTCCGCCCGTGCCGGCGAGGAGGCGGGCGGCGGCGGCTCCGGAGGCGGACAGGCGCAGACGCTGCCCGGTGATCCAGGAGGCCAGGAAGGCGTCGGTGCCCTCGTGGACGAGCCGTGTGCCCGGTCCGAGACGCACCAGCAGGTCGCCGGTCAGCTGGGCCGCCGAGGTCAGCGGCTCAGGGCCCGGGCCGGCGGGTTCCAGGCACCGGTGGTGCAGCGCGGCACGCAGCAGCGCGCGTTCGGTCCGGTCCCGGCACACGTCGACGGCGCGCCCGGGCAACGCGTCCAGCAGTCTGCCGGGCAGGCTGAGGAGCGCTCCCTCGCGGGGTTCGTAGAGAACGGTCCGATCGCCGTTGCGCAGCCGGACGACCCAGCCGCCGGCGGGGCGCAGCACCATGCGGTCCCAGTGGGGTCCCGGACAGGGCACCCGCGGCGGGGCCGCCCCGTGACCTCCTCGGCGGGAGTCCGCCCGCAGGAAGACGACCTCCTCGGCGGGGCGGTCCGCCGAGTCGGGGGAGCCACCGAGGATCCGGTCCGCCCGGGCGGCGAGGTCCCGGTCCTCCGCGCCGCGCGGCTGCGGAAGGGGGCCGACGTAGTCGTAGCGCAGCGCCATCTGGAGGTCCTCGCCCTGGGCCGGGTGCTCCAGGCGCACTTGGTACTTCTCCGGAGCGGCGGCCACCGGGGACAGCGCGTCCAGGACGAACGGGCCGATGCCGAAGGTGCTGTCCGGGACGCCGTACCGCTCCCGCGACCGGGCGAGGGTCGCGGCCGCGAACTCCACGGTGCGGGCCGTCTGCCAGCGCGCCTCGCCGGGGAACCCGGCGATCCCGAAGAGGTGGACGCTGATGCCGGACCCGAGCAGCGCGTCCAGGTTGGGCGCGATCCAGGACGCCTTGATGTCCTTGCGCATGCGGTCGAGGACGTCCTGGTTGTACGACTCCAGGCCCAGGTCGAGCCGGCGGCACCCGGCGGTGTACAGCGCGTCGGTCAGGCGGCGGTCGATGGTGGGGGAGAAGCGGGTCTCGCCGTACCAGCGGTAGTCGCGGTCGGCCAGCCCCCGCGCCAGCCCGCGCATGCTGCGGACGGTCAGGATCTCGTCCACGAACTGGAAGTGCCGGATGCCGTGGCGCCGGTGCAGCTCGTCCAGCTCCGCGACGACCGCCTCGGGGGCGCGCATCCGGAAGGCGTCGGAGGCGAAGGGGATCGCGCAGAACGCGCACTTCCAGGCGCAGCTGCGTGAGGCGATGACCGGCAGGACGGGTCCGGGCGCGAGGTAGCCGTCGGCCAGGGGGTGGTCGGTGAAGTCGGGCACGGGCAGCTCGCCGAGCGAGGCGGTGGCGGGCGGGCAGCGGTGCAGGGCGTCACCGTCGGGTACGACGATGCCGGGCACGCCGTGCGGGGTCCGGCCCGTGAGCAGCCGGTCCACGAGGGCCACGACCGACTCTTCGCCCTCGTAGCACACGAGGGAGTCCACCAGGGTGAAGAAAGGGTGCCCCGGTCGCAGTCGGTCGGCGATCCGGGTGACGAAGTTGCCGCCGAGGGTGATGTGCGCGGTCGGCCTCTCGCGCCGTACGAGCCGGGCGGCCGTGAGGGCGGCGATGAGCTGGGAGTCGGCGGACACCGACAGTCCGACCACTTCGAGGTCCGGCAGCGCGCGCAGCCGGGGCACCAGCACGCGTTCGAAGACGTGCGGGTACGGGTTGTGTACGGGGTCGGTGACCGCGGCCATCACCTGCTCGGTGGAGACGGGGCGGTGGCGCAGGTCGAAGCGGTCGAAGCCGAGCCGGGCGCCCGGGGTGAGCGCGGCCAGGCCGTCGAGGACGGCATGGCACACGGCGGTGGCGGCCCGATGGCCGTCGACGTCCTCCACGGAGGCGGGCGAGCGCAGGAACGCCGTCGCGCGGTCCACCGCGGACCGGGCCGCCTCGAACCGGTCGCGGGCCCGGCCGGTCATGGTCTTCGGCCGGTGGGCCGCGTAGTCGTCGGCTCCGTTCCGGCTCAGCAGGTGGCGCATCGTCTCGGCGGACAGATCGAGCGCGGAGGCGGCCACACCGTGGCGCCGCAGCACGGCCAGCAGGAGGGGTACGGCCAGATGAGGGGCGTACGGGTTCCACAGAGGTGGGTTGATCAGCAGGACGCGGGGCGTGGGGCGGGTGGCGGTGGGGCCGGAGGCGTTGGTGGCGATGGGGACGGTGGGGACGGTGGTGGCGCCGGAGATGGTGGTGTCGGAGGTGGGGGGCGGGGGTGCGGGATTGCGCGGGTGCATGGGCTCACCTCGTCCCGTTCCGGGAAATGGTCCGGCCTTCGCGCCGTCACGCCTTCACGGCGAAGACACGGAGGAGCGGTCGGTATAGGTTCCCTCGCCGTCCCAGCGGCCGATGCGTCCGGGGACGAAGGTGTGCCGCACCGCGTCCGCGTGCGGGGTCCAGGGCCGCCCGAGAAGACGGCGGGTCAATTCTTCGAGCGGGCTTTTCCGCTCCGGGCCGTCGGCAAGATTCATCGGCGCTTCGAGTGCCACGACCGGGTTGGAGATGAACCGGGGCCGCCCCCGGGGATTGGGGGCCGACTGATGAGCGGTCAGCGGGTGCAGGATCCAGGCGTCACCCGCTTTTCCGGTCAAGGCGAGATGCCGGTCCGGGGCACCGATGAAATCCCGGGCGGGAATACGCGCGCTGGTCAGCCCGGCCGGATGGCGGGCCAGGTGACGGAGGATGCCCGCGGTGGCCGAGGGCGCCGCCAGGGTGGCACCCTCGCCCTCCGCCACGTCGGTCCACAGCACGAACAGCAGCAGCGCCTGTTCGGGACTGTCCGGATGGTGCACGAAGAAGTCACCGTCCACATGCCAGCTCTCGGCCAGCCCGGTGGTGCGGAAATTGCAGATCAGAGCGTTGCCGAGACGGGCCGGCCGTCTGATTTGGCCGGCTCCGCCGAGCAGGGCGCACACGGCCGTCCAGAGTGCGGGCGCCACCTCGGCGAGGTCGGCGACGCGGGTCGGAGGCAGCGAGGTCACGCCGGGCGGCACCCTGAGCCGCCCGTCCACGGTGAGACCCTCCCGGCGGAGCGTGGTCTCGAAAAACACCTGGAGACGCGATCCGGGGCTGAGATCGAGCGCATTTCTCACACGAACGTATCCATGCCGGAGAAAAGAGGAAACGAGAGAGGAATTAGCCAACGGAGCCCCCGGTACTTCGTTTGACTGAACCCTGGAAGGAATGCGATGGAGAATGAGAGGTCGAGGGAGGGAGAGGGTGGTCAATCCTCGGCGACCATCGATGAATCGGGAATCGATGGAATACCGACTCATCGATGCGGTGGGATGCTAGCAGCGCCCGCTTCACGACGTCCATCGGTGGGACGATGTCCGTACTGATCTTCAGAGCCCCGCAAAGCGGACACCGCGCTTCTCAAACATGGGATTTCCCCGCCCCGGCGGAAAGGTGTGATCGATCTCGACGCCACTTCTTTCGACAGGTCGCCGAAGGGAATGACGGACCGGCCCGCCGCCGGGAATGTACACCGCGCTCTGCGCTGTACATCGGCACCCGCGCATGCCCGGCGACCCCCGAACATCACCCGCACGGGTGACGACTGCCGCGCGTGGAGGACAGCACGTCCAAAGCGATCGGTGCCCGGCGCGGCCCGCGCCGTCGGTGCCTCGTCCGGCGTACCGCCGACACTCTTACGGTGCCTGGTGCCCGATGACGGGTGAGTGGTGCCTGGCGCCCGGTGTCCGCGGCCGGGAATGGCCGGGTGCACTGCGGGGAAAGGAGTCATGCGCGCGTCGGCAATCCTGTGCATCGCGGGCGCCTTAGCGTCGGCCATCGGCAAAATCAGCAACACAAGCCAGGAGATCGACATGCCCGAAGCCGTAGAGCCCGTGCGGCCCGTTCTGGAGCCCGCGGCTGCCGCGTTCGCGGAGGCGACCGCCAACCCGCCCTACCTGTTCGACCTGCCTCCGGCCGAGGGCCGCAAGGCGGTGGACGACGTGCAGTCCGGCGAGATCACCAAGCCGGCCGTCGACGAGGAGTGGGTGACCGTTCCCGGCGGGCCCACCGGCAGCGTCCGCGCACGGATCGTCCGGCCCGCCGGCACCACCGGCACCCTGCCGGTGATCCTCTACATCCACGGCGCGGGCTGGGTCTTCGGCAACGCCCACACCCACGACCGCCTGGTGCGCGAACTCGCCGTGGGCGCCCGGGCCGCCATCGTCTTCCCCGAGTACGACCTCTCGCCCGAGGCCCGCTACCCCGTCGCCATCGAGCAGAACTACACCGTCGCCCAGTGGATCGCCGACCATGGCGCCACCAAGGACCTCGACGGCACCCGCCTCGCCGTCGCCGGGGACTCGGTCGGCGGCAACATGAGCGCCGCCCTGACCCTGATGGCCAAGCAGCGCGGCGGCCCCACCCTGCTGCACCAGGTCCTGTTCTACCCGGTCACCGACGCCGCCTTCGACACCCCGTCCTACCACCAGTTCGCCACCGGCTACTTCCTGCGCCGTGACGGCATGCAGTGGTTCTGGGACCAGTACACCACCGACGAAGCCGAACGCGCCCAGATCACGGCCTCCCCCCTGCGCGCCACCACCGAGCAGCTCACCGGCCTGCCCCCGGCCCTGATCATCACGGCCGAAGCCGACGTACTGCGCGACGAGGGCGAGGCCTACGCCAACAAACTCCGCGAAGCCGCCGTCCCCGTCACCGCCGTCCGCATCCAGGGCATCATCCACGACTTCGTCATGCTCAACGCCCTGCGCGAGACCCACGCCGCCGAGACCGCCATCAACCTGGCCACCCAGACCCTCCACAACGCCCTCCACAACGCCTGACGCCTCCCACGGCACCCACCACCCGACGAGCTTCAGGGCTGTTCCCCGGCCGGCCTCCTGGGCGCCACCGCGCCCGAGGCGGTCGCCGGTCCGTTCCTCCAGACGGTCCGCGCGACCGACCGACCCATGGGCCCCGAACGGCCGCGCAGGCGATTCATCCCCGTCCGCGCGGCCGTTCGGCATGCCTTCCCGCGTCGCGGTGAGGCCCGGCCCGGTGCTGCGCTGACGCGCACACGACCATGCACTTTCGGACAAGGCGGCAAGGCGTCCGGCGGCTAGCGTCGCCGGTGCACACCGCGCACGAACCGCAGGAAGGCGGACCATGACCACCGAGATCTCGCACACCGGCAGCCAGCCCCGGCTGCACCAGAAGGGCCGCATCATCCAGGAGTTCGGCACTGTCAAGCAGTTCCCGCTGGCCCTGTCGTACGAGGCCCGCATGTACTCCTGCCAGCGGGTCAACAAGGTCCTCGCGGACACCCAGATCCTTTACGGCCTGTACAAGAAGCACCACTGGCTGATGCGCGGCGCGACCTTCTACCAGTTGCATCTCGTACTGGATCAGCACGCGACGCAGCAGCTCGCCCTCGTGGACGCGCTCGCCGAGCGTGTCCAGACGCTGGGCGGCGTGGCCGTGGGGGACCCCCGGCATGTCGCCGAACTCACCTCGGTCCCGCGCCCGCCGGACGGTGTCGAGGAGGTGCCCGCGATGCTGTCCCGCCTCATCGAGGCGCACGAGACCATCCTGACCGAGGCGCACGACGCGGCGGCCCGTGTCGCGGAGCTGGGCGACGACGGCACCAACGACCTGCTGGTCTCCCAGGTGATCCGCACCGGGGAACTCCAGACGTGGTTCCTCGCCGAGCACCTGGTCGACACGCCCCTGGTGCGCGCGTGACCCGGCACTGACCGCGTCCACCGTCACCGCGGTGCCCGGCCGCTCGCCGTCACCGCCGCTCCTCGTTCGTGATCTTCCCCGGAGCGGCGGGGCGAAGCCGCCGGGGTCGCCGGCCGGCAGGCCGTACGGTCCGGCGTCCCGCGCTCAGTGGGGAGGCGCCGGGCGCACCGGGTGCTTGCTCATGACGGAGACCCGGTTGAAGGCGTTGATGGTGATCGCGACCCAGATCACGGCGGAGATCTCGTCGTCCGAGAGGACGGGGCGGGCGAGGGCGTAGGCGGCGCTCTGCGCGTCGGCGTCCGCCGGGTGGGTGGTGGCCTCGGCCAGGGCCAGCGCCGCGCGCTCGCGTGGTGAGAACAGCTCGGTGTCGCGCCAGGCGGGCAGCACGCCCAGCCGCTGTGCCGTCTCCCCGGCGCGCAGGGCGGCCCGGGTGTGCAGGTTGAGGCAGTAGGCGCAGGCGTTGAGCTGGGACACGCGGATGTTGACCAGTTCGACGAGGAGGCGGTCCAGCCCGGCGCCGACGGCGACCGCGCGTACCGCTTCGGCGGTGGCCGTCATCGCGCGATAGGCGTCCGGGCTCTGCTTGTCGACGAACACCCGCCCACCGGTGGTCGCCGTCACCGTCTCAGCCACGTGATCTCCTTGGTCGTGCGATGCTCCGGCGTACGTCCTATCATCAACGAGTGAATGTTGAAAAGCGAACTTTCCTTTTCCGGGAGGAGTAAGCCGGTGAGCAACACGGAAGCGGTGCCCGTCACCCCCGTCCACAGCGGCGGGGCCGGCGTACCGGCGCCCGCCGGCATCGAGGTCCTGACCCCGCGCGACGTGCCCCTGGGCGGCCCCCGGGCCATGCGGGTACGGCGCACGCTGCCGCAGCGATCCCGGACCCTGATCGGCGCCTGGTGCTTCGCCGACCACTACGGGCCGGACGACGTGGCGTCCAGCGGCGGCATGGACGTCGCCCCGCACCCCCACATCGGTCTGCAGACCGTCAGCTGGCTCTTCAGCGGCGAGATCGAACACCGGGACAGCCTAGGCATCCACGCCTACGTCCGGCCCGGCGAGCTGAACCTCATGACGAGCGGCCACGGCATCTGCCACTCCGAGGTGTCCACCCCCGCGACCACCATCCTGCACGGCGTGCAGCTCTGGGTCGCCCTGCCCGGGGAACACCGCGACACCGCGCGGGACTTCCAGCACTACGCGCCCGCGCCCGTGCCGCTGGACGGCGGCGAGGTCCGGGTCTTCCTCGGCACCCTGGCCGGGGACACCTCCCCGGTGCGCACCTTCACCCCGCTGCTGGGCGCCGAACTGCACCTGGCCCCCGATGCCACCCTCACCCTCGACGTCGCCTCCGACTTCGAGCACGGCGTCCTGGTCGACGCCGGGGACGTCCTCCTCGACGGGACCGCCCTGAAGCCGGCCGAACTCGGCTACGCGGCACCGGGCCGCACCACCCTCACCCTGACGAACCGCGCGGCCGACCCGGCCCGGCTGATCCTCCTGGGCGGCCCGCCGTTCGGGGAGGAGATCGTCATGTGGTGGAACTTCATCGGCCGCTCCCACGAAGAGGTCGTCCAGGCCCGCGACGCGTGGATGTCGGGAGACCGGTTCGGCTCGGTCGAGGGCTACGACGGTGACCCGCTCCCTGCGCCCAAGCTTCCCACGGTGCCGCTGAAACCGCGGCGAAACCCTCGTTGACCTGCTGGAACATAGTGATCCGCTGAGGGCGGGGAAGGAAGCCTGAAGGGTCTGGCGTATGGAAGGCCCGAGCCTGAGAGGCGCTGCTCTTCAGGCTACGGCGGGTTGGCGCGTGACAGGCCGGGTCCAAAGTGTGGGTGCCTCTGGCAGGCTTTGGCTGGCCTTTTGCTGACCCAATGCTGACTTTACTGACGCGTCATCAGCCGTGGCTTGCGGTGATTGCCGCAGATCGGCGCAGCGGCCTGGCCTCCCTGACCGGTCTCACCACCCCCGGGCACCCCGGCGTACGCCTATCCGGGCGTCGCCTGCCCGGCCTCGAAGGCCGCGGTCAACATGGTCACGGTCCAGTACGCGAAGGCCTTCCCGGACATCCGCGTCAACGCTGTGGAGCCGGGTTACACCCGCGACCGACCTAAACGGTCACACCGGCCTCCCGACCGTGGAGCGGGGCGCGGAGATCATCGTCCGGATGGCGGTGGTGGGCCCGGACGGGCCGACCGGGGGCTACTTCGCCGCCCCGTGACGGACGGCCGCGCGGTCCGGCCCGGGGCGCGCCAGGAGGCGTCCCCGGGCCGGCCGGGTCAGGAGTACGCGGCCAGCTCCGCGGGCGTCTGGTCCCGGTAGCCCTGGCTGACCTCCACCACCACCCCGTCGGGGTCGGTGACCCAGATCGTCTTCCAGCCGGGGATGACGGAGTCGAACGCCAGCGGCCCGAGCGAGAGCGTCAGTTCGCCCTCGGCCTCCCGCCAGAACGCGTCCACGTCGTCGACCTGGAAGGCGAGGTGGCGGGCGATGCCGGGGTGGTCGGGTCCGTCGTCGCCCGAGGTGAGCAGCGGGGGGTTCGCCGACCTGAACAGCTCCAGGTAGACGTCGCCGCTGCGCAGGAAGACCACGCGGACGTCGTCGTCCTCGATGACCCGGGCGCGGCGGAAGCCGAACCAGCGGGTGTAGAACTCCTCGGTCGCGTCCTGGTCGGCGCAGTTCAGCCCCACGTGGGACCAGCGGGCGGTAACCGGTGCGGTCATGGCGGTCTCCCTCACTTCCCGGTGACGGGGGCGAACGGCACGGTGTCGTGGACGTTCGTCATGTAGACGATGTGACCGTCGGCGACCTGGAAGTAGTTGCACACGTCGGCCTCGACGGCCACGCCGCTGTGCGTACGCGCCGAGATGTGCGACACGACCGCCGCCTGGTCGCCCTGGACCACGGTGTGGACGGGCCGGTTGGCGAACTCGGCGTACATGTCCGGGAAGCCCTTCATCATCTCGCGCAGCGTCTCGCGCCCCTCGACGTGGCCCGCGAGCTGCTCGTCCATGGTCTGGTCCTCGGCGAACAGATCGCACCAGGGGTCCCAGTCGCCGGCGTTGGCGAGGGCGTAGTAGCGCTCCACGATCTCCGTGGTGTTCATGTTGTGCTCTCCTTCTGCTGGTGGGAGGGTGCTGCTCCGTGCCTGCGGCGGGGCCGGTGCCGGGCGGGCGCGGCGGGCGCCGCCGCCGGGTGTCCGCCCGGCACCGGGCGGCCGGTCACTCGGGGAGGGGTACGCCGGTCTGGTACATCAGGCCCGTGGTGTCGGCCTGCACCCAGCGCTCGGCGACCTTGCCGTTCTCCAGGCGGTAGACCTCGATGCTGGTCCAGCTGACGGCCTTGCCGGTCGGCTCCTGGCCGAAGAACGGGGCGATGTGCCGGCCGTTGAAGGTGATGTGCATGACGACCTTGTCGCCGTCGGCGGCGTAGAGCCGGTCGGTGGTGACGTGGAAGTCCAGGGCCTCGTGGGCGGCGCGGATGATGCCCTTCAGCTCTTCCAGGCTGGCCACGTCCCAGGCGGGGTTGCGGTCGACGAAGGTCGGGGCGAACAGGTCGTCGAGGTCGTCGTAGCGCCTGCTGTTGACGGCGTCGCTCACCTTCTGGACGACGGCGATGTTGGCGGCGTCGGAGGACAGCTGCTCGCGCAGGCCGAGGAGGTCGTCCTGGGCCCAGCGCTCGACGAGCACGCCCTGGGAAACCCGCCATATCTCGGTGGTGCTCCAGGTGACGTCACGGTCGGTGGCCGGGAACCCGAAGGCGGTGCCGACGTGCTTGCCGGTCAGCCGCACCCGGGTGACGATCCGGTCGCCGGCCTCCAGGATCTCCTCCAGCTCGCCCCGCAGGCGCAGAGACTCCCTGGCGTCGCGGAGGGCGGCCTGGTAGGAGTCGATGCCCTTGATGTCGAAGCCGGGGTGGTGGTCCACGAAGTCGGGCGCTATCACCTCGGCGATCGTCCTGTGGTCGCCGCTGTTGAGCGCGGTCAGGAAGCGCCGGTAGACAGCGGTGGGGGAAAGGGTGTTCATGCCGTTTCTCCTGTCGGGAGTGGGTGTGTCCTGGATCGGAGAATCAGATCGGCGGCCTTTTCGCCGATCATGATGCTGGGGGCGTTGGTGTTGCCGGCCACGATGTCCGGCATGACGGAGGCGTCCGCCACCCGGAGCCCGGTGACGCCGTGCACGCGCAGCTCGGCGTCGACGACGGCCGCGTCGTCGGTGCCCATGCGGCAGGTGCCCACGGGGTGCCACAGGGTGGTGGCGTTGGCCCGGATGAACGCGCGCAGCTCCGCGTCGGTGGTGACCTGGGGCCCCGGCGCCAGCTCCGCGCCGCGCACCGCGTCGAAGGCGCTCGTGGCGGCCAGTTCGCGGGCGAGTCCCACCCCGTGCAGCAGCACGTCGAGGTCGGCCTCGTCCGCGAGGTAGTTCGCCTCGACCCGGGCCTGGTCCCAGGCGTCGGCGCTCTGGAGCGTGACCCGGCCGCGGCTGCGGGGGAGCAGCGCGATGGGGGCGAAGGTGAACCCGGGGCCCTGCCACTGCCCGGCCGGAGCCGTGGGCGGCAGGAACTTCACCGGCCCGAAGGTGAACTGGAGGTCGGGCGGGCCGTCCGGGCCCGCGGCCGGGGTCCTGGTGAACAGCCCGGCCTCGGACAGCAGCGCGCCGGGCGGGTGTTCGCCGCGTGCCTGGTAGCAGACGGGTACGAAGACGTGGTCCTGGAGGTTGGCCCCGACCCCCGGCAGGTCCGCAAGGGCGCGGATGCCGTAGCGGCCGAGGTGCGCGGCCGGTCCGATGCCGGAGAGCATCAGCAGCTTCGGGCTCTCGAAGGCGCCCGCGCTGAGGATCACCTCCTGGGTGGCCGCCACGGTGTGGGTGCGGCCGTCCTTGACGTACTCGACCCCGGCGGCGCGGCGCCCGTCGAAGAGGACCTGGGTGACGCGGGCCTCCACCTGCACGTCGAGGTTGGAGCGGTCCAGGGCCGGGCGCAGGTAGGCGGTCGCCGCGCTGCTGCGGCGTCCGGCGGCGGTGCGGGTGGTCTGGTAGTAGAACCCGCCGCCCTCCTGGCGGACGCCGTTGTAGTCGAGGCCGGTGCCGGTGTGGCCGAGTTCCCGGGTGGCGGCCACGAAGGCGCGGGCGACGGGGCTGGGGCGTTCCAGGTCCCTGACCTGTACGGGGCCGCCCCGGCCGCGGAGCGGGGAGCCCGGCCCGGCGTAGTCCTCGGACCGTTTGAAGTAGGGCAGGACGTCCTCGTAGGACCAGCCGGGGTTGCCCCGCGCGCTCCACCGGTCGTAGTCGGCGCGGCTGCCGCGCACCCACATCAGGGCGTTGACGGAGCTGCTGCCGCCGACCACCTTCCCGCGGGCCACGGGGATGCTGCGGCCGTCGAGCCGCTTCTCGGGGGCGGTGCGGTAGCCCCAGTCGATCGTGGGGCTCCACGGCGAGGTCAGCAGGGAGAGCACGGAGTCCGCGTCGGTGCCGTGGATCTCGGGCCGGTCGTCCCAGTCGCCGGCCTCCAGCAGCAGGACCGAGTGCCGGGGGTCGGCGCTGAGCCGGGCCGCGAGGGCCGATCCCGCCGACCCGGCGCCGACGACGATGTAGTCGACTGCCCGGCCCCCGCTCATCTCGGGCTCCTGGGCGGGCGGGTGCCGGCCGCCGGCCGGCGGGTGGGACGGCCGGCGGGGCGGCCGCGGTCGGGTGAACCAGTCATGGCGTCTCCTGGGATCGGTGCGGGGCGTCGGGGCCGGTCAGCCGAGGCCGGGGCCGGGCACGGGCGTCATGTCGCCCACGCGGTACCAGGAGATGCGCAGCCGGGAGCCGGGGTCACGGCGCAGCCGCCACTCCTGGTTCACGCGGAACGCGGACCTCTTGCCGTCCTCGGTGGTGGTCGCCGTCCAGACCACGGTCAGCGCGACGTCGACCGTGTCGCCGCGGGTCTCGTAGTCGAGCTTCTCGACCACGTGGCTCTGGTCCTCGAACGCCTTGCCGACCACGCCGTACCAGTCGGCGAAGTCGGCATGACTGCGCAGTGTGCGCTCGGGGAACGCCATTTCCAGGTTGGTATCGATGATTTTGGGGAGCAAACGCTCGACGGGCTCATGGCGGCTGAGTTCGTCGAACCATTCCTGCACGAAATCCTCTACGTTCTTCTGCTGCACGGGGAATCATCCTCGGGATTCTGGAAAGGGATGGGGCGGGACATCGCGGGTGACTTCGAACGGAGTCCTGAGGGGACATCCTGATAAACGTCGAAGGTGCGGGGGAATCCGGTTGCGGACAGCTCTTCCCGCGCTTTCCGGATTCCGTGTTCGGTGTGTCCAGTATGGAGCGGACAGGGCGCCCGCCGCGTTCTTCGCCGATGGCGGGGAACTACTTTTGCAGGTCGATTCGGAGGGACCCGGCGCAAAGGCGGGACCGGGTGCGGGCGCGCCGTCCGCCGTCTTCGCCGGGGCGCGCGGGAGGGTGTGCGGCGGCGGGAGCCGGCCGCTCGGAAGTGCGTGGGCGGCCTCGGGTGCCGGCCGCGCGGGAGTGTGTGCGGCGGCCGCCGGAGCCGGCCGCGCGGTGCCTGCCGGGCTCTCGGCGCCGGCGGCGGGTCATGCGCTGAGGTCGCGGTGGGCGCCGGCCGCGGCCAGCGGGCCCGGGTGCGCCGCGGCCTCGCGCAGCGCGCTGTAGGCGGCGGCGGTCGACACCATCGTCATGTGGTGGTGCCAGCCGCGGAAGGAGCGCCCCTCGAAGTCGCGCAGCCCGAAGTGCGTCTCCAGGCGCTGCATCCCGGCCCGGCTGCGGGCGGACAGCGAGACCAGGGGCATGACCTCCTCCAAGAGGCCGCCGGTGACATTGGTGAGCCAGAAGCGCGTCGGTTCCTGCGCCGCGGTGATCTCGCCGATCAGCCTGACGGGCTGCTGCGGCGGCGATTTGACGAGCCGGGCGGCCGTCGGGACGCGGACGTACTGGGAGATGAGCCGGCCTCTTCGCGCCCTGGTGAGGGAGAGGGCCCCGGCGCCGCGCTGCGCCCCGCTGCCGGTGGCGTCGCGCAGCACGTCACGGGCGTTGGTGACCGGGCGCGCCGGGTACGCCGCGGCGTCGCCCTTGGTGACGGGGAAGGAGGCATCGACCTCGACGGCGTAGTCGATGCCCCTGGCCGTCAGCCAGTTGACCAGGCGCGCGGCGTCGGGCAGGTGCCGCAGGTTGCCGATCACCGGGGCCGGCGAGAGGTGCCAGCGGGTGCCCATCTCCTCCAGCATGTCGGTGATCTCGGCCCACTCGGGCTTTCCGTACACGTTCTCCGGGATGTAGGCGGACCGCCGGAAGGCCGCCTCCTCCCGCCACTTTCCGTGGAGGGCGATGCGCCAGTCGACCGGCACGCTCATGGTGTCGGAGGTGAGCACGACACCGAGGCCGAGCTGGCTGTTGACGGTGCGTCCGAGTTCGGGGACGAATCGCTTCTGGACCCCGACGGAACGCTCGCCGCGCTTGGGAATGACGACGCGTTCGACCGACCACGCCTGGGGGCGGCGGCTCGCCTCCGCGTGCCGGGCCAGCAGGGCGCGTACCGGTTCCCAGTCCCAGGGGCTCTGGTTGATGAATTGCTGGAGTGATTGCTTCGCCTGGAAGATGGGGAGACTTTCGGCGATACGACGGACGGATTTTTTACCGTCCACCATTAAGAGTCCGCGCAGGTACACCTCCGCCCACCTGCGTTGATCCATACGCGGCATCGGGCTGAAGATTTCACTGGCGAATGCGGAAACGTTGTCACATGCGAGGGGTGAGATATCAGCGTTCAGTGTTGACATTCCTGTCCTCATTCCCGGGGGAGGGGCACGGCAACGGCACCGATACTCCCCACAGGCGTCTCGCGACGGGCAAGTGCGACTTAACGTAGTCGTGGACGATCGGTTTACCCGTCGGTTTCACTGTCATGGGCGCGGCGAAAGGGTGCCTGCGCATGCCGGAAAAATGCCTGGCGGATGCCGGGCATTCGCAGAGGTGATGTCGCTTTTCAGCTGTATCAGCCGGGCGGGTGCCCGAGGGGGCCGTCGCCGGGGAGCGCGTTGACGCGGTGCCGCCGACGACGGCCGGGTCCGGAATGAACCGAACGGTAACTTTTTGCCGCCGGCCCGCCGGCGGCGCCCGGGGTGTGCCCCGGCGAGCGGCCGGGGCCGGTCCGGTGCCCGCGCGTGACCTGTAACGACGCCGAGTGTGCGATCACGTTTCCCCCCGTGCTCCTCGGTTCCGTCCCGTGGCGCGCGAGGCACTTACGAGACGCTCCGGACACTAACCTACTCAACACTCGGTATGTCCATGCGGCGCCTGAGAGCGTTGACCAAGGCTTTACTGACCGGAATCGGTACCGAGGAGCCGGCCGATGGCGCGGAGCGGATTCCAGGCCCAGTCGGGGCGGTTGCGGGTCTCGTACAGCACCTCGTAGACGGCCTTGTCCAACTGGTACGCGGCCAGCAGCGGGGCGCGGGCACGGGAGCGCGGGTCCACGCGGGACGCGGCCGCGTAGCCGTCGCAGAAGGCCCCCTGCATACGCCGCGCCCACGCCTCCGCGACGGCCCCGGCGGGGCCCGGGACGCGATCCGCGGCGCCCAGCACGTGGTACGCCGCATAACTGAAGGACCGCAGCATGCCGGCGACGTCCCGCACCGGTGACGCCATGGCGCGGCGCTCCGTGAGGGGCCGTGCGGGCTCCCCCTCGAAGTCGATCAGCAGCCATCCGTCCGGGGCGCGGAGCACCTGTCCCAGGTGGAGGTCGCCGTGCACGCGCTGCACCCGGCCGGCGGCCTCCGGCTCCATGCCGGCCACCGCCGCGAACGCCTCGCGCAGCGCCTTCTCGTACGGAGCGAGCCGCGGTACCGCCTCCAGCGCCAGGTCGAGACGGTTCGTCATGGCGCCCGCCAGGCGGGCCAGTCCGGGCCGGCCGAGCGGCCTGCTGCCGCCGACGGCCGCCAGCTCACGGTGGACGGCCGCCACCGCCTCACCGAGCCGCCACGCCTCACCGACGCCCGCAGCCTCCGCGGTGCTCGCAGCCTCCGCCGCGCTCGCCGCCGTGCCGCCCCGGGTCCCGCCGGTCGCGCCGGCACCGTCCGTCCGGCCACCGGACCCGCCGGCACCGCCCGCCGGCGCGGCCGCCCGGCCGGGGAGCGGCAGGCGGCGCAGGTCGCGCAGGGCCAGGTCCCAGCCGCTCGGCGCGTCCTCGGCGTACTCCTGGAGCGTGGCGTACGTGGGGCCGTCCGCCGCCGGGCCCTCGATCGAACCCAGCAGCCGCGGCACGTGGGCGGAGCCCGCCACGTGCAGCATGCGGTGCAGCTCCAGGTCGGGGTTGCGGCCGGGGCCGAGCCTGCGGAAGACCTTCAGCAGGTAGCGGCCGTCCACCACCACCGAGCTGTTGCTCTGCTCGACCCCGAGCGGCCGGCTCGACGGGACGGGGTGCGGCGGGCGCATCCCGGGGCTCTCCGCGCGGAAGCGCAGCCCGTCGGTGCGGGTGCCGCGGGCGATCAGGCCCACGAGACACGAGGTCAGCTCCGGATCGGCCAGGGCGTCGTAGACGACGGTGTCCCGGTCGCGGGCGACGACGGCCGGGGTGCCGGCCGCCGCCGGGAGACGGGAGGACACCCCGAGCGGCACCTGGTAGTCCTCCGGCGGCCCCCCGTCCGCGAAGTGGGCGCGGGCCACCACGATCACGCCCTCGGGGCCGCCCGGCGGCCGTGCCTCACGGAAGGGCAGACAGTGCTCCACACCGACGTGGCGCAGCGGCCGCCCCTTGCCCGCGAACCAGCGCTGCGTCGGCAGCCACACGGTCAGCGAGGCCGCGAGCCGCGCGCTCCAGGTGACACGGGCGGGCGCGGTCATGACGTCTCCTTCGCGTCCGTCAGGGAGAACCACAGGAACCCGTGTCCGCCCAGGGTGAGCCGGTAGGGGGCGCCGGTGACGCGGGGGAACGTGACGTCCCCGGTCAGCTCGGTCGGTACGGCGCCGGCCTCCGCGCCGAGGTGGAGGGTGGCCGGCTGCGGGGAGGCGGAGAAGTTGTGCACGCAGACCAGGACGTCCTCGTCGCCCTCCGGTCCGGTGAGCCGCCTGATGTAGGCGAGGACGGCCTCGTTCTCCGTCTCCAGCTCCTCGAAGGTGCCGAGCCCGAAGGCCGGGTGGCGGCGGCGCACGTCGAGCATGCGGCGGGTCCAGTGCAGCAGGGACGACTGCTCGGCCGCCTGCCGTTCGACGTTGACGACCGCGTAGTCGTAGGCCGGGTCCATGATGACCGGCAGACCGAGGCGGCCCGGGTTCGCCGTGGAGAAACCGGCGTTGCGGTCGGAGGACCACTGCATGGGGGTGCGGACCGCGTCACGGTCGGGCAGCCAGATGTTGTCGCCCATGCCGATCTCGTCGCCGTAGTACAGGATCGGCGAGCCGGGCAGGGAGAGCAGCAGCGCGGTGAGCAGCTGGATCTGGTTGCGGTCGTTGTCGAGCAGCGGCGCGAGCCGTCTGCGGATACCGAGGTTGGCGCGCATCCGCGGATCCTTGGCGTACTCCGCGTACATGTAGTCACGTTCCTCGTCGGTCACCATTTCGAGGGTCAGCTCGTCGTGGTTGCGCAGGAAGATGCCCCACTGGCTGCCGGACGGGATCGGCGGTGTCTGGGCCAGCACCTCGGACACCGGCAGCCGGCTCTCGCGGCGCAGCGCCATGAAGATGCGCGGCATGAGGGGGAAGTGGAAGGCCATGTGCGCCTCGTCGCCGCCGGAGGGCGCGTCCCCGAAGTACTGCACGGCGTCGATGGGCCACTGGTTGGCCTCGGCCAGCAGCACACGGCCGGGGTACTCGTCGTCGACGATCTTGCGTACGAGCTTCAGGAAGTCGTGCGTCCGGGGCAGGTTCTCGCCGTTGGTGCCCTCCTCGACGAAGAGGTAGGGCACCGCGTCCATGCGGAAGCCGTCGATGCCGAGGTCGAGCCAGAACCGCACGACGTCGAGCATGGCGTCCTGGACGCGGGGGTTCTCGTAGTTGAGGTCCGGCTGGTGGCTGAAGAAGCGGTGCCAGTAGAACTGGCCGCGCACCGGGTCGTGGTTCCAGTTGGACTCCTCCGTGTCCACGAAGATGACACGGGCGTCCGGGTAGCCGCTGTCGTCGTCGGCCCAGACGTAGAAGTCGCCGTAGGGCCCCTCCGGGTCGCGGCGGGAGGCCTGGAACCACGGGTGCTGGTCGGAGGTGTGGTTCATCACCAGGTCGGTGATGACGCGCATGCCTCGGTCGTGCGCGGCGTCCAGCAGCTCCACGAAGTCGGAGATGGTGCCGAACTCCGGCAGCACCGCCCGGTAGTCGCTGATGTCGTAGCCCCCGTCGCGCAGCGGAGAGGCGAAGAAGGGCGGCAGCCAGAGGCAGTCGACGCCCAGCCACTGGAGGTAGTCCAGCTTCTCGGTGAGCCCGCGCAGGTCGCCGGTGCCGTCGGCGTTGCTGTCGTAGAAGGAGCGGACGAGCACTTCGTAGAAGACCGCGCGCTTGTACCAGTCGGCGTCGACGGGCAGGGCCCGGGCGCTGTGGTAGTCCTCCGCGCGCACCTCGGGCAGGTGTCCCGCCCGTGTGCCGTCGCCGGGTCGGTCACTCATGACGGCTCCAGGTGATGATGCGGGCGACGGAGTCGGCGGGGTCGATCTTGACGTGGCTGCTGGTGCCCCAGACCACGTCGGCGCCGGTGAGCTCCTCGCGCGCGGCGAAACGCGCCCCGGCCGTCAGGCCGAGCGGTGCGGGGTCGAGGGTGACGGTCCCCTCCTGCGTCCGGTACGGATCGAGGGTGACGACGCACAGCACGGTGTCGCCGCCGGCCGGATCGGTCTTGGAAAAGGCGAGGAGCTGGTCGTTGTCCACCTCGTGGAAGCGGAGGTGGCGCAGCCGGCGCAGCGCTGGGTGCGCGCGGCGGACCCGGTTCAGCGCCGCGATCAGCGGCTCCAGGCTGCGCCCGGCCGCTCGCGCCACCTCCCAGTCGCGGGGCCGCAGCTCGTACTTCTCGGAGTCCAGGTACTCCTCGCCGCCCTCGGCACCGGCCAGCGCGCGGTGTTCGAGGATCTCGAAGCCCGAGTAGACGCCCCAGCTGGGGGAGAGCAGCGCGGCGAGCACGGCGCGCAGCGCGAAGGCCGCGGGGTGACCGTCCTGGAGGTGTCCGGGGAGGATGTCGGGGGTGTTGACGAAGAAGTTGGGGCGCAGGAAGTCGGCCGTGTCCACCAGTTCGGTGAGGTAGTCGGTCAGCTCCTGCTTCGTGGTGCGCCAGGTGAAGTAGGTGTACGACTGGGTGAAGCCGGCCTTCGCCAGCCCCTGGAGGACGGCGGGCCGGGTGAAGGCCTCGGCGAGGAAGACGACGTCCGGGTGGCTCTCCTTCACCTCCCGGATGAGCCGGTTCCAGAAGACGGCCGGCTTGGTGTGGGGGTTGTCGACGCGGAACACCGTCACCCCGTGGTCGATCCAGTGCGTGACAATCCGGAGCAGCTCGGCGTAGAGCCCGTCGGGGTCGTTGTCGAAGTTCAGCGGATAGATGTCCTGGTAGGCCTTGGGCGGGTTCTCCGCGTAGGCGATGGTGCCGTCGGGGCGTGTGGTGAACCATTCCGGGTGGCTGCGCACCCAGGGGTGGTCGGGGGAGCACTGGAAGGCCAAGTCCAGGGCGACTTCCAGGCCGAGGGCGCCCGCCGACGCGACGAAACCGTCGAAGTCGTCGAGGGTGCCCAGCTGTGGGTGGACGGCGTCGTGGCCGCCGTCCGCCGAGCCGATCGCCCAGGGGGACCCGACGTCGTCCGGGCGGCTGGTCAGGGAGTTGTTGCGGCCCTTGCGGTGGGTGTGGCCGATGGGGTGGACGGGTGGCAGGTAGACCACGTCGAAGCCCATCCGGGCGATGCGGGGCAGCTCCTTCGCGGCGGTGGCGAAGGTGCCGTGGACGGGCTTCCCGTCCAGGTCACGGCCCCCCGTCGACCGGGGGAAGAACTCGTACCAGGCGCCGGCCAGCGCCAGCTCGCGGTCGACCCACACCTGGCGGCTCGGTCCCCGGGTGAGCAGTTCGCGCAGGGGGTGCAGTGCGACGGCCGCGGCCACGCCGGGGGCGAGGGCGGCGGCGGTGCGCTCAGCGGGCGGGAGCCGCCAGTCGCGCAGCCGTTCGGCGGCGGCGACGAGCAGCCCGCGGTCACCGTCGTCCGCCCGGCGGGCGTGCCGCTCCAGCAGCCGGGCGCCGGTCTCCAGGTCGTTGGCCAGCTCATCGGCGTCCTGTCCGGCCGCGAGCTTGGCGCGCACGGCGGCGCACCAGGTGGTCCACGGGTCGCCCCAGGCGTCGACCCGGTAGGTCCACATGCCCGGGCGGTCCGGTACCACCGTCGCCGACCAGCGGTCCAGGCCCTCGTCGAGCAGGGTCATGGGGACACCGGCGGCTTCCGGCCGGTCCGGTCCCGGGCCGCGCCACAGCACCGAGGCGGCCAGCGCCTCGTGTCCCTCGCGCCAGATCGTCGCCTCTATGGGGACGTGCTCGCCGACCACCGCTTTGGCGGGGAACGCCCCGCCCTCCACGGTCGGCGTTACATCGCCTATGGATATGCGTCCACTCATTCGTGAAAGCCCTCTCTTTCCGCGTTTTCTCCACCCTCGGGGCGGCGGGATGTTGAGGGAAGCATTCCGGCCGTATCGCGGTGCACTTCGCGGACTTGGCCAAGTGGCAGCGTAAGTGTGAGAGGCGGGAATTCCGGTGCGGAGCCGGGGGCGAATGCTGCTGGCCGGGTCCGTTGCGGGTTTGCTCAACCGCAGGTCAGTGATGGTGCGGGTAGGCGGGTGTCCACTCTGGCACAGTCTCGGGTGCCCGGACGGCGACTGCCCGGGCTGGTGCGCAACTGCGTCAACTTCCCATAGTTGTAGTCATGTCCGAGCCGTTCGTTGCGGCATGTATCAATTCCCGTATCTACTCGGTCCTGTTCGGCGGAGGTCATTCTCCGCCGGCTGCGGGGACCGACCCGCGTAACTCGTGATTCACACGGAGGAAAAAGTGTCGCAACGAATTCTCGTGGTGCTTTCGGAATACGGCTATTGGGGTGAGGAACTCGTCGGCCCGCTGGAGGCGTTCGACGCCCGCGGGTACCGCGTCACCTTCGCCACGCCCACCGGCAAGCGGGCCCGCGCGCTGCCGCCGAGCCTCGACCCCGACTACATCGACCCGCCGCTGGGCCGCTCCGTCACCAGCCACGACATGGCCCGCAAGGCCCGGGCGCTCGACGAGTCCTCCCGCCTCGACAACCCGCTGAGCCTGGCGGACCTGATTCCGGAGCGCCCGTACTACAGCGCCCTCAACCACCTGCGGGAGCTGGAGGACTACAACCGCCGGCTCCAGTCCGCCACGTCCGACCTGGTGGCAGGGTTCGACGCGCTCGTCATCGTGGGCGGCAGCGGCCCGATCGTGGACCTCGCCAACAACGAGCGGCTGCACGAGGTCGTCCTGGCCTTCGCCGCCGCCAACAAGCCGATCCTCGCCGAGTGCTACGGCGTGGCCGTGCTGGCCTTCGCCCGGGACCTGGAGACGCGGGAGAGCCTGCTCCGGGGCAAGCACGTGACCGGGCACCCCAAGGAGTACGACTACAAGGACGGCACCGGCTTCATCGGCGTGGACTTCAACATGGGCCCGCCGCCGTACCCGCTGGAGTACATCCTCCGCGACGCCACCGGGCCCGAGGGCGGCTTCCACGGCAACGTCGGCAAGGAGACGTCCGTCATCGTCGACTACCCCTTCGTCACCGGCCGGTCCACCCCGGACTCCGTCCTCTCCGGCGAGCTGCTGGTGCAGACGCTGGAGAACGGCCTGCGCCGGTACGGCTGGTAGGGCTCCGCACCACATCCCCGATCAGAGGAAGGACAGCACCATGCGAGCCAGACCAGGGAAGACCGCTGTTTTCGAGCAGTTCGCGGCCGACGGCATCACCTACATGTTCGGGAACCCGGGCACCGTCGAACAGGGCTTCCTGGACGAGGTGCGACGGTCCGGCGTCTCGTACCTGCTGGGGCTCCACGAGGGCGTCGCGGTGGGCATGGCGGACGGCTACGCCCGCGCCGCCCAGCGGCCCGCCCTGGTCCAGCTCCACAGCGGGGTCGGCCTGGGCAACGGCATCGGCATGCTCTACCAGGCCAAGCGGGGCGGTTCACCGCTGGTGGTCCTGGTGGGCGAGGCCGGTGTGCGCTACGACGCGATGGACGGGCAGATGGCGGCCGACCTCGTGTCCATGGCGAAACCCGTGACCAAGTACGCGACCCGCGTACTGGACCCGGCGTCGACCCTGCGGGTGCTGCGGCGCGCCGTCAAGATCGCCATGACGCCGCCCCGCGGCCCCGTCGTGGTGGTACTTCCGGCCGACGTGCTCGACCAGATCACCACCGAACCCGCCGTCCCCACGCCCCTGCTCGACACGAGCGCCGCGCCGGCCCCCGCCACCGTGTCGCGCGCCGCCGACATCCTGCTCGGCGCGCGGCGCCCGCTCGTCCTGATGGGCGACGGGGTGGCGGTCAGCGGGGCGCAGGAGGAACTCACCCGGGTCGCCGAGCGGCTGGGCGCCCCGGTGTGGGGGGTCAACTCCTCCGAGACCAACTTCGACACCACGCACGCGCTGTACGGCGGGCAGCTCGGCCACATGTTCGGCGCGGACAGCGCCCGGGTGGTCCGTGACGCCGACGGCGTCCTGATCGTGGGCACCTATGTCTTCCCCGAGGTCTTCCCCTCGCTTGAGAGCCCCTTCCGGGACGACGCCCGCATCGTCCACATCGACCTGGACGCGTACGAGATCGCGAAGAACTTCCCCGTGGAGCTGGGCGTGGTCGCCGACCCCCGGGCGGCGCTCGGGGCACTCGCCGGCGAGCTCGAACGGCGGGGCCCGCTCACGCCGCGGGCACCGGCAGCCGCCCGCCCGCCCGTCCCGGCCGCCACCGACGGGGACTCCCTGATGGAGCGCTTCGTGCGGGAGCTGTCCGCGCAGGCCCCCGCCGACCTGGCCGTCTTCGACGAGGCGCTGACCGCGTCGGGCCCGATCGCCGCCCACCTGCCGGCGCGGCGCCCCGGGGACTTCTTCCAGACCCGCGGCGGCTCCCTGGGCGTCGGCATCCCCGGCGCGCTCGGCGTCAAGCTGGCCCGCCCCGAGCTGCCCGTCGTGGGCTTCACCGGCGACGGCGGCAGCATGTACACCATCCAGGCGCTGTGGACCGCGGCCCGCTACGGCATCGACGCCAAGCTGGTGATCTGCAACAACCGCCGGTACCGGCTCCTGGACCTGAACATCGAGCAGTACTGGCGCGAGCTGGGCATCCCGCCGCACGCCGGGCCGGACGCCTTCGACCTGTCCGATCCGGAACTCCGCTTCAGCGCCCTGGCCGAGTCCATGGGCGTGCCCGCCCAGCGGGTGGAGCGGCCGGACCAGGTGGAGCAGGCGGTGCGCACCATGCTCGCCCACCAGGGCCCCTACCTCATCGACCTGGCCACCGACTGAGGGCGCTCGAGCGCGCACCCGAAAGGACATCACCATGACATCTGCCCCCTCCCGGTCCGTACTCTCCGTGGACGCCGTCCACCGGCTCGTCGACCAGTGGCGCGCGGCGCTCGCCCGGCGGGCACCGGTGGAGGAGCTGCTGCCCCACCTGGCCAACGGCCTGCTGGTGGAGCTGCCGGGCCGCATCGTGCGGGGCGCCCAGGACTTCAGGCACTGGTACGGGGAGAGCGGCGGCCAGGCCGCGCTCTGCGACGACCGCCCCGGCGCGGACGAGGTCCGCGTCCGGGTGGTCTCCCCGGTCCACGCCCAGGTCACCCTCCAGGACCCCGGCTCGTCGCCCGACGCCCCGGCCCCGCTCGCCCGCCAGACGTGGTGGGTCGTCCTCCAGGACGGCGTACCGCGCATCCGCACCATGGCGTTCCACCAGCCGGCTCCGCAGCCAGCCTGAGCCGGCACCGCCCCCGGCGGCCCGGGGCCTGCACATCACCGCCCCGGGCCGCCCCCTTCGTTTCTCCGTGCCGGACCGGCCCGCCGCCTTCGTACCGGAGCCCGGACCGGCCCGCCGCCTTCGTACCGCACCGACCCGCTCCGACCGACGAACGGAAGAGGACCGACCGATATGACCACCGCGACACCGTCCACGATCCTGCCTCCCGGGCGCCTGTCCGGCCGCCGGATAGGCATCCTGATGGAGAGCGACTTCGTCGAGGACGAGATCGCCTACTACCAGCACCGGTTCCTGGAGGAGGGCGCCGAGGTCGTCCTGCTGACCCGGCTGTGGGGCCGCCCCTCGCTCACCTTCCGCGGGCACGACTACCGCGCCGAGGTGACCGTCCACAACGACCTGGAGAGCCTCGACTACGGGGAACTCTCCCAGTACTCCGCCCTGATCGTGCCCTCCGGCATGGTCGCCGACCGCCTGCGCTACAGCGAGGACGTGACCCGGCAGGCGCCCGCCGTCGACCTCCTGCGCCGCGCCTTCCGCCTCCCGCACCTCATCAAGGCCTTCTCCTGCCACGGCCTGCTGCTCATGTCGGCCGCCCGCGACAGCATGCGCGACCGGCGGGTCACCGCCCACAACAACCTGGTCGGCGACGTCCGCAACATGGGCGCCGTCTACACCAACCAGGACCTGGTCGTCGACGGCGACCTGGTGACCTCGCGCACCGTGGACGAGCGCCACCTGCTCGCCCGCGCGGTCATCGAACTCCTCGCGGCGGCGAAGCAGGACCCGGCGGTGGCGCGGTGAACGCCGGCCCGACCGCCGCGGTCCCCTTCACCTTCTCCGACCGCACGGCCGGTTACGTCGTGGGGCGCCGCGGCCGCGAGGTCGAACTGCGCACCCTCGACGGGCGCCTCGTCACCGTGCACCTGACGGACGTCACCTACGCCCACCGGATGCGCAACCTGGGCGAGCCCTACCAGGACGCCACCGGCAGCATGGACGAGCACCTGCGCCCCGGCGCCTTCCTCTTCAGCTACGGGCCGGTGTACCCGGAGGGCGGGGAACTGCACTACCAGGCGACCGAGCTGATCTTCGTCACCGAGGCCGGCGGCACGCCGCCGTACGAGAGGGCGGGCTGGTGGACCTCCCAGCTGGGCCGGCTCGCGTCCTTCTACCGCACCTCGCAGTTCGGCACCGGCCCGGTCGACTTCGCCGACTACCGGACCGAGATCCGGGCGGGCGGCGCGAAGACCGGGCGCCACGTCCAGGAGACCGACACGATCTCCCGCATGGTCTACGGCATGGCCACCGCCTACATGCTCACCGGCGAGGAGGACTTCCTGGACGTGGCCGAGAGAGGTTCGAGGTACCTGCACGACCACATGCGCTTCAGCGACCCGGCCGAGGACGTCGTCTACTGGTACCACGGCATCGATGTGCGGGGGCCGCGCGAGAGCAAGCTGTTCGCCTCCGAGTTCGGCGACGACTACCGGGCCATCCCCGCCTACGAGCAGATCTACGCGCTGGTGGGCCTCACCCAGACGTACCGCCTGACCGGCGACCCGGTCATCCGCGCCGACATCGAGGGCACGGTGCGGCTCTTCGAACGCTACTTCGCGGACCGCAAACTCGGCGGCTACTTCTCCCACATCGACCCGGTGACGCTCAGCCCGCACAGCGACGCCCTCGGACCCAACCGCTCCCGGAAGAACTGGAACTCGGTGGGCGACCACGCCCCGGCCTACCTCTTCAACCTGTTCCTCGCCACCGGGGAGGAGCGCTACCGCCGCATACTCGAACATACATTTGACATGATTGTCACCCATATGCCGGACAGGAACAGCCCCTTCGTCAACGAACGCTTCCATGCCGACTGGACACCCGACACCACCTGGGGATGGCAGCAGGACCGCGCCGTCGTCGGGCACAACCTGAAGATCGCCTGGAACCTCATGCGGATGAACGCCACCATGCCCAAGCGCGAGTACCTGGCGCTCGCGGAGCGGATCGGCGCGACCATGCCCGACGTCGGCCGGGACCCGCAGCGCGGCGGCTGGTACGACATGGTCCAGCGGCTGCCGGAGCGCGGCCGGCACCCCTTCGTCTGGCACGACCGCAAGACCTGGTGGCAGCAGGAGCAGGCGATCCTCGCCTACCTGGTGCTGGCCGGGCACACCGGTGACCAGGACGCGCTGCTGCACGCCCGCGAGGCGTCGGCCTTCTACAACTCCTTCTTCCTCGACCACGACGAGGGCGGCGTGCACTTCACGGTCCTGGCCGACGGACTGCCCTACCTGGTGGGCGACGAACGCCTCAAGGGCAGCCACGCGATGAGCATGTACCACAAGGCCGAACTCGCCTACCTGGCCGAGGTCTACACCCGTCTCCTGGTCCACCGCGAACCGCTCGACCTGTGGTTCCGGCCCGGCGCCGGCGCGGACTTCCCGCAGCGGCTCCTGCGCGTCGCGCCCGACGTGCTGCCGCCGGGGCGCGTGGAGCTGGAGTCGGTGCGTGTCGACGGCGCTCCGCACACCGACTTCGACGCCCGGTCGATGACGGTGTCGCTGCCGGACACCGGCGACAGGAGCACCGTCCGGGTCCGGCTGCGCCCCGTCCGGTCGTGACCATGGGCCGCACGTCCGCGCCGCACGACGGCCGGCTACCGGAGCCCGGCCTCGGCACCCGCCCGGGCCGGCCGGCGCCCCTGGGGGCCACCGTGGTCCCCACGGGCGTCAACTTCGCCGTGTGCGCACCCGGCGCCCGGGCGCTGTGGCTGGTGCTGATGGCGCCGGAGAGCGGCGATGTCGTCGCCGAACTGCCGTTCCCCGAGGACGGCAGGACGGGCGACGTCTTCGCCGTCACCGTCTCCGGGCCCGGCGTCGAACAGCTCCACTACGGCTACCGCGTCGGCACCGGGGCGGGCACCGCCGCCGCCCCGGTGCTCCTCGACCCCCGCGCGCGCGGGCTCGCGGGCGGGGGCGCCTGGGGCGAGCGGCCCCGCTACCGCTCACAGATCGGCGAGGACACCTTCGACTGGGGCGGTACGCGGCGGCCGCGCACCGCCCCGGAGGACCTCGTCGTCTACGAGCTGCACGTCCGCGGCTTCACCCGCGACCCCAGCTCCCAGGTGGCGCGCCCGGGCACCTACGCCGGCCTGCGCGAGAAGATCCCGTACCTGCTCGGCCTCGGCGTCAACTGCGTCGAGCTGCTGCCCGTCTTCGAGTTCGACGAGACGGACAACACGTACACCTCTCCGGAGACCGGCGCCCCGCTGCTCAACTACTGGGGCTACAACCCCGTCGGCTTCTTCGCGCCCAAGGCCGCCTACGCGGCGACGCCCACCCCGGACGCGGCGGCGAGGGAACTCAAGGAACTGGTCAGGGCGCTGCACGAGGCGGGGATCGCGGTCGTCCTCGACGTGGTCTTCAACCACACCGCCGAAGGCGACCACCGCGGACCGACCCAGTCCCTGCGGGGTCTCGACGGGCCGGCGTCGTACCTGATGACCCCGGACGGCGGCTACCGCAACCTCACCGCCACCGGCAACACCGTCAACGCCAACCACCCCAGGACCCGGGCCCTGATCCTGGACTCCCTGCGCCACTGGGCGACCGAGTACCGCGTCGACGGCTTCCGGTTCGACATGGCGTGCATCCTGGCGCGCGGGCAGGACGGCGAACTCCTCGACAACCCGCCGCTGCTGGAGGACATCGCGCACGACCCCGTGCTGGCCGACCGGCTCCTCGTCGCCGAGGCCACCGACGCCACCGGGCTCGACCTGACCGGCGGCTTCCCCTCCTACGGGCGGTGGAGCGAGTGGAACGCCCGCTACCGGGACGACATCCGCCGCTTCCTCCTCGGCCGCCCGGGCAGCGCCGCCGCCTTCGCACCGCGCCTGCTCGGCTCGCCCGACCTCTACGGCGGACGGACCGCTACCGCCTCCGTCAACTACATCACCTGCCACGACGGGATGACGCTCGCGGACCTCACCTCCTACGACGAGCGGCACAACCACGCCAACGGCGAGGGCGGCGCGGACGGCATCCCCGACGAGGACAGCTGGAACTGCGGCCACGAGGGCCCCACCGGTGACCCGGCCGTCCTCCTGACCCGGGACCGGCAGCGGCGCACCGCGCTGGCGCTGCTGTTCCTCAGCCAGGGGGTGCCGATGCTGCTCGCCGGTGACGAGTTCGGCCGCACCCAGCAGGGCAACAACAACGCCTACAGCCAGGACAACCCGATCAGCTGGCTGGACTGGACGGGCACCCGTACCCACGCGGACCTCCTCCGCTTCACCCGGCGGTGCGTCGCCTTCCGGCGCGCGCACCCGGTCCTCCGGCGCGTCCGGCACCCCGACGGCGTCACGCCCGAGGGCTGGAAGCTGCCGCCGGTGAGCTGGCACGGGGAACGGCCGGGGGAGCCGGACTGGAGTGACGGTTCGACCCTGCTGGCCGTCCTGCTGCACCAGGAGCCTCCCGAGGGCGTCCGGGACACCGTGTTCATCGCGGTCAACACCGGCCGCGCCGACCGCGCCGTCGAACCGCCGGCGCCCCCGTCCGGTACGCACTGGCGCCTGTCCCTGGACACCGGCGCGGCCACGGAGCCGGAGGCCCCGGTGCCGCCCGGGCGCGTCCACGGACCGGCCGCCCTCCGGCTGGCCCCCCACACGGCGGTCGCCCTGACCGCACACCCGGACGGCTCCTGAACGGGGCCGTCCTGCCACTCGCCCGACGAAAGGACATGACCATGGCTTTCGACGCCTACCTGGGCTTCGCCGGAACCACCGCGAGCATTCACCTCGCCGGCGACCTCTCGGAACACGATGTGCCCCGGCTGCGCTCGCTGATCGACCAGGCCGCGCGGCAGCCGGTGCGCCGGCTGGTGCTGGACGCGGCGGAGCTGACGTCGATGGACGCCGGCGGCGCCCGCTGCCTGGCCTTCGCCCAGCAACAGCTCCCCGCGGGCGCGGAGATCGTCGTGGACGGCGCCGGTGACGCCGTCCTGGAGGCCCTGCGCTTCAGCGGCCTCGACCGTTCGGTCACGGTGGTCGCGGCCCGGGTGCCCGTGGCGTAAGCACCACACGCGGTACGACAGCGGCGGCCGGCCCCGA